>JBAQKZ010000077.1:0-3117 GCA_049301475.1 Geobacteraceae bacterium | reverse complement strand
CACGGTGAGTGTCGCACAAAAAATGAGACAGCTCATGAGAAACGTGCGTATGGTCTTTGACTATTTGAAAATGACTCAAAACTCCTGTCCAGCATGACTGCTCACATGGAGAACAAATTTACCGTGCGACTCACAAAGTGGTTGATTCCCCTCCCCAATTCCGTATGCTATGATTATATTGCAAATATGGGAGGTGTAATGATGTATCCGGAGGCGATCAATCTGCCGTTCAACGGCGTTATTATCAAGGATGGGTTCCGACCGCTACGTCCCGGCGCAGAGTCGCCGTCGGAGCCGGGTTACTGGGTTATACTGCGGGGGAGCGCACTCGTTCTGCTACGGGAGGGGGAGGAATTCCGTTTCCTGGAAGGAGAGCGTCCCGGGTGGCTGGAGCAGGGTACGAGGGAGATATGTTTCGGTTTCTGGCACGGCAAGCCCTTGCGCTCGATGATGATATCACGCGGAGTGGAGTTGCCGACCGAACTGGTAGCAGAGCCGTTGAATGCCAGGCGGCGGATAGACGACCGTATTCTTACGCTGGGGGGGCTTGCCTACCAGATACTCCAGTGGAACCGGCAGAGCGGGGTCTGCTCTATCTGCGGCGGCGGCCTTGAGCCGATACCGGCCACCTGGGGCAAGCGCTGTCTCGGCTGCGGCCACGAGCATTTCCCGCATATCCATCCATGTGTTATTGTCCTGGTGCGAAAAGGCGGCGAATTTCTGCTGGCGAGAAAGGGTTCATGGCCAAAGGGGTTCTACAGCCTGCTTGCCGGGTTCCTCGACTTCGGCGAGTCGCTTGAGGAGTGCGTACACCGGGAGGTGCTGGAGGAAACCGGCATCCGTGTACATAACGTGAGATATGTGGGAAGTCAGAACTGGCCATTCCCGAGCCAGCTCATGACCGGTTTCGTGGCCGATTACGCCGGGGGTGAAATCATGCCTGACCGGGAAGAGCTCGAGGATGCCCGCTGGTTTTCCGCAGCATCCATGCCGGAGTCGCTGCCGGGGAGGCTCAGTATCGCCCGGTGGATCATCGACACCTTTGCTTTGGGTGACGACAGCATACAAGGGTAGTTGTGATGGAGATTCCTCCGTACCCGTTAGCCAGGGAGCTGACTTTAGGCGACAAGCCGCTTCTGGATGAGATATTCTTCCGCTTGCAGCCCCGCGTATCGGAACTGACCTTCGCTGGTCTCTACCTCTTCCGCCTGGCCCACGCCTACCGGCTGACCGGTGTGGGGGATCACTCGTTGTACTGGGGCGCGGTTATGGGGGGGAGGAGTATTTCCTGCCGCCACTAAACGGCAATCGTGGTGGGGCGGCCCTGCTGCTGCTTGAGCAAGGTGTGACCCTCTACGGCGCCGACGACATTTTTGTGCGGGATTTTCTTCCGGATAAGGGATTGCGCATAGCAGAGGACAGGGACAATTTCGACTATCTCTACCTGCGTAGTGATATGGCGGAGCTTCCCGGCAACCGCTATCACAAGAAGAAGAACCGGATCAATTATTTCACGGCGCGGCACGATTTCATGATCGAACCCTATGCAGAGCGCCACAGGGAGGCCGCCCTGGCGCTCCTTTCCGAATGGCTCCGGGTGCGTGAGGCTATCGGGAGCAGTTCCATGCGCCCCGAGGTGGAGGCTACCGCAATAGCTCTTGAGTCGGCCGACGTGCTCGGCCTCCAGGGGGTGGTTGTGCTGGTGGATGGGGCGCTAAAAGCGTTCGTGATGGGGGAGCGGCTAAGCAGGGATACGTCGGTTTGCCATTTCGAGAAGGCCGATCCTTTCCTGGATGGACTCTATCAGTTGGCCGACCGGGAATTCAACAGGCTCTTCTTCACCGACTGCACCTATGTCAATCGTGAACAGGACCTGGGAGAGCCTAATCTTCGGGAGTCCAAGCTATCGTACCATCCCGTGGAGATGGTCAGGAAATTCCGAATCTCTTCCATATAAATTCCTCCAGTTCATTTTTCGCCGTAGCATAATCTTCCATTGAAATCATTATATCCTCCTCCCATTCGCGGGTTTTATAGTATACCTTGTCGTAGTAGCCCGCCATCAACTCCCGCATGAATGGCTCCATTTCCCATCGCTCCAGGTAGCCGGAAATCTCTGCAAACTTCCCCCCCCCCAGTCTTTTCCGGATTCTCTCAAGCGCCTCCGCCATCCCTTGCCGGTAGTCAAGCCGGCCATACTCCTCTATGAGCCGTTGCACCCTTGTGGAAAGTGACGCCTCGCACCAGACCAATACCCCCTCCTGCATTGCTTCATACAGCTTGCTGGGAAGCGATATCCTGCCGATCCTTTTGCTTTCTCCCTCTACGAGAATCGGACGGCCCGGCGGCAATCCGCGCAAAGCATCCCATAGCAAGCTCTCGAACCGCTTCTGTGTAAGTGTCTGAGAGAGCCCCAGTTCGCCGAATGCGGAGCCGCGATGGCATGCCAGCCCCTCCAGGTCGATGACGGAATAGCGGTTGCTCTTCAGTCCGAGGAGGAAGGTGGTCTTGCCGACGCCGGTCATGCCGTGGAGCGCCACCAGCGGCCCAGGGGGGCGAAACTCCTCAAAATAGGCGATGACCCGATTGCGGTACGCCTTGTATCCTCCCTTCAACTGTACGGCCCGGAAGCCCGTGAGTTCCAGGATGTCGGCGACGGTTTTGCTTCTCAGCCCTCCCCGCCAGCAATAGACAAGGATCGGTCTTCCGGCGGCTGCCTCGGCTATCTCCTTCACCAGAGCCGGAAAACGGTGGGCGGTCAACTCCAGCCCGCGCATACGGGCCTCGTGCGGGCCGGTCTGTTTGTAGAGGGTGCCGATTTCGACCCTCTCCTCGTTTGTCAGGAGGGGAACGTTGATGGCGCCGGGTATATGGTCTTCCTCGTACTCCAGCGGGGTACGGACATCCACCGGCAGGTGGTCGAGCAGAAGAGATTCACTAAATGCGACGGTTTCAGGCACGATGGTTCTCCATGAGTCGCAATTAAGGAATTATACCAATTTCAAATCAAAGATGCAGTCAAGGCGGCGAGGATTGAGGCGACGAAGGCATACAGCCAGTATGTTGAGGAGCCGAAGACGAGCCAACGAAGAGGGCGCTTTGATTTGGAATTGGTAT
>JBAQKZ010000076.1:0-8851 GCA_049301475.1 Geobacteraceae bacterium | reverse complement strand
GCCCAGGTCCATGAGGAAGCGGGCGCCACTCTGCAATAACTCGCCGATGGGGGGTGCCTCTGCTGCGCCGATCGCCGTGGGAGCCGTTTCAGTCTCAACCCCTGCATTAGCCACCGGTTCAACCTCTTCGCCGACTAGGCTCGCCGCAGCTTCTTCCTGCCATTCCGCCCGTTCGACAGCCGCATCGTGGCGCTCCAGACCTCCGGTAACCTCCTCCACGGAACTCATGAAGGCTTCCAGTTGCGACTGGCCGATCATCACAGTGTCTCTACCCTCTTCGTCCAGTGCCCCGGCAAAGAGCGCTTTCTTGAAGCGGATAAGGTCAAGAATCCGTTCCTCAATGGAGTTTTTGCTGATGAAGTTGATCACCCGCACCGATTTCTTTTGTCCCATCCGGTGGACCCTGGCGATGCGCTGCTCCAGGATTGCGGGATTCCAGGGGATGTCCATATTGATCACTACTGAGCCGCTCTGGAGGTTCAGCCCCACACCACCGGCGTCTGTGGAGAGGAAGACGCGGCAACCGGCGTCTTCCTTGAAGCGGGACATGAGCCCTTTACGCTCTTTTGATGGCACCCCGCCGTTTAAATGGACATAGCCGATGCAGTTTGCCTCAAGGACACGCTCCACCAGCTCGTTCATCCGGAGCCACTGGCTGAAGATAACCACCTTTTCACCACCTTCGATAACGATCTCCCTGAGCAGCATTTCCAGTTCGGCGATCTTCGGACCGAATACCGTCTGCTTGTCCACCAGATAGGTGTTGTCAGAGACCATCCGCATGCGTGCCAAGGCGATCCGGAGTCGCAGGTTGTCCGCCTCGCTCAGGAATTTGTAGCGTCGCCACTTGTTGACCAGCCGGAGCACGATGTCGGCGAAATCCTCGTGAATTTTCGCCTGCTCCGGCGTCAGAGGGACGAAGTAGTTCTTGTCGATTCGCTCCGGGAGTTCTTTTAGCACCTCGCTCTTGCGCCTTCGGATCATCACCCCCTTCAGGGAGTGCCGGATCCGGTCCAGGTCCCGGTAGCCGACCACCTTGCCGCCGTCGTCGGTCACCCTGTGGGCATGGACGAACCGGTATAACGGCCCCAGGTGATAGCGATCAACAAATTCCATGATGGAGTGGAGTTCCTCTATCCGGTTCTCCAGCGGGGTGCCGGTAAGGACAAGGGCATAGGGGGAGTCGAGTCTTTTCACCGCTTGCGCCGTGCGTGTCTGCCAGTTCTTGATCCGCTGGGCCTCGTCCAGGATGATCAGATCCGGCCCCCACTCCCGGATCAGATCGCTGTCCCGGTAGACGATATCGTAATTCAGGAGTTTGAAAAAGGAATCATCCCGATATAGATCACGTCGTTTCGGGGTCAGCCCCTCGATTACGGTGACCGTGCGATTAGTGAATGCCTCAATCTCCGCCTTCCACTGGTATTTGAGGGAAGTGGGGGAAATAACCAGCACCCTGGCAATTCCGAAGAGCCGGGCCATCAGTTCAGCCGAAGCAATGGCCTGGATCGTCTTGCCCAATCCCATGTCGTCGGCGATGAGGGATCGTCCGGTCTTGACCGCGAAGAGGACCCCTTCCCGCTGGTAAGGGTAGAGTTGAGTGCGGATGAGGGTGTCGAACGGCAGAGAATCGATTCCTAGGGGCAGTTCCCGCTCCACCAGTGACAGGCGATGGTCCGTATCCTGGCGACCGGCGATGTATTCCATCACATCGTCATAGCAGCGCAGTTCATGCCCCGGTGCTGATGGCGGATTGGAGAGAAACGCGGCAAAATCGTTCAAGCGTCCCTCCTTCAAGACGCCCCGGTCGTCAAAATAGTGCCGCGACTGTGTCAACAAACGCGCCGGTGCGGCGCCCCCCGGCCTGAAGTGGACCTGACGTTTTAACCCGTAGCTAAGGAAGACCTCCGACCAGGCAGGGGTGAAACCGTCTTTGAAGAGCTTCTTCGCCCCACGTTTTGCCTTCAGTTTCACCAGGACGAACTCGATATGCTTGCAGGTGCCCAGGTTGTTGATCTGGAAATCGGGGCAGGAGCAGAAGTTGTCTCCGGCCCGGTCACCGCGGATAGCGATCCGGTAGCTCTTTCCCGACAGGGGGTTGGTAAGGGAAAAGTCGGAAAAGACCGGATGCCCGCCCCGGTTTTCCAGCAAGAACGACTGTTCCGTGCCATACTGCTTGCGTAGCTCCCGCTGCCACTCCTCCAGTTCCATCCCTTCCGGCCAGTGGGTGCGGGAGAGCTTGGGCACGGACAGCCTGGCAGGTTTCGACTTTGTGGATTGTTTCTTATTTGTGATCGACTGGTTTGTCTTCCCTGTTTTCACCGGAGAACCTCGCCTGTTTATGAAATTTTGGATAAAAACCGTAATCATAAATCTCATCAAGTATCTCTTTTTTCTCTTCGGCCGTTACCATATGCTTAAAGCCGGTTTCCAATGACTCCGGCATATAAGATACGGAAACTTCAGGATACCATCTAACCTCATCGGGGGCACTATTGGGATCCCCCACAATTAGCTCTCCCGGTTTAATAAAGATGGGCATTTCTTCGCATAACCGAGAGATAACTTCTGCCTTCCGTAATACAATCGGTTTCCCTTCGGTTTCTTTAAAAACCTTAGTAACGATCCTTGCCCTATCAACATCGATTTTTACGTCCTTTCTAAAACTGAGCACTCCTAATCCACTGACAACATCAGACCAGTCCTTTATTACCACACCCTTCGAATAACACTCGTCCCTCAATTTAGCAACCCTAGGCGTACAACCATATCCCCAAACATACGGTTGCGCCTTTATTGCCCTGTCCTCAAACGAGATAGAACCTGGTTTTGGAATTGGTTCCGCCATAACGCTCCCTCCTTTTTCATTGTAGTTTGCACTTCTTTCGCAATACGCGAATATTACCTTACTTTGTAACGGTAAATCCAATAATCTAGTTTTACCAGTTGTAACTACTTGATGTTCTTGGGCTATGGTGCTATTTCACTACGGAACAAAATCTCCACTGGGAAATCCCATGGGGGATGGGCAGGGACGCTGTTGCCTATTTTCCTATTGACTCCTTTTGTAAGTGCTCAAGTATTTTCTCCACGCAAACTTTGCAGTTGACACCATTGGCCGCGCGGGCTAAAAACAGGGAAGTCAATGGAGGAAAAAATATGAGCGGTGCTGCTTCCATGGAGAGACCTGATCTCGCGGGTTATGCGGCCCTGAGCGCCCGATCACGGGGACGAAAATATCCTGAGGAGTTGCGGGACGATCGACCGATCTTCGAGCGAGACCGGGACCGGATCATCCATAGCGCGGCCTTCCGTCGCCTGGAGTACAAGACTCAGGTCTTCGTCAACCACGAGGGGGACTACTACAGGACCCGGCTGACCCATTCCCTTGAGGTGGCTCAGATCGGCAAGGCTATCGCTCGCCGTTTGAAACTTAACGAAGAACTTGTGGAGGCCCTGGCACTGGCCCACGACCTCGGCCATACACCCTTCGGACATACAGGCGAGGAGGTGCTGAACTCTCTCATGGAAGGGCACGGCGGTTTCGAGCACAACCTTCAATCACTCCGGGTGGTGGACGAGTTGGAGGAACGATACCATGATTTCAACGGTCTCAACCTGTCATGGGAAGTGCGGGAGGGGATCATAAAGCACTCTTCACCCTACGACCGCCCGGCTGAGACCATGTCCGAGTTCCTCCCCGGCGTGGTCCCGACCATTGAGGCTCAGATCATTAATTTCGCCGATGAAATCGCCTATAACAACCATGACATCGACGACGGTCTCAAATCAGGCTATTTGGCCATTACCCAACTGGATCATGTAGAGTTGTGGCGCGAAATGTACGGCCGGGTGGTAGCCAAGTACACCGGCATCGACCAGGAAAGGGGCAAGTACCAGACCATCAGCGCCCTCATAGGCAGGTTTATTGATGATCTCACCGCAACAACCCTGAAAAACATCGAACAGCACGGCATTCGCACCCAAGAGGACCTACGCCTGACCAACCGGCAGGTGGTTGGTTTCAGCCCTGAATTGACCACTAAAAATCGTGAGTTGAAGCAGTTCCTGATGACCAATCTGTACCGCCACTTCAAGGTAGAGCGGATGCGGGTCAAAGCGGAACGTTATTTGCGGCGGTTATTTGATATATACATGGAGCATCCATCACTACTGCCCAGCAAATATATGTTAAAGATGGAGAGCGCAGGCAGGGAACGGGTCATATGTGATTACATCGCCGGGATGACGGACCGTTTTGCGTTGGATGAGTTCAGGCGGCTATTTGAGCCGTATGAGAGGGGATAATACCAATTCCAAATCAAAGCGCCCTCTTCGTTGGCTCGTCTTCGGCTCCTCTTCGGCTCCTCAACATACTGGCTGTATGCCTTCGTAGCCTCAATCCTCGCCGCCTTGAATGCACCTTTGATTTGAAATTGGTTTAATAGGTTATTCATCCCAGTAAATTGCACTTACCGGACAGCCGTCGATGCACTCCTGTATTCTGATCTCTGGCGCTCCCTCCTGGTTGTAGGCCATGGATTTGCCTTCCTCGAAGCGGAACACCTCCGGCGCCAGCGATATGCATAGTCCGCAACTGATGCAGTCGTCACGATTCACCCAAACTTTCTTTGCCATTTCCCGTATCCTTTACGGGGGATCCGTCCGGGCAAATAACGAGTCGCAATCAAACGACTACGTTGTTGGCTTCGTCGGGGACTCCTCAACGTACTGTTCGTGTATGCCTACGTCGCCCCCCACTCGCCGCCTAGTACTCATTTTGATTGCAACTCGGCATTAGATCTTCTCCCCCGGTTTCCCCTTGCTTTTTAGGAAGACGACGAACGCTCCTTTTCCCCCCATCCGACGGGGTGCGTGGGCGAACTCCGCGACCATTCCCTTCCCTTTTTCACGAAGCCAACCGGCCACCGCACTTATCAGTACCGGCTCGTCGGGAGAATTGTTTCCCTTGCCGGTGATGACAAGGACCGCCTTCTGGCCCCGGTTACATGCCCCGCTAATAAAATATGCGAGGCTCTTTACCGCTTCGTCGCGGGTCATTCCATGAAGGTCTAGCTCGCAAGTAATGCGGATCGCCCCACTCTTTAACTGGCGCAGCCGGTTTGCCCGGAGTGGCCGGGCCTGGCTGCCGGTTGTTGGGATCCCGTCCCGGAACATCATGTCCAAGTCCAGTTCCCGCAGCGCATCCAGGAACAGTTGTTGTTCCTGTTCTTCGAACCTTGAAAGGTTTACAGCGGCGGCGGCCACGGTGTCACCACTTTTGACCCCGGTTGCCAGGCTCTCCTCAAGCCTCCGCACTCCGGCCATCTCACGGTAAAACAGGCCAATGTCCTCGTCTCCTGCTTCGGCCTGGTGCTGCTCCGGTCTGGAGGTGGGTGTCGGCAGGGATGCCAGACCCTCGATCTGGAATGACTTGAGACCACTGAACGGCTGACCGGCGATTTCCTTCCCATGTCTGGGCGGTTTCGTTTCTTTTTTCATGACATAACAGTCCTGATTCAATCTATCCGTCAGTCCTTGTTTACAAGTATGATCTCTATCCGCCGGTTGCTTGCCCGTCCCTCTTCGGTGTTGTTGTCGGCCTCCGGCTTGGGCTGGAATTCACTATGGGCAACCGCCGAGAGGATGTGCGGATCAACCCCCTGTTGTTCAAGATAGCGGGTCACGTTGATGGCCCGTGCAGCGGAGAGTTCCCAGTTGGTCGGGTATTTTTTGGACAGAGTGGCGGTGATCGGCTTGTTGTCCGTATGTCCTTCGATCCGTATCACCTTTCCTTGCAGGACACTGAAGGCGCCAATCATCTTGCCCAACACCTCGATCCCCGCAGGCTTAATCTCGGCCTTGCCTGAATCGAACAGCAACTCCGCCTTCATGTCAAGGGTCAGCTTGCCACGGAGCTCCCGGATAGTCAGGTCCCCTTTGGCTATCTGCTCCTTCATTTTTTCCGTCATTTCCTCCAGGGTAACGCTGACTTTTTTCACCTCATCTTCCTTGGTCTTCTGAAGGCTGAGGATGTTCTCCTTCAACTTGGCGTCTGCCGATTCCAGGTCGGCAACCCGCTGGCGTAGTCCGATTATTTGTATCAGTGATTCAGACTTTGACGCTTTTAGTACCTTGTCCAGCTCCAGGTTGTCGGCGGTCAGCCTCGTCTTCTCGTTGGCAAGGCCCGCTACGTCGCTGTTCAGCTTGTCGATTTGGGCCTTGTTTTCATTCTTCAGATCGTCGTACTGCTGCTGGATGGTTTTAAGGTCTTTGCCGAGATTAAGAGCTTCCTGTTCTTTCCGTTCAAATTTTCCCATGGAGATGCACCCACCCATGACCAGTGCAAAACCGAGCAGCAGTCCTAGTGCCGACAATCGTTTCATGTCGTGCCCCCTTATTTTCGGATTATACGGCGCTTCGCGCCACCCATGGCCGCAATCTGACGTTTCTGCAGGGCGCCTACGCTCTCCAGATGGAACTGGAACCACATATCACCGAAACCCCGCATCTTCATTTTCTTCCCTTCGAGCAGGAGCGCCAGGTTTCCCTTTATATGCTCATCTCCGGGGAGTTTCTTCATCCCTCGCTCCAGCGACTCCCGCGCTTTGTCGGGATTGCCGCTCTCAAGCAGGCAGTAGGCATAAAGGTTCCACAGCAGGGATTCCCTGGATGACCACTGAAGGGCTTTTTCAAAGGTTTTTTTCATCTTGTCGGGCTTGTTCCGCTTCATGTATGTGATGGCGAGCATCCCCATGGCCACCCAATTCTTGAAGAACGCCTTTTCCAGATAAGGGAAGGCGGCGGGAAAGTCCCGTTTCATATAGTGGATCATTCCGATCTGAGCGTTCAACTGGCCGGTTACGTATATCTGCCACTTGCCGTACCTGAAAGCGCTTTGCAACTCACGGACGGCCTTTTCCACCCGCTGGGCCTGGAGGTCTCTGGAGGCGGTTTCCATGATAGCCATAACACGCTTCATCACCAACCTGGAAATGAGGTAAAAGCAGCCCATCATGACCGGCAGGGAGATCAGAAGAGAAAGCCACCAGGTAAGCCCGGTGGCCAGGGTAAGCAGAAGAAAAAGCAACAAAGCGACACTGATGGAGATGAGAAGGTTGTACATCGAATTTATATCCTTTCAAGTTGTTAAGCTAACTGCTTTCATCCGCCGCCGCCAACGCTCCCTTCTTTTCAACATACTTGGCGACGATCAGGCGCTTGCCCGGGTTAAGCGCCATCTTACCCTTCAGGTTGTTCCAGGCGGAGAGGATAGTGGCGGATACATTGAAACGCTTTGCAAGAGAAGTCAGGGTGTCACCCTTCTTCACCGTGTAGTACTTGGTGAACCCCTGCTCCCGGCGGGCAGTCTGCTCCGGCGGGGCCTGCGCTTTCTCTGCGGACGCGGCGGTCTGCACCGGGACGATCAGCACTCTGCCGTGCAGTTTTTTGCTGTTTCCAAGGTGGTTCAGATCGGCTATCACTTTGGAGGTTGTTCTGAAGCGGCGGGCTACTTCAGCCAAAGTTTCCTTTTTGTGTGACCGGTAGCGGGCATACCGGATTTGCTCAGTGTATCGCTTGCTCTCGGGGATATTGGTATATTCAGCCTCGAACAGCGATTTTTTCCCCTTGGGAATCTTCAACTCGTAGTTTTTATAATCAGGAGGTGTGCACCCCCGCCTAAGTTCCGGATTCAGGTCTCTGATAGTGTCGTAGGGTATCTCGCATATCCGCGCCACCAACTCCAGATCGGTCCGGGAAGGAATCACCACGGTGTCAAATTCAATCGGGGGGAGATAGGCAACGTCTGCAAAACCGAAACGCACGGGATCCTTGGCTATGATGGCCGCGGCCAAAAGCTTGGGCACATACTCCCTGGTTTCTCGCTTCAGGTACGACCCTTCCGAGAGTTGCCAGAAATCCCGGCTGTTGTACATATTAATGGCTCGCAGAATCTTGTTCTCTCCGGCATTGTAGCCGGCCGCCGCCAGATACCAGTCTTTGTTGAACAACGCATACAGTTCTTTCAGATACATGGCGGCTGCCACAGTTGATTTGAGCGGGTCGCGCCGTTCGTCGATCCAATGATCGATGCGTAGCGCATAACGCTTGCCGGTCGCCGACATGAACTGCCAGGGACCAACGGCATTGGCCACCGACACGGCGTGGGGGGTGAAGCCGCTCTCAATCATGGCCAGGTAAACCAAGTCTTCCGGCAGGGATTCCTCCTTCAGTACCTGCTTCATCATTGGGATATAACGTTCGGAGCGGGAGAGCCAGCGGCCAAAGGCAGGACGTGCAGTAGTCTGGAAATAGCGAAGAAAATACTCGACCTTGCTGTTGAAAGCAAGGGGAATGTCCAATAGCGGGAGCTCCTCTTCCGGAAGCTTCAACTCGAAATCCAACGCGTCGGCTGGAGTCTCTTCCTGACTGAACAGTTCCGATTCCGGCAGTTCGAGGGCCTTAACTAAGTACGCCTCCCTGGATAGCGCTGCCATCCTGACATGCTTTTCCGTCGGCGTGGTGGAGGCCCCTTCTGAAAGCGTAGAGGGGAGATTCGCAGCTACGACCGGGCCCGCCGACAGGAGAGCTATGAGGAGTATGATAACTATATGCACGCTGTTTCCTTAAGCAAAATTCTTTCAACAACATGGAGAAAGCAACCCACACAAGAGGGGCTATTCTAGCGAAATTTTATCATATTGTCAATGTTTGCTCTTGTCAGGAGCACGGTAAATTTGTTCTCCATGTGAGCAGTCATGCTGGACAGGAGTTTTGAGTCATTTTCAAATAGTCAAAGACCATACGCACGTTTCTCATGAGCTGTCTCATTTTTTGTGCGACACTCACC
>JBAQKZ010000075.1:0-4770 GCA_049301475.1 Geobacteraceae bacterium | reverse complement strand
GCACAGGATCCAGCCCCGCCTCCCACGCTGCCACGGAACGGTCAAGTCGGTAGGCGGTCGCCAGCGGATGCCCTTCTTTGATAAGGTGTCGGAGCATATCGATGACGATCTCTGCCAGCTTATGCAGCTGTTCCTTCGAGTTGATGACCAGCCACTGCACCTGCTGGCTGTTGGTGCCGGTCGGGGCATAGTGGGCCATGTCGATCAGCGTTACGAGCTTGTCACGCTCAACTCCTTTGTCGCGATAGACGCGGATCGACCGGCGCGACCGGAGCATGTACGTTACCTGTTCACCGCCGGGCATCAGTTCCGCTCTCACCGGTGGGCACTCCTCTGTTTTCATCTCACTCAGGGACAGAGCGCCGTGGGGACAGATGGCGACACAATGGCCACATTTGATGCAGAGATCCTCAACCTCAGCTACCAGTGTCGGCACTGACGCCGTGTCCTTCTGTTCGATGATACGCATCGGACATACCGCTACGCATATGCCGTCATGCTTACATTTTTTTTCGTCAACGATGATGTGGTTCATGTGATACCTCCTGTAGCGTTAGGGGGACATTGCTTGCTATCTTGCTAAATTCCTTTAGGTAATCCCCCGGCTTTGCCGGGGGATTACCTAAAGGAATTTAGCCTGTGAACATGAAAAAAATATCAGCAATCCAAGGTATTTACAGTTAAGCTGTTTTCCCCTTCCCATGCACCTTTTCTGCCTTCACAGGTTTTTCACACCGAGCGCATCCTCCATCGAGATAAGCGACGTTTGGGAACTCCGGTTATGCGCATTCGCTATACCCGCAGACGTGGCAGACCGCGCATCCCCCTTCGTGCTCGACTATGCCGCCGCATTCGGGGCAGGCGCCCCGTTCGTGTGCGCTCTTGTTCATGCCTGCGTCCCAGCCGCCGGCTACCATATGCGCCTGGATCGCCTTGGCGACTGCGTCCGCGCATGAGAGCACCTTGTTTTCTCCAAAACCGGACGGACAGTGACAGGAGATGCCGAGGAGCTGCTTTATGACCTGGCGCGCCTGTACGCCACTGCGCCAGGCAAGAGAGACCATCCGGCCTATCGCCTCGCACTGGGAGGCGGCGCACCCCCCAGCTTTCCCCATTGTTGTGAATAGCTCGAAGAGCCCCGCCTTGTCCTCATTGACAGTTACGTAGAGCGGACCGCAGCCGGTCTGCATCTGGTAGGTCCACCCCTTGAGGGCCTTGGGCCGCTCCCGCTTGAACGGGTGTTTCTCTTCAAGCACGGTTGGCTGCTCACTTGAGTCCTTCCTGCCGGTGGAGAGCACCTGCTCGTCACGGGAACCATCGCGATAGATGGTTACCCCCTTGCAGTTGAGCTGATACGCGAGACGGTAAACCTTCTCCACATCCTCAATAAGTGCATCATTGGGGAAGTTGACGGTTTTGCTCACCGCGTTGTCGGTATATTTCTGAAAGGCCGCCTGCATCTCTATGTGGGTTTCGGGGGTAATGTCGTGGGCTGTGACAAATATCCGCCGGACGCTCTCGGGGATATCCTCCATGTCGCGGATGCTCCCGTGCTCGGCGATCCGCTGCATCAGCTCTTCGGAATAGAATCCACCTTCCCTGGCGACCTTTTCAAACATCGGGTTGACCTCTACGAGGATGTTGTTGTCGAGTACCTGGCGGACGTATGAGACCGCAAATAGCGGTTCGATACCGGAAGAGGCGTTGGCTATTATGGAGATGGTGCCAGTGGGGGCGATGGTGGTGACCGTAGCGTTCCTGATGGGCTCAAGCCCCTGCCGGTCGTAAACAGACCCTTTGAAATTGGGGAAGGCGCCGCGAACCTCGGCCAATTCGCGAGAAGCGGCATGCCCCTCGTCGTTGATGTAACGCATGACCTTCTCGCCCAGGGTGATCGCCTCCGGTGAATCGTAGGGGAGCCCCAGAAGTATGAGCATATCGGCCCATCCCATGACGCCGAGGCCGATCTTGCGGTTGGCCCGGGTCATATCGCGGATCTGCTCGATTGGATAGTTGTTGACCTCAATGACGTTGTCGAGAAAGTGGGCTGCCAGATGTATGACCTCCTTGAGTCTTTTCCAGTCTATCTCGCCATGCTTGATCATCTTGCCGAGGTTTATGGAACCGAGGTTGCATGACTCGTAAGGGAGGAGAGGCTGCTCGCCGCACGGGTTGGTGGACTCTATTTCGCCGACATGAGGTGTGGGATTGTCCTTGTTGAGGCGGTCAAGGAAGATGATTCCCGGCTCGCCGTTCATCCACGACTGCTTGACAATTCGGCTGAAAACCTTACGGGCGTTGAGTGAGCCGCACGGCTCGCCGTTTCGCGGGTTACGGAGATCATAATCCTGGTCATGCTCCACCGCCTCCATGAAAACCTCGGTAATGCCGACCGATATGTTGAAGTTGTTTAATTGCTTCTGGTCGTCCTTGCACATGATGAAGTCCATAATGTCAGGATGGTCAACCCGCAGTATCCCCATATTGGCGCCGCGCCGGGTCCCCCCCTGCTTGATGGTCTCGGTGGCGGCGTCAAAAACCCGCATGAAGGAGATCGGGCCGCTGGATATCCCCTTGGTGGACATGACCACATCGTTGGCCGGTCGCAGGCGCGAGAATGAAAATCCGGTGCCGCCGCCCGATTTGTGGATGAGTGCGGTATGCTTGACGGCGTCGAATATCTGCTCCATGGAGTCCCCCACCGGCAGGACGAAGCATGCAGAGAGCTGTCCCAGTTCTCGACCGGCGTTCATCAGTGTGGGAGAGTTGGGGAGAAACTCGAAGCGTGTCATCATCCGGTAGAATTCATCGGCAAGGAGCGCCGTATCGGCATCATTGCTGAAATTCCTATCGGCGCCGGCTATGGTGTCGGCCACCCGGCGAAACATCTCCACCGTGGTCTCCAGTATTTTGCCGTCCTTGTCCCGCTTCAGATAGCGCTTTTCGAGGACGGTCAGCGCGTTTTTCGATACCCCGGGGATGATCCCCTTGCCTTTAGCCTGTTCCATGTATTCGGTTCTCCTTGCGTTATTGGAATGCAGAAGTCTGCCCTATATTTTGTGGTATGTGCGACAATTAACCACAACATATATTGCATGTCAAGCGATTTTAAATTAAAATCCAACCTATTGATAAAACAGCGGAGTCAGCGAAGCGGGTGGGCGGAGAAGCTTTGAATACAGGACTCATATCTCTATCTAATTAACATGGTAACAGTGTATAATAGAAAAGAGACTTGGAATAAACTAAAGTAAAGGATCAAATAGTGGGCGTTGGCATTCTAATTGGTTACTTCGCAAAACGAGATGATGCCCGGAGAGCTCTCCGGGGAGTGGCTCGACAAGGCTTCCGCCGCACCGCCCTGCTGCATAGGGGTGCGGACGGAGATGTTCATATTGCGGATCCATTCCTCTGGCGCCGCGCCCTCGGAGCAGCGCTGGCCGCCTTTCTGTCGGGGGGAATTGGCGGAATAGCCGCTCTGCTCATGCAGCGATCAGAGCCGTTTCCAGTCTGGAACATTTTCACACCCCTGACGTTGATCCCTGCATCTGCCGCAACCGGCGCCCTGGTAGCTCTACTATGGCTACGACGCTCCAGATATGGCATAGAGCCGAAGGTCATGCGTGATCACGCCCGCTGGCTCGTGTCCGGGGAATCCGTCCTGATTCTTCAGGCGCCCGTTGAATCTTTACAACGTCCGGTGGACATGCTGCGGGAAAGCGACGACACATCTCCAGCGCTATTCATCATGCATCCCAAGCGCGAGCGGCGGGCAGAGGCGCGGAGCTTTGCGGTAAAACTCTCCCCGGCACAGATACTTGAGCACGCCGAGCGCCATGCAAGCGAACAGCAGGTGGACCCAAGACAGCAGCACACTACCGAACTGCTCAAGCGGCTCCAGCAGTCACGGAAATGGGTCCGTCAGGTCTGCGCGGACCTTGCCACGGCAAGCCGCCTGGAACAGAAAGCCACGTCGGCTGCCGATTGGATCCTTGACAACGAGTATATCCTGGAGGGGAACGCCCGAGACGTTCTGCTGAACCTTCCACGGCGCTTTTACCAGCAACTCCCCACGCTCTCCGCTGATCCCTACCGGGGGCTGCCGTGCATCTACGGTCTGGCCAAAGATATCGTCTCCCATAACGAACTGCGCCTGGACGGGGAGAATATCCTGGCGTTTATCGAGGCCTACCAATCCGTGCGCACACTGACGATCGGCGAACTCTGGGCAATACCCCAGATGCTGCGCGTAGCGCTTATCGAAGACATCCGGAATCTTGCCGTCACCGCCATGTCGGACCTGCGCGAACGTCAGTTGGCCGATTTCTGGGCGAACCGGCTGATCGCCGCCAATCGCCGCGATCCCAACCAACTCTTCGCGATACTGGCGGAACTTGCTAAAGCGGAGCCGTATCCCACCTTTTATTTCGGTGTGCAACTGGTCGGCCTGCTTTACGATGAGGCGGCTGCATTGTTGCCGGTCCAGAGCTGGCTTGAGCGGACGCTAAAAACCCCCATGCACGACTTAAATCTGCGTGAGCAGAACCGGCAGACCAGGGAGCAGTTGTCCTGCGGCAATGCCTTCACCAGCCTGCGCCAGCTTGCCCAGCTGGACTGGCGGGAAATCTTCGAGAAGCTCAGCCGGGTGGAGCAGATGCTGCGCCGCGATCCGTCCGGGGTCTATCCAAAAATGGATTTCGCAACCCGTGACCGCTGTCGCCGAGCAATTGAAGAACTCGCCCGCGCCGCCGCCCAACCTGAGGAACAGGT
>JBAQKZ010000074.1:0-2139 GCA_049301475.1 Geobacteraceae bacterium | reverse complement strand
AATTCCTCGCTGGCCGGTTAGCCGAAATGCAACCGGAGGGCAGGGTGTCCACCGCGAGGTGGAATCCGAAGGGCATGAGGAGAAGTACCGGGCCGTAATCGATGGGGCAACCCTTTGATGAACCGGTCGGCCAAAGATGGGGTCTGGTCGAGCCTGCACTATGAAGGCGAAGGCGTTCTCATCCTCCCATCGAACCAAGGTGTGTGCGGTCGGCACGGTACGGAAGATCTGGACGTGACCCCAGGAGAACTCGCAAGGTTTTCGGGTGGCACCGGGATAAGCGACCCTATAAGCGGGATGCGAAGTGGGAAGCGATGCCTTGCGAGTAGTCGGACAGCTGCATATTACCATAAGCGCAGCGAAAGCTGAGTGACCTGAGAAAGGCAGCCGAGTGGGCTGGGGAAGGCGGCTGGCAGGGGCGGTTGGGAAGGACTGGAAAGCGAGCGAGTAAGGATGATGATGAGGATAAGTTCCCTAAGTGAAAAACCCGACCATCAGCAACCGAGGAGACTGGCAGACTGGCTTAACCCGACAGGAGCAAGAAAGGTCCATTCATTGGTGGACAAGGTGTACAAGAGAAAGAATCTGGAGCTAGCTTGGAAAAAGGTGAAGGCGAACAAGGGAGCTGGAGGTATCGACGGACAAAGCATTGAGGCGTTTGAAAAGGTGCTCGATGAGCAGCTAGACAGGCTTCACAATGAGCTTAAGGAAGATAATTACAGACCCCAACCCGTTCGCCAACGTCTGATACCCAAGGCGGGCCAGCCGGGGAAATTTCGGCAGCTTGGTATCCCGAATATATATGATCGGGTATGTCAACAGGCTCTGAAGAACCGACTGGAGCCGATCTTCGAGCCGCTATTCGATGACGCCAACAAAGGATATCGGCTCGGAAGATCGACCAAGGATGCGTTACGAAAGGTATGGCGAGAAATAGAAGAGGGAAACGAGTGGGTAGTGGATGCCGATCTAAGAGATTTTTTCGGGTCGGTGGACCAAACAAAACTCTTAACCCTGTTGGCGCAACAAGTGGCGGACGGTCGTGTACTGGGAATCATTGACAGTATACTCAAAGCCGGATGCCATGCGGCGGGCCGATTTCTACCCACCGAACAGGGAACCCCGCAAGGTGGAGTAATCTCACCGCTACTGAGTAACATCCTGCTGACTCCGTTTGATTGGGAAATGCGGCGAAGGGGCTGTAGACTAACAAGGTATGCAGATGACTGGGTCATCACTTGCCGGAGCAGAGGCGAGGCAAAAGCTGCCTTGGAAGCGGCGACGAAAATTCTGGAAAAGCTGGGGGTAACTCTTCACGGAGAAAAGACGCGTATAGTTCATGTCCGACATGGTTTTGAATTTCTCGGTTACAAGATCAAGCGGGGTAGTCGCCCGCTGCATCTAGCTGCCGACAAAATCAAGAGCGGAGCCCGAAGCGGGGCGCTGTACGCATATCCGAGGCAGAAGTCCGTCCAGCAATTCAGGGATAAGGTTCGGAAACGAACCAGTCGTAAAGCCCCTGTAAGGACAAAGACGCTGATCGAACAGATCAACCCTGTCATTCGCGGATGGGGGAACCATTATGCAAAAGCCCACGTCCGCAAGCTTTTTAACCAACTTGATTGCTGGATTGTGCGGCGCATATGGTCGCACAGGTACAAGCGATGGCGATGCTGCGGATGGAAGGAACTACCTTCTTCCAAGCTATACGCTGAGTTTGGGCTTGTCAATCTTGTCTCACTGATACCTTCTCTTGGTCTGCGTCAGAAACGCGCCTCTGTGAAAGCTGGATGCGGGAAAACTGCACGTCCAGTTTGAGCGGCGGACGGAGGCCAGCCCCACGGGGCGCCTCCTCCGACCCGACATCTGTGAAGCGAGCGAACAAAGGTGCCCAACCGGGAGAAACCGGCCAACCATCGGCGGAGTTCGTGGAGAAAAGGCCCTCGGCCAAGGGGAACTCTGGACAAGCGACCGCGAGCGGCACACAGAGGCCGAAAGCAGCGTCGAGCGTGCAGTTCAGAGTACGAGAGGAAGTATTAAAGCCTCTGCGTCTGACCCGAGGCAGGAGCCCGGTGCGGTAGTTCCGCACGCCGGGATCTGCGCGGGGGGTGGCGGGCAACCGCCATCCCTACCGCGACT
>JBAQKZ010000073.1:0-5342 GCA_049301475.1 Geobacteraceae bacterium | reverse complement strand
GGTGAGTGTCGCACAAAAAATGAGACAGCTCATGAGAAACGTGCGTATGGTCTTTGACTATTTGAAAATGACTCAAAACTCCTGTCCAGCATGACTGCTCACATGGAGAACAAATTTACCGTGGGGGTTAGCGGAAGTTCAGGAACAAATCCACGGAGCGGCTGCGCTGCCGGACTAAGGAACAGGACTAAGGAACAGGACTAAGGAACAGTTGCACACAGGTGCCGGGAGAAGTATACTCATTATGTCGTTTCAGCCGCAACGCATGGAATTTATTCGCAACGCATTGCAAGAGGATATCTCTCCCCATGAAGCTATCCGGCAAAAATATCTGCCTTGTCCTTATCACGTCGCTCGTAATCCTGCTCCTCTCAGGAAGCATACTGACCTATCTATCAATAAGGTTCTTCAATCTCGACGATTACAAAGAAAAGATCCTGTCGGAACTGCAAAAGACCATCCACCGCCAGGTGCTATATGAAAAGGGGGACTTTTCCCTCCGCTACGGCCCTTCCTTCACCTTTACCAAGGTTGTCATAAAGGAAAAGGACGGGGCCGGTGTTTTTGTCAGAGCCGACCGCCTGATCTTCAAGCTCTCCATGCTGCCGCTACTCGAAAAGCGGGTGGAACTCCGGGAAATGGCCTTCGATCGGCCAGTTATAACCCTTAGCCGGGATCGTTCCGGGGTTTTAAATATAAGCGACCTGCTGGAGGAGAAAAAAGAGGCAATCCCGCTACGGATCAAGGGGATAAGCCTCAAAAAGGGTATTATCGGGTTTACGGACTTGGCAGTTCTCCCCGAAGGGATCATAACCTCTCTGGATAATGCCGACCTGGTAATCAGCCATCTGGTCAGGGGGAGCAAATGCGACTTCAAGCTTAGCGCCACCCTTGTCGGTACCGGAAAACATGGCACCATAAAAATTACAGGTTCAGCCAGGCTTGCTCCCGTCGGCAAGTCGCTCGACGAGACGCGGCTACAGGCTGATCTGGCGGTGAAAAATCTGGATGCGGGGCGCTACTGGCCTTATTACAGCCGCTATGTCCCATTTACGAAGGTCTTCGGCCTGGTTGACCTGGATAGCGATTTCAACGGGAAACTCAGGGAGTTTACCTCTCGGGGCAAGGTCCGGATCAGCGGGCTTCATTTCAATTATCCACAGGTGTTCCATTCGGTGCTTACCCCCAGGGACCTCGGTTTCAGTTACGACATGGAACTGACGCCTCAAGACGTGCTGGTAAAAGGGCTCGACCTGACCGTGGACGGGTTGAATGTCAAAGGGAGCTGCCTGTTGCGTGATATTCACACCAACGACCCACGCATAACGGCCAAGGCCGTTACCTCATCATTCAATCTGGAGCATTTCGCCCATTACATACCCTACGGTATTATCGTCAAGGATACCGCCGACTTCATCGAACAGCACATCAAGGGGGGGATATACCGGCTCGACGACGGGCGTCTGGATGGCCGGGTAAGCCAGATACTGCACATGGAGCAAGGCGACAACTACAACGTCCTTGCCATCAACGGCCGGGTTGAAAAAGGGCTGCTAACCTTCGGCCCGGAGGTCCCAACCTTCAACGGCATCAGGGGCGATCTGGAAATGCGCGGCAAGGACTTCAACCTACGCCGGATATCGGGCAACTTCGGCGGCTCTCCTTTTACCCTGGAAGGAAAGATCACGGACTATCCTCTCAACAAGCCGTCCGGCTACCCGTTTACCATGCGGATGACCCCCCGGCAACCGGAAACGGCATGGCTTTTGGGGAAAGAAAAGGGGCAGAAGTTTACGCTGAGCGGAGATTCGACCCTCCACCTTACCGGTGACGGCTATACAAGCGGCTATAACCTCTCCGGCGAATGGGACCTGACCCCTGCCGCATACAGCTATCCCGATCTGATTAACAAACCTGCTGGTCGGTCCAACTCCCTTAATTTCAGAGGGTTGCTCACCAAGGATGAGGCCAGGCTTGCCTCCCTCAACTACAACCTGGCTCCCATGTCGCTGGCAGTCAGCGCAGGCTACCGGTTCACGGATAAACCACATCTCAAGGTGGAAATACGGTCAAACCGGTTCCAGGTTAACGAGGTGGCTCAACTGTTCCCTGCCGTAAAAACCTACCGCCCTTCAGGAATATTCCAGGCCGCCGTAAGCGGCGACGCCCGGAGCGGGGATCCCGCTGATATGGGATGGGAGGGGAGTGTCAGCTTTAGTGGCGTTGCGTTCAAGCCGCCGGAACCTATCAAGTCTGTCAGCAATGTCACCGGCGCCATCCGTTTCCACGGAAACACCCTGGAAACCTCCCAACTGGCTGCCAGGCTCGGGAATTCCACAATTTACGGCACGGGAAGCCTTGCCGGTTTTGATAACCCAACCTTGAACCTCACCTTTTCCTCACCCGTTTTCGACATGGCGGACCTGGGACTGCGTGCGCCCAAAGGGGAGGTGCGGGCAAGCAATGTCCAGGGGAGCGTCTATCTCAAGGACAACAACCTCCTGATCAAGTCCCTGGCAGGTCATATCAACAAATCCGTCATCAATTTAAAGGGAAACGTACAAGACCTGCGCAGCCCGAAGATCGATCTATCGGTTACCTCGCCCAACCTGGAGCTGTCCGACATTATGCTGCTGACAGAATTGAAGCCTGTAACCGGAAAGAGCGAGCAACCCGGACGGCTGACGCTTAAAGCCACAGTTGCAGCGGAAACCGGGAAAATCCGCAATATCCCGTTTGAAAAACTGGCCGGGACTTTTCTCTATGAGGAGCGGATACTCTACCTCCAATCCGTTGAATTACAGGCTCTGGGAGGACGGGTTGCCGGACGGGGACGAATCGATTTCGGGACAGGCGGCTCTCCCCGCTATCAGGTCGGCTTCAACTTGACCAACGTGGCTGCCGAACGCCTCACGGGGGTCATGGGGATGAAGAAACAGGAGATCACAGGAACGCTGTCTATGCAGGGGGAGCTTTCAGGCAAGGGGGAAACAGCCGATGAATTCAAGCGGACCGCACTCGGGTCGGTGAAGTTCAGGATCGAGGATGGTTCCCTGCAACGGTTTGCCATCCTTTCGAAGATATTTTCGATCCTGAATGTATCCCAGCTTTTGAAATTTCAGTTTCCCGACATGGTCTCGGGCGGCATGCCGTTCAACAAGATTACCGCAACACTGGAAGTCAGGGAGGGAGTGGTATTCACGAACAACCTGTTCGTGAAAAGCGATGCAATTAATCTATCGGCGATCGGGAAAGCGGATACTACCCGGGATGAACTGGACGTCACCATCGGCGTGCAGCCTTTGCAGACAGTAGACAAGGTCGTAAGCCGCATCCCCATCGTTGGCTGGATACTGACCGGAAAGAACCACTCCCTGGTCACCGCCTATTTCGAGGCTAGGGGGAAGCTGGCAGACCCTTCGGTCACCGCCGTTCCGGTGAAGTCCATGGCCAAGGGAATCTTCAATATATTCAAGCGGGTCTTCGAACTTCCCGCCAAGCTCTTCACAGATACCGGCGAAGTGCTCACCGGCAAATAAAAACGGGTTGTCGTTCCCTGAGACTGTACCAATTGGCTCTCTTTTTTATATTGTAAACCGTTAAAAAATTGTGCTATCGTGCACGTCAGACAACAACATCCGACAGGAGGATAGCCGTGAAAAGAACCGTGGTGATTTTAGCAGTAGTGGCACTTGCAATGGCCGGGTGCAAGAAGAAAGAAGAGGCTCCCAAAGGGATGGCCCCACAGCCCGGAATGCTTGGGCAGCAGGCACCTGGCCCTGCTCCTGGCGCTGACCCCCATGCTGGTCTGAAGCCCCAGGAAATTCCCGCTGGCGTTGGTCATAAAGCCAAAGTCCTCTCCACCATGGACGCAGGACAGTACACCTATCTGGAGGTTGAAGAAAAAGGCCAGAAACTGTGGGTTGCCGTCATGAAGACCGCCGTAAAGGTGGGCGATACCGTCGAATTCCCCGACTCTACTCCGATGATTAACTTCAACAGTCCGACGCTCAAGCGATCATTTGACAAAATCATCTTCGCACCAGGTATCCGCGTAGCCAACTGAGCATACCAGCCACACTAATACCTTGTAACACTTAAACCAACGCTCAAATAAATCCCCTCCCCCTGGCGGGGGAGGGTTAGGGTGGGGGGGAAGTTGCCATTATCTCAGCCAGTTGCAGCTTCACCCACCCCCCAACCCCCGTCAAGGGAGGGGGAGTTTGCGAACTTATAAGAGTTACAAGATACTAATATCTCCGATGCTCCCCTGCCATATATTCCTCCGCTCCAATTCCCTGTCTATCAAGTTGAGCGTTTCGAACTTGGGCATGGACCATATAGGCGCCACCAAGTCGCGACCGCCATCACCGGTCAGTCGCTGGATAAGGATGCGTGAATCGAGCCTCCCCAGAAAGTCGCAGACCAGTCCCACATACTCGTCCCGCTCCAGTAGCCGCAGTTCCCCCCTTGCGTATTGCTCCGCCAGGGGGGTGTCCCGCATGACGTGAAGGAGGTGAAGCTTTACTCCATCCACACCCAGCCCGTTGAGGATGGCGGCGGTTGCAAGCATCTCCTCCCTGCTCTCTCCCGGCAGGCCAAGTATGACATGGACGCTGACCCTCAGGCCGCGGCTCTTGCAGGCCGCTACCGTAGAAGCAAATGCTGCGAAGTCATGACCTCTGTTGATGGCCGTCAGTGTCCGGTCGTGTGGGGACTGGAGCCCGAGTTCCAGCCAGAAGTAGGTGCGCTGGTGGTAGGAGACGAGAAGATCGAGTACCTCCGCAGGTAGGCAGTCGGGACGCGTGCCGACTATGAGTCCGACAACGTCGGGAACGGCCAGGGCTTCGTCATATAGTATCCTCAGCCTGTCCGTAGGGCCGTAGGTGTTGGAATATGGCTGGAAATATGCAAGAAACCGGCGGGCCTTGTATTTGCGGACCATCACCTCCTTGCCTTGTTCGATTTGCTCCGCCACAGACAGATTCCGGAGGATGCCGAACGATCCCGACCCCGTTGCGCCGCAGTAGGTACAGCCGCCGCTCCCGACCGTGCCGTCCCGGTTGGGGCAGGAAAAACCGGCGTCCACGGATATGCGGTGCACACGACAGCCGAAGAGCCGCTTCAACTCCTCGGAAAATGCACTGTAACGTTTTGTAGTCATGCCATGAAAATAAATGAGTTGGCGAAATATGGCAAGGAACAACGGTGTGTTTGCCGGGGCACGGTAAATTTGTTCTCCATGTGAGCAGTCATGCTGGACAGGAGTTTTGAGTCATTTTCAAATAGTCAAAGACCATACGCACGTTTCTCATGAGCTGTCTCATTTTTTGTGCGACACT
>JBAQKZ010000072.1:0-20680 GCA_049301475.1 Geobacteraceae bacterium | reverse complement strand
GGTGAGTGTCGCACAAAAAATGAGACAGCTCATGAGAAACGTGCGTATGGTCTTTGACTATTTGAAAATGACTCAAAACTCCTGTCCAGCATGACTGCTCACATGGAGAACAAATTTACCGTGGGGTTTATGCGGATATCAATAATCTCATCAGCGCATCAGCCTATTAAAAGACCCTATCCAGTGGCATTTTTTAAAGCTTTCTGATATATATTCTCAAGTCATTCCACTCAGTACGTCCAGCTTGAAGACTTGAGGGTAGATCAATGGAAATCATCGACAACATTACTACCCTCCTGGGTGATAACCTCAAGAAAACACTCCACCCCGATTCAAAGCTGAAGATTGCCGCATCCTGTTTTTCCATTTACGCCTACGAAGCCCTGAAAAAAGAACTGGAACAAATCGACTCGCTGAACTTCATATTTACCTCGCCTACCTTCATTTCAAATCAGATCACTGACAAGCTCGGAAAAGAAAAACGTGAATTCCATATTCCCAAGCTCAGGCGGGAAAGCAGTCTCTACGGTTCAGAGTTTGAAATCCGTTTGAAGAATGAGCTTACGCAACGTGCCATTGCAAAAGAGTGTGCCGCCTGGATCAGGCGTAAGGTCAAATTCAAATCGAACCGCACCCAGGCACCAATGCAACAGTTCGCTTGTGTAGATGGTCAACAACCGAAATCCGTGTATTTACCCCTGAGCGGCTTCACTGCCGTTGATCTTGGGTATCAGCGGGGGGATGCAATATCGAATTTTGTCAACAAGACGGATGACCCCGCAATGACGAATACTTACCTGCATCTGTTTGACCAGATATGGCATGACAGCAATAAGGTAGAAGATATTACTGCCCAGGTGTGTGAGCACATTGCCGCCGTCTATACCGAAAATTCACCCGAATCGGTGTACTTTCTGATTCTGTTCAATCTGTTCAATGAATTTCTCGAAGATATTTCTGAAGATGTTATGCCTAATGACCTGACCGGCTACCAGGACAGCCTTATTTGGGCCAAGCTGTTCAACTTCCAGAAGGATGCCGCTATCGGTATCATCAACAAGCTGGAAAGCTATAACGGCTGTATTCTGGCTGATAGTGTCGGCCTCGGTAAAACTTTCACCGCCCTGGCAGTGATGAAATATTACGAGCTGCGTAATAAATCTGTACTGGTGCTTTGTCCCAAGAAACTCTCGGATAACTGGCAGAACTACAATCAGAACCTTGTGACGAACATCTTTGCCAAGGATCGCTTTAACTATGATGTTTTGTGCCATACCGACTTGCAGCGTAGCCGTGGTTATTCTCTCGGCATACGGCTTGATCGTATTAACTGGGGCAACTATGACCTTGTTGTAATTGATGAATCTCATAACTTCCGCAATAACGAAGCCTATAAAGACAAAGAAACTCGCTATCAGAAGTTGATGAACAAAGTTATCAAGGCTGGCGTAAAGACCAAGGTGCTGATGTTATCGGCCACACCGGTCAATAACCGCTTCAACGACCTGCGGAATCAACTTGCTCTTGCCTACGAAGGCGATTCCGAAAGTCTGGACAAAAAGCTCAAAACTGAGAGAAACGTCAACGATATATTCCGACGTGCCCAGGGTGTATTCAATGTGTGGGCAAAGTTGCCACCAGAAGAGCGGACACCGGCAGCAATTCTCAATGTGCTGGATTTCGATTTTTTCGAGATGCTCGACAGCGTGACTATTGCTCGATCCCGCAAACATATTCAGAAATTCTATGACATGAAAGACATCGGGCCATTTCCGCAACGTCTCAAGCCGATTTCATACCATAGCCCGCTAACCAACCGCACCGATGTCATCGACTTCAACGAGATATTCAACCGCCTGATTGTCCTGAATATGGCTGTGTATGCGCCATTCCGTTACATTCTCGCAAGTCGTCTCAATAAATATGAAGAGGCTTATGACACCCAGGTAAAGGGCGGAATTTCACGTCTGAAACAGAGCGACCGTGAAAAGAGTCTCCAGGCTCTCATGACGGTCAATCTTCTGAAACGCCTGGAAAGTTCAGTTGAGGCATTCCGCCTTACCCTGGAAATGATGCAGGAAAAGCTTGAAAAGACGCTGGCTACCATTGACAAATTCAAGGCAAGTGGCATTGCAGACAGCTTTGATGATCTTTCAGCAGCCTTTGAAAATGCTGATGAAGATGACATGGACATACCGGATAGCGACGATGCTTCTATTGGCGGCAAGATAAAGATCAGCCTTGCCGATATGGACTTGGATTCATGGAAGTTCGATCTCAGTAACGACCTGGAGATTTTCATAGAACTACTGGCAGAAATGCGGAAAATCACCCCGCCTGACGATGCCAAGCTGCAACACCTGAAAGAGCTGATAGCAGATAAGCAGAGAGTGCCGATCAATCCAGGCAACAAGAAGATATTGATCTTCACCGCCTTTGCCGATACAGCCGCTTATCTTTACAATAACCTGTCTCCATTCAATAAGGAGCAGTTCGGCTTGCATACCGCTAAAGTCACCGGCAGCGACAGTTGCAAGTCAACGCTCAAGCATCATTACGACTATCAATCATTGCTTACGCTCTTTTCTCCGGTATCCAAAGAGAAAGCCATGATTCTACCGAAAGAACCGGCTGAGATTGATATTCTTATCGGAACGGATTGTATATCAGAAGGACAGAACCTTCAGGACTGTGATTATCTGGTGAATTATGACATTCACTGGAATCCGGTTCGCATTATTCAGCGGTTTGGGCGTATTGACCGTATCGGTTCTAAAAACGCTAAGATTCAGCTTGTCAATTTCTGGCCTGACATTTCGCTTGATGATTACATCAACCTGAAGAACCGTGTTGAAAGTCGCATGGTCATAGCTGACGTTACCGCTACCGGTGATGACAATGTTCTCAGTGCTGAAGCTAATGACCTGGCCTTCCGCAAGGAACAGCTCCAACGGCTTCAGGATGAAGTTATTGACCTGGAGGATGTAAAAACCGGTGTATCTATCACTGATCTTGGTTTGAATGACTTCCGCATGGATTTGGTGAATTATGTAAAAGCGAACGGCAGCATGGACAGTCTACCCAGAGGGATGCACGCCGTAATTGGTGTTGATCCTGAAAAGGGACTTCACCCAGGCGTAATTTTTGTACTTCGAAACACCGATAATGGCGTGAATGTCAACCAGCAGAACCGCTTGCATCCCTATTATCTGATTTACATTGATGCCGATGGCGGGGTTGTGATCAATCACACTGAGGTAAAGAAGATTCTTGATCTGCTACGCTCTGCCTGTAAAGATCGTTCAGAGCCAATTCCTTTACTGTATGAGCCATTCAACCGAGAAACACAGGATGGCCGGAAGATGGAAACCTATTCCCGCCTGCTGGAACAGTCCATTCACTCCATGATTGACATCAAAGAGGATAAAGACCTGGACAGTCTCTTCACTGGTGGCGGCACAACCGCATTGCTTAATACCATCAGTGGCCTGAATGACTTTGAGCTTATCGCATTCCTTGTAGTGCGGGAAGCAGCCTAAACGTGTTTATCTACCCTGCAAAGGCCGCATTCAATCGTGTGCTGCCAAAGACGAAGATATACGCCAACGCCAAACCATCCAAGTCGATCAAGGATAAGTTTGTTTCACAGATCAGCGAAATTGTCTGGAAGTACAAATTGTCACCCGATACCACGAACCTTTCCGCACGGGATGGCTTCACGGAAATTCAGATATTTGAGATTGACCTCAAGGAACCGGAACTCGGCACCGATGTTCTGGCAGTTATTGATAAAGCGATTCCCTATCCCATATTCTTTCAGTTGCGCTATGACGATCAGGTAAAGGGTGTTGCGGCTTTTAAGCGACCTGCGGAGGATGGATCAGGTACGTGGGTAATAGAGGAATATTTTGAAACCGGCTGGACAGATGCCACGACACCGGCCACGCCCCTACCTGTTGCTCTTGACCTGAAAGCACTGTATGAACAGATGCTTCTTACCTATATTGATCTGCCGCCATGCAACGGGGAAACGTTCGCATCTCTGGTCGAGCGTGTCAGGCAGATTCGGAAGTATCGGCGGGAGCTGAAAGCACTTGACGCAAAGATGAACAGTGAGAAGCAGTTTAACCGCAAGGTGGAGTTGAACGCCAAGGTGCGAAGCCTGCAATCTCAAATAACCGATCTGACAAAATCATAATCTGGATACAAAAGGAAATGCTATGGATAGCCTGAAGATGCAGAGTCCGAATCTGGTGGATGCTAATATTGAAAAAATCGCCGCACTATTTCCCAACTGTATAACTGAAGATAGGGATGAAAACGGGACCGTGCGACGGGTAATCGATTTTGACCTGTTGCGGCAAGAACTATCGGCAAGCCTGGTGAAAGGGCCACGGGAGAGATATGCGTTGAATTGGCCTGGAAAGAACGAAGCGATTCTTACTGCCAACGCCCCCATTGCTAAGACGCTACGGCCTTGCAAAGAAGAGAGTGTTGATTTTGAGAACACCAAGAACATCTTCATCGAGGGTGATAATCTGGATGCACTCAAACTGCTTCAGGAAACGTACCTCAATAAGGTCAAAATGATTTACATTGACCCGCCGTATAACACTGGAAATGATTTCATTTATGAGGATGATTTTGCTGAAAATACTGATTCCTTTTTAAAACGCTCCAACCAGAAGGATGAGGACGATAACCACCTTGTTGCCAATACCGAATCTAATGGACGCTTTCACTCAGATTGGCTGAGCATGCTGTATTCGAGGCTGAAGTTGGCAAAAAACCTTCTGAGAGATGATGGGGTTATTTTTATTTCTATTGATGACAATGAAGTCGTCAATTTACGAAGAATTTGTGATGAGATTTTCGGAGAGAATAATTTCGTTGAAACTCTTGTATGGAAGAGACGTGCAACACCTCCAAATGACAGAATAGTAGGCAAAAACCATGAATACCTACTTATCTATTCTCGCAATATTGACTCTTTGATTTTGCATCTGCAACCGAGAAGTGATGAACTTAATGCACGGTATTCAAACCCGGACAATGATCCGTTAGGGCCTTGGGCCGCTTCGGATTTAAGTGCAAATGGTAAGGGGGGGCGGCTTACCGAGTCTTGTGTTTTCCCTATTGAAAATACAATAACAAAGGAGAGTTTTTATCCTCCTCAAAATAAGTGTTGGCTGTATAACAAAGAAAAAGTTGGCCAATTCTTGTCAGAAGGAAGAATAGGGTTTCGTTCCAATACTGGTACTCCCTTCTTGAAACGTTATTTATCTGAAGTCAGGCAAGGTTCTACACTGCCTACAATACTAGATTCTCATGGTTACTCTCAAGATTCTGCAAAAGAAACCAGAAGCATATTTGAAAATGATGTTTTCGATTTCCCAAAACCAATTAAGCTATTGAAAACCATAATTACTTCGGGCACAGCAGGCGATGACATAGTTATAGATTTCTTTTCTGGTTCCGCCACAACTGCCCAAGCAGTCATGCAACAAAACGCCGAAGATAAAGGCAACCGCAAATTCATCATGGTGCAACTCCCCGAAGCGTGCGATGAAAAGTCGGAAGCGTTCAAGGCTGGTTACACGACCATTGCCGAAATCGGCAAGGAACGTATTCGTCGTGCCGGTAAGAAGATCAAAGAAGAAAGCCCCCTCACCACCCAAAATCTCGATACCGGTTTCCGTGTTTTCAAAGTTGACACTTCCAACATGAAGGATGTCTATTACACTCCGTACGAATTGAAACAGGACAACCTGGAACTGTTCAAAGATCATATCAAATCTGACCGCAGCCCCGAAGACCTTCTTTTCCAAGTGTTCATTGACTGGGGGCTTGACCTCACCCTACCCATTGTCAAAGAAACCATCGACGGCAAGGCCGTTTACTTTGTTGACAGCAATGCCCTGGTTGCCTGTTTTGATTCAGGCATTAACGAAGAACTGGTCAAGAAGCTGGCCGCACATAAGCCGTTGCGTGCTGTCTTCCGTGATGATGCCTTTGGTAGCGATAGCGTCAAGATCAATGTCGAGCAGATTTTCAAGAGCTTGTCCCCTGTAACTGAAGTAAAGTCGATATAAGGAGCGGGTCATGGAACAGCAAGCATTGCGAGAGCTTCTTTCCCACCTGATTTCTTGTTGGGAAAATGAAGTTATTGAGTTCAAAAATGTAGGTGACTCATATTCAACATCTGATATCGGAAAATACTTTTCTGCTCTTGCCAATGAAGCCAATCTGCGAAATATGGAAAGAGCCTGGCTTGTCTTTGGGGTGCACAACAAAATCAGAACCGTTGTCAGCAGTGATTATCGGCTGGAGCCTGAACGTCTGCAAAGTCTTAAAATGCAGATTGCCGCCGAAGCTGAGCCGAGCATTACGTTTCGTGAAATTCATGAACTGACAACAGATGGTAAGCGGGTCGTTTTATTTGAAATTCCCGCAGCTCCCTTGGGGATGCCTATCGCCTGGAAAGGCCATTACTATGCCCGTGCAGGGGAAAGCCTGACTAACCTCAGCCTGGACAAGCTTGATGAAATTCGTAATCAGGTTGGTATAGCTGACTGGTCGGGGCAGGTAATAAATGCCGCTACTCTGGATCATCTGGACCCGCAAGCTCTGGCTAAGGCTCGTGAGTCTTTTACCAAAAAATACGCCAATAGCTTTGCGATAGATGAAGTAATGTCTTGGCAGGAAAGCGTGTTTCTGAATCGTGCCAAGCTGACAAAAGATGGCCAGATTACCCGTGCAACAATGTTGCTCCTCGGCAAGGCTGAATCTGCTCACCTACTTACACCTCACCCTGCTCAAATGACCTGGAAGCTCGTGGGAGCAGAACAAGCATATCAGCACTTTGGCCCCCCATTCCTGCTTAACACCAGCAAGCTTTACCAGAAAATCCGCAATATCCAGTTACGCATCCTGCCGGAAGATCAGCTGCTTCCCGTTGAAGTTGCTAAATATGACCAGAAAATTGTGCTTGAGGCATTGCATAACTGCATTGCACATCAGGACTATACCTGTAATGGCCGCATCATTGTAACAGAGCTTACTGATCGATTGATATTTGAGAACGAAGGCTCTTTCTATGAAGGACAGCCTGCTGATTACATCTCCGGTCACAAGACCCCACGGCGATATCGTAACTCGTTTTTGACTCAAGCGATGGCAGAGCTGAATATGATTGATACGATGGGCTATGGAATTCACACAATGCATATAGGGCAGGCACGACGATATTTCCCGCTGCCTGACTATGATTTGAGCGAAGTAAATACTGTCAAAATGACCATACATGGCAGAGTCGTCGATCCGGCCTATAGTCGAATGTTGATTCAAAAAACCGACTTGTCGCTGCAAGAGATTTTTGCCCTCGATCGTGTCCAGAAGAAGCTACCCCTTGATGATGGCATGGCTAAGCAATTACGCCGGGCAAACCTTATTGAAGGGAGAAAGCCGAACTATCATGTGTCAGCTTCGGTTGCCGCAGCAACGGCAAGTAAGGCTGACTATATCCGCACTCGTGCCCAGGATGATGATTATTACTCTAAGCTGATACGTGATTATCTGGTTAAGTTTGGTACTGCAACCCGAAATGAAATTGATCGCCTACTGTGGGGTAAATTGAGCGAGGCTTTGGACGACAATCAAAAACATAACAAAATAAGCAACTTGATTACCAATATGCGCCGTTCAGGAAAGACAAAAAATATCGGCTCACGTAAAGCTCCTATCTGGAAAATTGCAGAATAAAAAATAATAAATGCAGAATAAAATTTATAAAAAAAACCATGAATACAGGCTGTTGCTATAAATACGAGGCTATAAACAATGAAGCTCAAATTTAAAAAACAGCTTTTCCAGACTGATGCAGTCAACGCCGTTGCCGATTGTTTTATTGGACAGCCGAAAACTGAGGGTGTCACCTATCGTATTGATCCCGGCAAGGGAGGCAGTGCAGCCGGTACAGGTAAATCTCAAGCCGGTTTTGATTTTGCTCAGTCCGGCTTTAAGAACCGAAAGCTGGAGCTTACGAGAGATCAGCTTCTTGCGAACATCCACGCCGTGCAGCAGCGGCAGAACCTGCCATTATCTGCAACACTGATCAGTAACAAGGTTTGTGCAGTGAATCTCGATGTGGAAATGGAAACCGGTACCGGTAAAACCTACTGCTACATCAAGACCATGTTCGAGTTGAACCGCCGCTATGGATGGTCAAAGTTCATCGTCGTGGTGCCGTCAATAGCAATTCGCGAAGGGATCTATAAATCCCTGGAGATTACAGCTGAGCATTTCATGGAAGATGATTACCATAAACGCGCCCGGTTCTTCATTTACAACTCAAAGCAGCTGCATCACCTGGAGCAGTTCTCATCAGATGGTGGCATTAACGTCATGATTATCAATGTGCAGGCGTTTAACGCTACCGGCAAGGATGCTCGCCGCATCTATGAAGAGTTGGATGATTTTCAGTCACGCCGTCCGATTGATGTCATTGCCGACAACCATCCGATCATGATCCTTGACGAGCCGCAAAAACTGGAAGGGGCCAAGACCGCCGAGTCTCTGGTAAAATTCAAGCCGCTGGCTATTCTGCGTTATTCTGCAACCCATAAAACCGAGCACAATAAAATCCACCGGCTGGACGCACTGGATGCTTACAATCAGAAGCTGGTCAAAAAGATTGAGGTCCGAGGAATTACGGTAAGGGGTTTGACCGGCACCAATGCTTATCTCTATTTGGATTCGATTCATATTTCAGCTCATCCACCGGTAGCTCGTATCGAATTTGAGGTAAAGCAACAGGGCGGCCTCAAGCGGATAGCCAGAAAATTCAGCAAAAATGACAATCTCTATGAACTGTCTGGTGGCCTTGAACAGTACAAAGGCTTTGTGATTGCCGATATTGACGCAACAAAGGATTCTGTCACCTTCGTAAATGGTGAGGGGTTAGAGGCAGGAGAGGCAACCGGTGATGTCAATGAATCCACCTTGCGCCGTATCCAGATTCGTGAGGCGATCAAGGCACATCTTGAAAAGGAACAGACCCTTTTCCACATGGGAATCAAGGTGCTGTCACTGTTCTTTATTGATGAAGTTAGAAAATACCGTCATTACGATGGAGGTGTTGAACAGGCAGGGGAATACGCCAAGATGTTTGAAGAAGAGTACCAGGATGCTTTGAATGACATTCCTCTGCTCCATGATGAACCATATCGTAAATATCTGAATGGGATCAAAGTTGAAAAGACCCATAACGGCTACTTCTCAATCGACAAAAAGAGCAACCGGCTGATTGACCCGACCGTAGGCGCAAAGAGCACGGAAGCTGATGACGTTGACGCTTATGACTTGATTCTGAAAGACAAGGAACGTTTGCTCTCCCTGGAAGAACCGGTACGTTTCATTTTTTCCCATTCAGCCCTAAGTGAAGGATGGGATAACCCCAACGTCTTTGTTATCTGCACGCTAAAACATAGTGACAGCAGTATCCGCAAACGCCAGGAAGTCGGGCGTGGTTTGCGTCTCTGTGTCAATCAGGCAGGTGACAGAATTGACAGCGGGGCTAACATCCATGATATCAACCTTCTCACAGTTCTTGCCAGTGAGAGTTACAAGGATTTCACCGCTGGATTGCAAAAGGAAATATCTGAATCATTATCTGCCAGGCCACGAAAAGCTGATGAAGCGTACTTCACCGGTAAAGTCCTTAAAACCGCTGATGGTGATGTTTCCGTTACTCCGCAAATGGCGACAGGTGTTTATTTCTATCTGATTCAGAACGGGTATGTGAACACGCAAAAAGAAGTTACCACGGCCTATCATGAAGCCAGGAAGAACGACACACTGGCACCGTTACCGCCTGAACTTGCCCCTTATGCTCCCCAGATAGTTCAGCTGATAGATAGTGTCTTTAGTGATGCAGCACTCCCAGGCATTGAAGACGGACGCAAAGCAAAACCAAACCTCCTGAACAAGAATCTCGACAAGGCTGAGTTCAAAGCCCTCTGGGAAAGGATCAACCGCAAGGCTGCATATACGGTTCATTTTGATACTGTTGAGTTGGTAAAGAAATGTGTGACGACCCTTGATAAGGAATTGCGAGTTACCAAGCTGCAATACACCGTAACGGCAGGACAGCAGAGTGATGCTGTCTCATACGATGAGATGAGAAGTGGTGAAGGTTTCCAGGTCAGGGAAAATACGACCGGCTTCATGAGCAGTTCTGTAAATTCCGCCGTAAAGTACGACCTGATCGGCAAGCTGGCTGAAGATACCCAACTGACTCGAAGTACCGTTGCTGAAATCCTGAAGGCCATCAACGCCACAGTATTCACTCAATACCGCCAGAACCCTGAAGACTTCATGATTAAGTCAGCCAGGATCATCAATGAGCAGAAAGCAACAATGGTCGTTGAACACCTGACATACAATCCCGTTGATGATAGGCATGAACTGACTGACATTTTCACAGTTGATAAACAGCAGGACTTCAGCCGTGCGGTAAAGACAGAGCGGCATGTGTATGATTATGTCTTTACCGATTCCAAGAACGAGAAAGCTTTTGTAACAGAGTTGGACAAGAGCACTGAGGTAGTTGTTTATGCCAAGCTCCCCAGGGGGTTCTTCATTCCGACACCGGTTGGCAACTATAACCCTGATTGGGCCATTGCCTTTAAAGAGGGAGCGGTAAAGCACATCTACTTTGTAGCCGAGACAAAAGGCTCCATGTCGTCAATGGAACTGAGGAAGATTGAGGAATGCAAAATCGACTGTGCCAGGAAGTTCTTCGCCGGTATCGCCACGGATCAGGTCAAATATGATGTTGTTACCGATTATGGGAAGCTGATGGATATTGTGATGTGAAGGCTGTTTTCTGGACGGAAAAGAACACGCTTGAAACAGGTGAAACCGCTTCACATTTGCGGGTTTTGTTGTTAGGATGAAGCCACCGTAATCGGAGCACTATCACTTAGAATCAATAGAAAGAGGTCACTTGCAATGCGCTACATAAGCACCAGAGGCGGAATTGAGCCAATCAGCTTCAAGGCTGCGGTCATGATGGGACTGGCAACCGATGGCGGCCTGTTACTGCCGGAGCGGATACCACTGATCACAACCGAGACCCTTGACGCCTGGCGGTCGCTTTCCTACCGGGAGTTGGCTTTCAAGGTCATATCCCTGTTCGCCACCGACATACCGGCATATGATCTTGAGCGCCTCATAAACAGGTCGTACAACCACTTCGACAACAGGGAGATCACGCCGGTCGTCAGGGAAGACGGGGTATACATACTCGAACTGTTCCACGGCCCGACACTGGCCTTCAAGGACGTGGCCCTGCAACTCCTCGGCAATCTTTTCGAATACCTGCTGAAAGAGCGGGGAGAGCGGATGAACATCATAGGCGCCACTTCCGGAGACACCGGGAGCGCCGCCATCCATGGAGTGCGGGGGAAGAAGAATATCAACATATTCATCCTCCATCCCTTTCTCAAGACATCCCCGATCCAGGCCCTGCAGATGACGACCGTACTCGACGCAAATGTCCATAATATTGCTGTCAAGGGAACCTTCGACGACTGCCAGGATATCGTAAAGGCGCTCTTCAACGACCTCCCCTTCAAGGAGCGTCATGGCCTAGGAGCGGTCAATTCCATCAACTGGGCGCGAATTCTGGCGCAAGTCGTCTATTATTTCTACGCCTGGTTCAGGGTCAACGAAGCGGGAGGGAATAATATCGTTTTTTCCATCCCTACCGGCAACTTCGGCGACATCTTTGCCGGCTACGTGGCAAAAAGGATGGGGCTCCCGATCGACAAACTCCTGCTCGCCACTAACGAGAACAACATCCTGACACGCTTCATCAACGAGGGTGACTACTCTCTCGGCCAGGTTGTTTCTACAGTCTCCCCATCCATGGACATTCAGGTTGCATCCAACTTCGAGCGCTATCTGTTCTACCTGCTGTACGAAGAGCCGGACCGGGTCAGGGAAGCCTTCGCAGAGCTAGCACAGAGCGGAAGGATGGAGTTCAGCGCGGCGGAGCGGCAACGGGTGAGCAAGGATTTCGTCTCACGCTCGGTCACCCAGGAGGAAACCCTGGAGACCATCGCCCGCTTCCACGAGGCGACGGGCTATCTCCTCGATCCACATACGGCGGTTGGGGTGAGGGCCGCACTGGACAGCGGAATAAACGACTTAACGCCGGTCTGTCTGGCAACGGCCCATCCTGCGAAATTCAGCGAGGCGGTACAGAAGGCCACAGGCATCGCCCCCCCCTACCCTCCCGCGCTGTCCGGAATCACAAAATTGCCGACACGGTGCGACGTGCTTGAGGCGGACATGCCAACAATCAAGGCGTTCATTGAGGAAAAGGCGCTCTAATACCAATTCCAAATCAAAGCGCCCTCTTCGTTGGCTCGTCTTCGCCTCAACATACTGGCTGTATGCCTTCGTCTCCTCAATCCTCGCCGCCTTGACTGCATCTTTGATTTGAAATTGGTAAAAACCGATTTGCAGTCATACGGTTACGTTGCTGAGTTTTTATAGATATTTTTCAAGAAAGTGCGTATCGAAGTTTCCTTTGACAAACTCTTCATCACGCATAACTTTTTTATGAAAGGGTATGGTGGTTTTTATCCCCTCCAAATGAAATTCACCTAACGCTCTTTCCATCCGTCTGATTGCCTGGCAGCGGTCTTCACCCCAGACAATCAGTTTGGCAATTAATGAATCATAAAAAGGCGGAATTTCGTAACCATTGTAAAGATGCGTATCCACCCTTACACCCATTCCCCCCGGAAGGCTCATTCCACTTATCACGCCTGGCCTAGGCATGAAATTATTTTCCGGATCTTCCGCATTAATTCTACATTCTATCGATGAACCGAACTGTTTAACTTCATGTTGATTTATTTCCAGCTTCCCTCCTGCGGCAATAAGGATTTGCTGCCTGACAAGGTCAATGCCGGTAACCATTTCCGTTACCGGATGTTCTACCTGCAAACGGGAATTTATTTCGTTGAAATAAAAATTTCTGTCTGAATCCACGAGAAATTCCACGGTTCCGGCATTTACATAACCGACTGATTTCATAACTCTTATAGCCGCCATCCCCATCTCTTCCCTGAGATTTTCATCCATAAAAGGGGAAGGGGTTTCTTCAACAAGCTTTTGATACCTTTTCTGGATACTGCATTCCCTTTCACCAAGGTGGATGCAATTGCCGTATTCATCGGCCAATATTTGAAATTCGATGTGCCGGGGTTTCACCAGATATTTTTCCAGATATATATCCGGGTTATTAAAGGCAGCAACAGCTTCCCCCCTGGCAGTTGCAAACATCTCCGCCACTTCCTCCTTATTGCGAGCTATCTTCATCCCCCTGCCGCCCCCGCCGCCGGAAGCTTTCAATATAACCGGATAGCCAACCTCGTCAGCCAGCCTGACAGCCTCTTCCGCAGATGCAAGGACGCCTTTACTGCCAGGGGTGACCGGTATCCCCGCCTGGGCAGCTATTTTCAGTGCGGCTATTTTTTCGCCGGTCAGCAAATGGGTTTTTGCAGTCGGCCCAATGAATTTTATTCTATTTTCTTCACATGCCAGAGCAAAGGAGGCGTTTTCCGACAAGAAACCATATCCCGGATGAATTGCCTGAACCCCTGCCGCCTTTGCGGCATCTATTATTTTCTCCATGTTTAGATAGCTTTTACGACTGAGCGGCGGGCCAATGTTAACTGCTTCATCAGCATATTTGACGTGCAGGGATTCCTTGTCTGCATCCGAATATACCGCCACCGTACCAATGCCCATTTCCCTACAGGTACGCATCACCCTTATTGCAATCTCGCTCCTGTTAGCGATTAAAATCTTGGAAAACAATATTCACCCCTTTTCCCAAAAATTTTTCTCTCATATAGATGAGAAAACTGTGTTAATAGAACAGGTTGTCCATGGCTTGTCAACTGATTTTGCCATATAGGGAATTCCCCCCACTGTTAGATTTTTTACCTTGCAATATTCACTGCCCACTGATATAAAGCTCCTTGTGCCGGAGTGGCGGAATTGGTAGACGCGCCAGATTCAGGTTCTGGTGAGGGTTCCCTCGTGCTGGTTCGATTCCAGTCTTCGGCACCATTTGAAAGCCCAGAGTAGTTTTAAGTAGTGCAGAAAGCCCTTAAAAATCAGGGCTTTCTGCTTTTCTATTGTCCAGAAAAGTGTGTTTTTTTTGTTGTGATGTACCCCCCTAATATCCAATACCAATTTCAAATCAAAGGTGCAGTCAAGGCGGCGAGGATTGAGGCGACGAAGGCATACAGCCAGTATGTTGAGGAGCCGAAGACGAGCCAACGAAGAGGGCGCTTTGATTTGGAATTGGTATAAGGCGTTTTTTAGACTGCTTCCCCTGTATTTTTGTTTCTTCTCTTTCAGCAGCAAGTCAATACCTCTCTTCTAAATATCGTTCTTACTCCTTGAAATTATGGCGGTTATCATATAGTGTTTTTTGCTATGAACCCCACGGCAAAGAAAACAGAAAACAGGAAGAATCCGGCGACATCCTCGGTGGAAGCAAAGAAACGCAAACGCGAGGGATTTATCGTCGTCATTTCACTCCTTTTTATCATCCTTCTGACATGGGCTGAAATTCACCTCGGCAGATTGCGGGCGGCAGTCCCTATAGAGAGTAAGATACTTATTTTCGGACTCATCAATATTATCATTCTCCTCATTATCCTACTGATTTATCTGGTCTTCCGAAACATAGCCAAACTCCTTATGGATAGAAAACAAAACGCCATAGGAGCGAAGTTACGGACAAAGCTGGTTCTGGCTTTCGTCGGTCTTTCCCTTGTGCCGACCATGCTTCTCTTTTTTGTGTCAGCGGGTTTTATCACAAACAGCATCCAGAACTGGTTCAGCAAGCAAGTGGAGGTTTCTCTGGATGAATCCATGGAGGTAGCCCAAACCTACTACAAGACTTCCGCCGCTAACGCCATATATTACGCGCAACAGTTAAGCGGGGTCATCAGAGAGAGTAAGCTTCTTAATGATGAAAATCTACCCGCGCTGAAGAATCTTGTTCTCCAAAAACAGAAGGAATATAACCTTGGAGCGGTGGAAGTATTTTCCTCCCAGCGCGAGGAACTGGTTCGGGCGGCTAACCCCAAGTTGCCGATTGGAGAGTTCACCAACCCGTCTTCCGAAGATATCAATGTGGGACTGAGTGGGAAAGAACTCACACGGATAAATTCCATCGGTAAAGCGGACCTCATTCGTGGAATTGTGCCTGTTTATTCCAATTGGAATCCAAAGGACGTGGTTGGGGTCGTTGTCGTGAACTATTATGTTCCATATTCACTGGTCAGCAAGATGAAGGAGATTTCAGCCTCCTATTATGAATTCCGTCAACTGAGAATCCTTAAGAATCCGATTAAAACGTGGTATATCCTGACGCTTTTTTTAATCACAATCGTAATCGTTTTTCTGGCGGTATGGTTTGGACTTTATCTGGCGAAGAGCCTCACTACCCCCATCCAGGAGTTGGCCGACGCAACCAGGCAGGTGGCTGAGGGTAATCTGGACGTGCATTTGGGGGAATCCGGCAACGACGAGATCGGCATATTGATCGCCTCCTTCAACAAGATGACTGCGGATCTCCGCAACAACCGACTGGCGCTGGAAAGAACCAACGAAGAGGTTGTCCGCAGCAACCTTGAACTTGAGCAACGGCGCCGCTACATGGAAACGGTGCTGAAAAATGTTAGCGCCGGTGTTATCTCAGTGGATAAGGAAGGGGTGCTGACCACCGTCAACAAATCGGCAGAGCGGTTCCTCCGGATCGACACCTCAAGGGTTCTTGGCAAGCAGTTCCGCAATATCCTTCAGTCGGCGCATATGGAGATAGTCAAGGGAATGCTGCGCGATATCATGATGGGCAGTCAGTTGAGCATCAACAGGCAGATAACTATCCCCTTTAGAGATGGGCAACTGACTCTCATGGTCAATCTGACGGTGCTCAAGGATGAAAATGATGATTTTATGGGGACCGTTGTTGTCTTCGACGACCTCACCCATATTATAAAGGCGCAACGGATGGCGGCCTGGCGGGAGGTGGCGCGGCGTATCGCCCATGAGATAAAGAACCCTCTAACACCCATAAAGCTGTCCGCCCAACGTTTGCGAAAGCGCTATATGTCACGCTTTAACGAAGACGAAAAGGTTTTTGACGAATGTACTTCAATGATCATCAAGTCGGTTGATGAACTGAAGACCCTGGTGGACGAATTTTCCAGCTTCGCCCGCATGCCCGCGTCACAACCTGCCGCCAATAATCTCAACGATATCATTCGAGAAGCGCTTACCCTTTATCAGTCAGCCCATAACAACATCTCCTTTTCATTCCAGTCCGATGAAGCTATCCCCCAGCTCATGCTCGACCATGACCAGATAAAAAGGGTGTTGATAAACCTGCTGGACAATGCAGTGGCGGCTATAGAAGGTGAAGGGGCGGTAACCATCGAGAGCAGCTACAATCAGGAGCTGAGAATGGCCACTTGCATAGTCGCCGACACCGGCCACAGCATCGCACCGGAGGACAGGCCACGCCTGTTCGAGCCATATTTTTCAACCAAGAAGTCGGGCACCGGCCTAGGCCTCGCCATAGTAAGCACCATAATCTCTGATCACCACGGCTTTATAAGGGTAAAGGATAATTACCCTAAGGGGACGAGGTTCATCATCGAATTGCCGGTGAGCAATGCCTAATGTCAGACACTTCCGACAGAATTGGACAGCGAAGCAGTCTACAGTTTTCTCATTCCCGGCTATTTGGCAAGCGGCTTGTCATTTTTAAGGAGCCGCTCAATTTGCCCTACATCAGCGCCGACCACCTGCGTTCCCCCTATGAAGAAGGTCGGAGTTCCCTGCACACCTACCTTTCGAGCCAGATTCAAATGCTCCTGGGCCAGCGTCTTGATCGCTTCTCCATACCCCCCCGGAGGCTGCGACGGCGTCTTGTTCTCCATCATCTCATGGTAGGCATGCGCCTTATCCCTGGCATTCAGGATGTAATGTATCTTGGTGATCGCCTGGGGATGGGCTAGCGGAGCGAAAAAAACGTAGCGGGTCACATCAGTGCGGTTTTTAAAGAACTCCGAAGCCTTCCTGCAGTACGGGCAGTCAGGGTCGGTGAATTCAATTACCACTTTGGGGCCTGAGCCGATCTTCACTGCCTTATCAAGTGGAAGGGTACGCACCAGTCTGGAGGCAATCTCCTGCCGCTTTGCGGCGGTGATGCTCTGTCCACCCTTCCGGTAGATATCTCCGACAAACAACAGGTCTCCCTCCGGGTAGAAGTATAAAATGTTCGTCCCGCTGACCACCATATATAGACCCTTGACCTCAGTCGGTTCGATACTCTCGAAAGAGACTTGGGGGAAGGCCTGGCGTAGCGCCGCTTCCGGCTTTACCGCAACGGATGCGGCATACCCGGTCGCAGCAAAAAAGAGGGAGAAGATCATCCCCGCCACGCACGATGACTTTAAAAACCGCGTAAAATTCATAAACACCTCCATAATTGTCGGTTGTGATGCGTTGCTACATGGTGAGCTGTAATCCGCTGAATACCCAATAGCGGAAGGGTTATTTTTTTATCCGGGATGAAAAGAGCGAGATGCTGTGATATCTCGGATTGTCGCCGATTATATCGACTATTGGGCCGTCCTCCAAGAGTTCCAGTGCGCCGCTGTCTTCTTCATATTCCGCCTCGCCAACCGCCCAGTCGTACAGTTTTTTTGAGTCCAGCAGCACCGGTCTGGTCGTGAAATCGTACACCCTGCGCTGCATCGCTTCGTCATAGAGACCAATGCAGCCGTGAGACGCAGGTTTACCCGGCAAATCCCGGCTATGTATCCAGTAGGAAACATTATCCTCCCCCACATGAAAGCGGATGGCATTATCCATGGGATACTGATCTTCCTGGTCCTCGGTCTTGTAGAGGGAAGATGTATGATTGCGGTGGCGGGCATCGACCCGGAAGACGCCGGTTGGGGACTTGTGCCTGTCGGTGCCTGTCGCGGCCGGCATGGAAAACTTAAGCTTGCCATACTCGTAGGCGCCCAGCCACTGCTCAGTAAGGCTTATCAGGATGTATTTCTCATGCCTTCGGGCCGACTCGTAGAAAGATGGCATAGGGGTGTAACGGCGGAGCGCCGTGAGGTTCTTCGGTGCCTTTATGGTCATGCCGGGATAGACGTGACGGCGGTCAATCCGGTTGAAACGGGCTACATAAGGCCAATCCCCGCCGAAAAGCGATTCCAGGTTGTCCTGTGGCCTGATGAAGCGGGGCTCCCACTCAATCGCTGCGACACTGGGGTACTCGATCCGGCTAAGATCTTCCCTGGCCGGGTCCTTCGGGTTGGCGGCCGGCTCTGATGTAGTGCCTGGCCTTACAATAATTACAGTGGCAAACAAAAAAAGAACGAGGATAAGGGCGTACCTGCTGAACATTGAAGTACCTGGCAATAAGTTTTCTATAGACTAAGCGCGGGTGTTAACGTTATTTTTCACCCATGCAACAATATTTGCGGTTGAGGCGCCGGGGGTAAATATTTCGGAAATCCCGGCAGACTTAAGTCCGGGAATATCGTCGTCGGGAATGACACCACCACCGAAGACCATGATGTCCTCGGCCTGTTTCTCCCTGAACAACTCGCAGACGCGGGGCAACAGGGTATTGTGGGCTCCCGACAGGATCGACAGACCGACACAGTCCACATCCTCCTGTATAGCGGCAGTAACGATCTGTTCCGGTGTCTGGTGCAGACCGGTGTATATTACCTCAAATCCCGCGTCCCTAAAGGCCCTGGCGATGATCTTGGCGCCGCGATCATGGCCATCCAGCCCCGGTTTTCCCACCAAAACACGTATTTTTCTTTCTGGCATAGCAATCTCCCTATTCCAATTTCAAATCAAGGATGAAATCAAGGCTGCGAGGATTGAGGCGACGAAGGCGTACAAGTAAGTCCGCCTAAGGAGCCGAAGACGAGCTAACGAAGATAGCGCCTTGATTTGGAATTGGTATCATTTCTCAATGCCGACCCGGGCCGACACCCCATTTTTGTAGTAATGCTTGATCTCTCTCATCTCAGTTACCAAGTCTGCTGCGGCAATGATCTGCTCATCAGCGTTCCTGCCGGTCAGCACCATCTCAACATTTCCGGGTTTCTGGGCCAGCAGCTCCAGCACATCCGCCACATTCAGAAGCCCAAAAGCAACGGCGCCATTAATTTCGTCCAGTATCATCAGGTCGTAGGCGCCGCTGGTAAGTGACGTACGGGCCAGCTCCAGAGCCTTACGTGCCAGGCGAATGTCTTCCGGATCAGGATTGTCCCGATTCACCCACCCCTCCCGCCCGGTAGGAATAATGGTCAGGTAAGGCGCAAGCCTGGCGGCGGCCAGATGCTCGCCGTAAGGCCCCCCACCCTTCATGAATTGGATCATTATCACCATGAGCTCCCTGCCAACCGCCCGCAGGGCCAGGCCGAGCGCCGCCGTGGTTTTCCCCTTGCAGTCCCCCGTATAAACCTGAATATAACCTTTGTCTAGTTTCATATTAACCTCTTATGAAAGTGAAAGCTGTAAGCACAGTTTGCTGGTACAGGGTAAAACATTATTAAAAACGACAATATACAAGGCAACTGTTTGACTGTCAAATTTATTTCAGAGCCTTTTGCATATAGGCGACCGCCTCGGATGCCGTGCTATTGGCGGCGGCCACGCAGTCGTTCAGGCCGATGCCCCGGTAGGAATTGCCGGTTAAGAACAGGCCGGGGTGTTCTGATACCTTCTCCCCTAGCGCCACCACTCTTTTGCCATGTCCCACTGTGTATTGAGGAATGGCCTGGGGATGGCGGAATATCCGGATGAAGGATGGCGCTTCCCTGATACCCATGATGGTTTGCAGGTCCCTCCTGACCCGTTCCTCAACCTCCGCTTCGGAAAGTTTGATGTATTGTGGAAAGCACCCCCCTCCAAGCATGCTCCGGAGTAACACCTTACCTTCCGGGGCGCGGTTATCAAATATGCTGGAATCCCAGAGTGTACCGAGGGTGTTCATTCCCTCTTCCTTCGGGATCAGGTAGCCAAAGCCGTTAAGGTCATGGGATATTCGTTCCTTTTCGTAACCGGAACAGAGCACTGTCATAGAGGCGTACGGGATATCACGCAGCACTCTCGATATCCCGTCACTCAACTCCTGGAGCACGTTGGCCGTGGCGTATGCCGGGGTGGCCATGATTACAATGTCCGCCTCCATATCCCCCTCACCGGTCAGAACCCGGTAAGGGGAACTCCTCCCTTTGGTAACCCGCAACACCTCTCTATTGGCGAAAACAGTTTCAGCCCCAAGCTTGCCTGCCAGGATATCGGTAAGGCTCTGGATGCCGTCACTAAACGAGGTAAGTACACCGCCAGGGCCCGCAGGACTTGCTGTAACATTGCCGACAGCGATCTCCTGCCTCTTTTTCTTCGCCAGTTTAAGCATCGCCTTGATCAAGCCGCCGTACTCCCGCTCCAGTTCGGCAATACGCGGGAAGCAGGAGGCAAGCGACATGGTTTCCGGGTCGCCGGCGAAGATGCCGGAAACCATCGGCGCAATCAGCTTGCGGAG
>JBAQKZ010000071.1:0-11975 GCA_049301475.1 Geobacteraceae bacterium | reverse complement strand
CTTCTGGTGATAGGTTTAATGCAGAACGCTTTGCCATGTGCCACCCCCTCGTGAATTGAAGCAACCGCGAGTAAGTATAACACAAAAGCAGAACATTTTAAATGTTATTTAAAGAACGAACTACTAGGGACGAAGGGCCGTAATCAGTTGAACTACTATCGTAAGGTCAAGGAGGAAAGCTATGAAATGCAAATGCGACACGGAAAAACATCTACAACATATGTGCGCGCTTAAAGGGTATGGAAAATTCGATGAAGCGCGTGCGCACGCCTTAAACGCCACTGTGGAATGTGGCGTCTGCGGAGAAAAGGCCAAAAACGCCGACTACGTATGCGACCCGGTACAACTGACCGACACGAAGGATAACTAATCAATGTAAATTGTATACAATGATCGACCTGCCAACTCAAATTTTCAACAGCCTTGCAATCTCTTCAACGGCAAACGACGCCTCCGTCTGACTTCCGTCTGTCATATTTTTCAACTGGCCTCGCCCCTGCGCCAACTCGTCATCGCCTATGATTAGTGTATAACGAGAATTGAATTTATCAGCGCGGCGCAACTGGCTTTTAAGGCTTTTCCCTTCATAATCAATCTCCACGCTTATTCCATGTTTCTGGAGCAGGCACATCAGCCGGAATGCCAGGTGCTGGGCCACCTCGCCCATTGAAGCTATGAACAGGTCTGGGCGTGCCCTGAACTCCTTCTCGGCAAGAAGCAGCGCCACCCGCTCCATCCCCATGGCAAAACCGATCCCCGGCAATTGAGGCCCTCCCAGGTCGGCAATAAGGCCGTCATAACGCCCGCCCGCAGCCACGGCGCTCTGAGCGCCGAGCAATCCGGTAACCAGTTCAAAAGTGGTGCGCGTGTAATAATCTAGTCCGCGTACCATGCGGGTATTTATGTCATACGAAGTGCCAACAGCCTCCAGGTGCCTGCGTGTCACCAAAAAGTGCTCATCACAGGCGCTACAGAGGTGTTCAATCATAGACGGTGCGTCTGCCATCGCATTCTTGCAGCCAGTAGCTTTACAGTCAAGGACGCGTAGTGGGTTGACGCCGCATCTGCGACGACAATCCTCACAGAGAGAGTCAAACCGTAGATGGAGAAACTCCTTCAGTATCTGCCGGTAATGAGGTCGGCACTTCACGCAGCCAAGTGAATTTATCTGCAGTGACGGCTCGGTCAGGCCAAGCTCCGCAAAGAGATGACAGAGCATGGTCAGCACCTGAGCATCGATTTTTGGGTCATTGATGCCGGTAACCTCGGCGCCGATCTGGTGGAACTGCCGGTAACGTCCCTTCTGCGGCCGCTCATAACGGAACATCGGCCCCATATAGTAAAGCTTGGCCACCGGGTCAACGGCGTAAAGCTTGTGCTCGATAAAGGCGCGCATTACCCCGGCCGTTCCTTCAGGCCGCATTGTAACGCGGTTATCACCCTTGTCCAGGAAGGAGTACATCTCCTTCTCAACGATATCGGTGGCGTCCCCGATAGAACGAGAGAAAAGTTCGGTCCTCTCCAGTATTGGCGCCCTAATTTCGAAAAAGCCGTACAGCCCGAAAATCCGTCTGGCAGTGGCCTCTATATGCTGCCATTTCCCAGCCTCGTCTGGCAGTATGTCATTAAATCCCTTGACGCCGGTAACCGCCACGCAAAAGCACTCCTTTATCGTGCAAAAAGTATTTGAACGGAAACAAATCTGTACTCTGTATATCCAGACTCAATTGCCTTATTAAGTTTTTTAATCAGTCATCAGTCCGCTCTTGCGGCCAGACAGTGAATATACAACATTCTTGCCGCTCGCCTTGCCGCAGTACATAGCCTGGTCGGCCAGCTCCAGAAGTTCCATCTTGGTTCTCGAGTCCTCTGGGAAACAAGAATAGCCGAGACTGGCGGTTAATTTGACTTTTAACCCCTCGGCCACGAGGAAGTCGTGCTGTTCAATTGTGAGACGAATACGTTCTGCAACAACAGCGGCCCCCGCCATACCGGTTTCGATGAGAATTACGGTGTATTCATCACCACCATACCGGATAACCGTATCCACGTCCCGCACCGATTTTCTTATGAGCAGGCCCACTTCACGCAATACCTTGGTGCCTTTAAGGTGACCGTGGTTGTCATTTACCTGTTTAAAAAGGTCGAGATCGAGGAAAATCACCGCGAGATTTGAACCATACCTCTCGGCCCTTCTAACCTCCCGCTCCATAGCGACCTCCAGGTAACGATAGTTGAAAAGTCCTGTCAGTTCATCCACGTAGAGCAGGCTGCGGGCGGTAGTGTAGCGGGCGGCGTTCTCAAGAGCCAGCGAGGACTGGTCGATAATGAAATTCAGGTTCTTGTAGTTGATGTCGGACAAAAATGGCATGCCCGGCTCGTTGAAGAGCATGACAATTCCCTGTAAATGGGTTTTGGTCCTGATGAACAGTATCATAGCATCGGACAGATCACCCTCAATACCGGGACCTCCAACAAACCCGGAAGGAAGGAAATTGTTGATCCGAATAACACTTTCTCTCTTTTCTTCCTGGCAGTTGAAAGTTTCCATGATCGCGCTTCCAAGTCGTATACCGAATGCCTCGCTGAAGCCCTTGACATCTTTCAGCATCAGACTGCTTTCCCCATCAAAAAAATATCCCAGCCCCTTGTTAACGCCAACTTCCTTACCCAGGACATCCACTACAAGTGCGTATATACGCTCCAGATCCAGACAATTAGCGATGGTTTGACTTACCTGGAGTAGTTTGACAAGACCCTTCAGTTCCTGGTTCTCGTTCAGCAGCCGACGCTGTTCAAGGCAGAGCGCCACGGCGTGCTTGAATTCGTCCTGATTGATCGGTTTGATCAGGTAGTCATGCGCGCCGTTCTTAAGCGCGTATACGGCCGTCTCCATGTTGGCGTGGCCGGTAACCATAATGACCCCGGTGGCAGGATCCTGCTGCTTCACTGCGGCAAGTATGTCGAGACCTCCGATATTCTGCATAACCAGATCAGTCACTACTACATGATAGTCGTGTGTCTTCAGCTTCTCGATCGCAACCTCCCCGGAAGCGGCCGTATCCACCTCATACCCTTCTTCTCTCAGGAGATCGGAGAACATCTCCCGGAAAAAACCGTCATCTTCGACTACAAGAACCCTTTCCATGTAGCAGAACTCCTGATTTGTGTAAAACTTCCGACAGCTAACCGACTGAGTTGGCTAAGTTGTGAAATTATCAGATTAATCGGAATGCTGTCAACGAAAATACCCCGCCAGCCGCTTAACCTCAATGTTGCCATGCCTGGGACCAAGACTTATCTGCACCGTTTTGTCAATGTCGGTGCGGTAGACGCGGATTCCGAGCGAGCCAAGCGCATCAAGGGTTTCCCGGGCCGGCAGGTTGAAGCTGTTGTGGTACCCCGCAGAGATGATGGCAATTGAGGGGGCCGCTCCCTTCAAGAAAGCAGGAGACGATGAATAGCGGCTGCCGTGATGCGCAACCTTCAAGACAACGCATTGCAGTCGTTCCGGGTGGATAGCGAGGAGTGACTCGGTTTCCCGACCGATGTCACCGGTGAACAATACGGCGAATTCCCCTGCCACCAGCCTGAAGACAAGTGAATCATCATTTACATCCCGTTCATAGGCACCGCTCACCGGCTGCCGGTCGGAAAAGGGTGCCAGCGGCTCAATTTTGACCGAACCGAGCATGAATGGCTTAGTCGCGGCGGTAAGTGTGCGGACAGATACTCCTCGATGGGCGAGAATTGAGCGCAACTCCAGGTAATCAGGGGAGTTCCCGCCGCCTTCCCCCTCCCAGAATTCTCCCACCCTGAAGTTGGCGGCAATAAACTTGAGCCCCTTCAGGTGATCTGGATGTGGATGAGAAAGCACCATATAGTCGATCTCATCAATACCCATAGTCCAGAGGGCAGGCGCCAGCAGGCGTTCTCCCACATCCATCCCTCCTTCCCTCAGGCTCCCTCCGCCATCGATGAGCATCCGCTTGCCGTCCGGCAAGGTCACGAGGGTCGATTCACCCTGACCGACGCTGAAAAAGGTCAGTTTCAGGGCGCCGACAATAGGATCCGCCACAACGAGCCTTGCGCCAAGACAAACCGTCAGCAGAGCGCCGCAGCAAAATCCGCTGACAAGGCGGGACTTGAAGATTGTCAAGACAGTGAGCGCCAGGAAAAAGAGCGCCAGGTCAAGACGTGACGGGGTGAACAACGGTAGTCCGGGAAAGTTGGCCATAATCGTGATGACCATATTGGAAAGAGCAACAAGGTATCCGGCGATGAGAAGCAGCGCCTTTGCGACCATCGGCGCAACGTAGACGAACGGTAGAGCGCTGAAGCCGATAACCACGCTCCCGTAGCCCATTAGCGGCACTACGAGGAAATTGCTGATGAGGCCGGTCACCGTGGTGCGGTGAAAATAATACGCCACCGGCACGAGAGTGGACATAATGGCGGCTGCGGATACCATGAAAAAAAGGAGAAGCTTCTTTGCCGCCCCCTGTGGCATCACCTTAAACGGGGCCATAAAAATCGGAGTCAGCGCCAGAATGCCCCATAGGGCAAGAAAGGAAAGTTGAAAAGAGATATCGAACAGCGCCTGTGGCGTGACCGCAAGGATCAGCATGGCTGCCAGCGCCAGGGAGTTTATCGGGTCAACCTCCCGTTCAAGCGGAAGCGCCATGATGTACACGACGATCATGATGACCGAACGGGTAGTGGCGGGCGCCGCTCCGGACAGAAAGAGATAAAACACAATGACCGGCAGGGTCAGGAGAAGCGCGAAGCGACGCAGGTTGAAATTGAGGAGGAGGCGCTCGGACCCCTTTGCCGCGCAAAGGATGAGCTGAAACATGAAAAGGGAGATTATGCCGACGTGAAATCCGGAAATGGAGAGGATATGATTCACGCCGGTTCTGGTATAGGCATCCTTCAGCGTCTTCGGGACATAACCCGCCTCACCCAGCAGTAACGCCCTCAAAACCGCTCCCTCGGTCGGCGCCACATTCTCCCCGATGAATCGCCCCAATCGCCCAGCAACGGCATCCACCCGCCGCTGCAACTTATGTTCTACCCCGGAATCAAGGAGCACAATGTCGTCGGGCGCCTTTACAAACGCGGTGACGAAGGTATTGCGAAAGGCCAGGTAGCGCACCTGATCGAACTCTCCCGGAAGGCCATAATTCCGTGGCCGCTGGATGCGGGAAAGGAACCTCACCCGGTCGCCTGTCATCTGCACCGGTCGTCCTTCACCCGCGTACAGGACCATCCGGCCATTCGCTTCGGCGCATAGACCGTCGCGGCAGACTCTTTCAGTACGCAGATAGAAACGTCCGCCCCGCTCGGTCGCCTCGGGACGGCTATCAATGACCCCTTCCACGGCAACCTGACTGTCGGTCGCAAAAGCGGTGATATGGGTGGGTGGAAAACTGGGAACAATAAAGGGTTTGAGCGCCAGGTTTCCCCAGGTGAACATGAGAAGGAAGAGGATCAGCAGGAACGGCGGGCGGTGGCTAAAGAACGCTGCCGCCAGCCCTAGCGCGAGAAAAGGCACAATAACGATTTCAGGCAGAAACCAGTCAAGGATTCCGGCAACGGATATCCCCAGAACCATGCCGAAAAGCGGAACGAAGAGGGGTCTATCCATGGCCATTCCGGCTGTTTATTTACGGCCCTGACGCGACACCAGGGGAAGGAGGAGAAGGCTATCTAGCGAGGCAAATTCACCCTGGGTAACAGCCCCTTCCGTATCCGGAGGCTTCGGCTGTTCGCCGCCTACATTCACGTATTGCGCCATCAGAACAATTGTCATTAGCACCACCATACCGCTTCTAAGCATGGCCCTTCCTCAGTATTCAGCTTAATAGTGCCCAATTTATAGCACAGGTTCCCCTCGCTGCAAAGGTTTTCACGGACTGCTGTTCACCAAAGAAGGGTGTTCACTTTCTCCATGTCAATACAACACCCTGTTATCACTAAAAAAACTGATCCGGGAGGTAATTCCTGTGCAAAGTTTTACCAGCAAGGCATTGAAATCAACATTCATAATTATCCTGACATCAAAGTATTTATCATTTAATATCTATTAGTTACAGCTAAAGCTAAAGAAACTCCGATTGTGGTACCACTGTTGAAGGTGATTGTCTGCAAGGCGAAATGAGGGGATAACCCATGTCAAACGTATTCAATGAGCAGGAGAGGAGGTTATCATGTCATATAGATGCTTAATACCGCAAGAGAAGGCCGATGACGCAGATTTCCGGCCGCTTGAAGTTGTTGTGGCGACCACCCCGAGGGGATCCTTCGGGAAAGGCGCCAGCATAATTATTACCATCGATAACCACTGGGGAACACTCCATTTTGTACAGGCAAACATGGACAAATTAGTAAGAAATATCATATTGGTGAGAAAAATGGAGGTTAACGATCGCAAAAAAGTGGAAGAAACTGAAAAAATTTTCGAGCGCAACCTTGAACCGCTCTTTACCCTGATTTTCCAAACCGAGCATAGCAATGTGCTGGACAAACTCTCCTTCTCTCTGAAAAAAGCGCTGATCTTGATGGCTATGGGCCGCTATTCAGACAACAAGGATTCTATCTGCAAAGCCCTCGGCATAAGCCTGGACAAACTGGATAAGGAAATGGCCCTTTGCGGCCTGGGGCATAGCCGAAAAACGGCATAACCGAGTTCCTTCAAATCAAGGCGGGAATCATCTTCCCGCCTCTGTAATACCGACTTGTTATACCAATTCCAAATCAAAGCGCCCTCTTTGTTGGCTCGTCTTCGGCTCCTCAATGTACGTAATTGGACGCCTTCGTTTCGCCACCTTGATTTCATTCTTCATTTGGAATTGGAATTACCGCAAAAACCAAACCTGTACTACTGAGACTCGGCGATAAAAAAATTGCCCCGTGAGACCTTGACACCTCCGGTGGGAGGGGATAGACCTGACGGGGCAACATTATCACTTCAAAACCCTTTAAATAAGATGTCTCCATCCCAATGGCTTACATTGACAGTCCTCCACCACAGATGATGGTCTGGCCGCTTATGTAGTTGGATTCCGGGGAGCAGAGGAGATAAACCGCACCCGCAGCTTCTTCCGGGGTGCCTGCACGTCCAAGGGGAATCATCCTGGCAAACCCTTCCTTCACTTTTGGGGGAATCCCCACGGCCACTTCCTTGCCATCCACCATCACGGTCTTCTTCTCGTCGGTGCTTTCGGTCAGCCTGGTCTCAATAACGCCGAAGGCTACGCAGTTGACGTTCACCTTGTGACGCCCCCACTCCTTCGAAAGGGTTTTTGTCAAACCTAATACCCCTGACTTCATGGATGAATAGTTGGCCTGTCCCATGTTGCCGCCGGTGCCGGCGACAGAGGAGATATTCACAACCTTGCGAAACACCTCTCGCCCCTCTTCGGCTTCCTTTTTCGCAGCGGCGATAAAATGATGGGATGCAGCGCGAAGTATCTGGAAAGGCGCCCTCAGGTGAACCTTGTATATGGCGTCGAACGCATCGTCCGTCATCTTGTTTATCATAGAGTCGATGGTATAGCCGGCATTGTTGACTATTATGTCAACCCCGCCAAAATTATCCAGCGCCGTCTTTATGAACCGCTCGGCGAAGTCGTCGGCAATAACGCTCCCCACACAGGCGACAGCCTTGCCGCCAGCCTTCTTGATTTCTCCCACTACTTCCATCGCAGGCGCTTCGTCCAGGTCGTTAACCACAACCGAGGCGCCTTCTTTAGCAAGTTTCAGTGCAACAGCGCGACCTATGCCACGCCCGGAACCGGTTACAAGCGCTACTTTCCCTTCGAGATTCTTCATAGTTTTCCTCCTTATGGTCTATTTATACACAAAGCCATATTTGAACTCTTACTGCATGGTCAGCATTTTTTGTACATTGTGACAACAACGGCCCCGCCAAGTCCCAGGTTGTGCTGTAGCGCGACCTTGGCGCCTTTGACCTGACGTTTGTCAGCGTCTCCACGAAGTTGCCAGACCAGTTCCGTGCACTGGGCAAGCCCGGTGGCGCCAATCGGATGCCCTTTGGACATCAGCCCCCCCGACGGGTTGATGACATACTTGCCGCCATAGGTGTTGTCGCCATCATCCACAAATTTTGTAGCTCCGCCTTCAGGACACAGCCCAAGCCCTTCGTAGGTAATGACCTCATTCGTTGTGAAGCAGTCATGCAGTTCGATTACGTCAACATCCTTGGGACCGATACCTGCCTGCTCGTATACCAATTCCGCACCACGGTGGGTCATGTCCGCGCCGACCAGATTCATGGGATTATCCCAGGTAGCTTCGGTATCGGTGGCGATGGCCTGAGCAACGATTTCAACCAGCTTGGTAATGCCGTGCTTCTTGGCGAAGGCTTCGCTGCATATGACCGCCGCCCCGGCTCCACAGGTCGGTGGACAGCACATGAGCCGGGTCATATAGTCGCCGTACACGACCTTGTCCCCAAGCACCTGCTCAACGGTCAACGGTGCGGTGAACAGAGAGTAGGGATTATTGACGGCGTGGCTGCGGCTTTTCACTGATACCTTGGCGAAGATGTCAGGCTTGGCGCCATATTTTTCCATGTAGTACGCACCGGCAGCACCGAAGGTGCGTAGTGTCATGGGTCCTTCCGGATAGTTGCCCATACTGCCCAGTTTTTTCTGGAACATATCGAACGGTGACTCACGGTCTGTCCAGGCGGAGCCGAGCACTCCAGGTTGCATCTCCTCGAAACCGAAAGCGAGGGCGCAGTCAACCGCACCTGACTGAACCGCCTGACGAGCCAGAAACAGCGCGGTGGATCCGGAGGAACAATTATTGTTTACGTTTATGATCGGTATCCCGGTCATCCCGACATCGTAAAACGCATACTGAGCGCAGGTACTGTCACCGTATATGTAGGCGCCGTATGCCTGCTGTATGCTGCCAACTTCTACCCCTGCGTCCTTCAGCGCTCCCTTGATCGCCTTGGATGCCATCACCCTATAAGGCTCCTGGGTGCCGGGCTTGCAGAATTTGACCATATCCACGCCAGCTACAAAAGCTTTTCCACTCATGTTCTTTCTCCTTTGTCCTTTTAAAATATCTAATCTCTGATACAAACCGTTTTTATACGAAATTTCCGGATTAGACAACTATTTGTTTGCCAACTCGCGGGCAATGATGTTGCGCTGTATCTCGCTGGTCCCTTCGTATATCTGAAGCACCTTGGCGTCGCGGAAAAGTTTCTCCATCGGAAACTCCCTGCTGTAGCCGTAGCTGCCGTATATCTGCATCGCTTCGGTGGCTGCCCACATGGACGAATCACAGGCGAAAGCCTTGGCGCAGGATGCCTGGAGCGTATTGCGCTTGCCGGTATCGTAAAGCCAAGCGGCCTGATGAACCATGAGGCGGGAGGCCTGAAGGCGTATCTCCATATCGGCTATCTTGTGGGCTATTGCCTGGTGCTCTATGATCGGCTTCCCAAAGGTTTTCCGCTCCTTTGCATATGCGAGAGAAAGATCGAGGCAGCGCTGCATATGCCCCACGGCAAAGGCGGCAACCATCGGCCTGGAGCCGTCAAATGCCTTCATCGCGATCTTGAACCCGTCACCTTCGTTTCCGACCAACGCGCTTTTGGGAACCACAACATCGTTCAGAAAAACCTCCGCTGCATAGCTGGCTCTCTGGCCCAGCTTCGGTATGTGGTTGCCGACTTCAAGGCCGGGGGTATCGCGCTCCACAATGAAAAAATTGAGGCCACGATGACCAGCTGCGGGATCGCTCTTGGCAAGAACGACAAAAAAGGACGAATGATTGGCATTTGAAATCCATATCTTGCTGCCGTTTAGGACATACTCATCGCCTTTCTTTACCGCGCGCATCTGGATACCTGCCACGTCGGAGCCGGCGGCCGGCTCGGTAACCGCATAGGCCGCATAGTCACCTTCCACAAGACGTCTCAGATAGGTCTGTTTCTGCGCCTCATTGCCCCCCGCAAGCAAAACCTCCGAGGGAAGGGAATTCAACATTATCCCTGAGCCTATGCCGACACACCCCCAAGCCATCTGCTCAGTCACCAGAACACATTCGATGCATCCAAGCCCAGGCCCTCCATAGGCTTCCGGGACCGTAACGTTCATTAAACCGAGTTCCCATGCGCGCTTGTGTATCTCGGCAGGCCAGCGTTCTTCCTTGTCGTACTCAGCCGAAACAGGATATATCTCCTTTTCGGCAAATTCCCTCGCTGTCTGCTGGATCAAGCGCTGTTCGTCGTTGAGTTGAAAATCCATTGATCAGGTCTCCTTTTTTTGTTCATTCAAACGGCGTAGTAGTCGAGAATCCTCTTTCTGAATGCGAAAACATCCTTTTCCAGAGAGTGTAACTGGGCTTTCCTCTTTTTGATTTTGCTTAAATGGGAATTTAGTAATTCGTTCAGACGTGGCATGATTTTTTCCGGCAATTGCTCCACCATGTACAGGTCGGCCAGTTCCTTCATTTCCAGCAATGAAAGCCCCAGTGCTTTCAATTTGAGGACAAACTTGAACCTTATGATATCGCCTTCCTCGTAAACCCTTATCCCTCCTTCGGTTCTTTTTGGGGGCTCCACCAATCCCATCTGCTCGTAAAGCCGGATGGTCCTGGTCGTTATGTGCAGATCCCTGGCAAGATCGCCGATCTGTATGTATTCAACCGAATTCAGCCTCATAGTTCACCCGCACGTTAACTAATGACATTTATAGAACAACTCCTGAAAGCTTGTCAAGCAATTTTAAAAAAGCCCGGGACGGCTTTGTCGTGGCCGGACTCCACTCAAAATTCGTACCGTTATAAAGGGCCTATCCCCTTCGGAAACCTAAATGTTTCATTTTGATTGCGCCTTCATATTTTTCTTTACAAATAGGTCCATCACCTCTTCCACTGCCGTATATGGATCGATCTCCCCGGCTGTGATCATTTCCAGATATTTTCGCCTGATTCCGGTCCCTCGCAGGTTGTCGAAAATAACCCGTTCGATCTCGTCCTTTATCAGCACGTTGCTCTCTTTTTCCGCCTTCTGGAAAGCAAATTTTTTCAGGCCGTCACCCTTTCTCATATGGGCTTGATGTTTTTCGATCTGCGCCACTAACTCATCAATTCCATCTTCAGTTGTTGTAATGGTCGGAACCAGTGGGACATGCCATTCGCCTTCCTCGTGGTGACGCATCCCGAGCGCCATCTCAATATCCAGCAGGGACTTGTCCTTTCCGGGCATATCGGCCTTGTTAAGGACGGCAACCTGGGCGATTTCCATGATCCCCGCCTTCATTGCCTGTATGTCATCCCCCATGTTGGGTGTCAGAACGAGGATGCAGGTCTGCACCATACGGGCCACATCTATCTCGTCCTGCCCCGTTCCAACGGTCTCGACAATGACAACATCATGCCCCATCGCCTCCATCACACGCATGGCATCGACCGCCGAGCGGGCCAACCCCCCCAGGTAGCCCCTTGAGGCCATGGAACGGATATATACCCCTTTATCCCTACCATGCGCCTGCATGCGTATCCGGTCTCCCAGTAGCGCGCCCCCTGTAAAGGGACTCGATGGGTCAACGGCGATAACCCCCACCGTTTTATCTCTCTTGCGAAAAGCGCTAATGAGGCAGGAAACCAGGCAGGACTTCCCCGCCCCGGCAGACCCGGTTACGCCCAGTATTATCGTATTCCCGGCAGAGACAAAGAGATGCTTCAGGACGTCACGGGCGATTTTTTCCTTTCTTTCTATAGCCGATATAAGCTTCGAACCGGCCCTGCGGTCGTTCTCTTTTACTTTCTTCGCCCACTCGTCAACGGTTAGTTTGTCCATGATATCCTTACCGCCTTACATTGTTTCTGATGTACTTGACAATCGGCTCTGTAAGCGAGCCGCTTGAGAATACCTCGTTTACGCCCATTTTCTTGAGTATCGGAATATGTTCCACAGGGATAACGCCCCCTAC
>JBAQKZ010000070.1:0-29063 GCA_049301475.1 Geobacteraceae bacterium | reverse complement strand
GTTTGGCGACAGGAGCCGCGACGGTCGGTTTATCAGCCTTGGGCGGCTGGGCCGGTTTGGCCTTTGCGCACAACTTTCCCTTCCTGGAAGCTGCCGTCGGCCTGACGGCCCTGGCCTTTGTCTTGAGCTTTGTCCTGCTCTTCTGTTTCACAAAGGTCTTCTTGATGTCCACCTCTTCAGGCGCGAAGGAAAGCAGCACGTCACGGTTTACAAGGACGTAAACCTTTCCCTCGGCCCTCCAGACCTTTTGCGCTTCCACTATCGCGCCATCCGCCAGGTAAACCGGCCCGGCGATCGCAGGCATGGAGAGCGTGAGGCTAATCAACAGCGTCAGCAGCAGAGTACTTCGGACTCTTCCCATAGCTTCCTCCTTTATCAACCGACCAACTTCTTCGCCAGAAAGTACCTTAAAGCGCTCCTCCTGTCAACGCCTTACAACGCATTCCTGTCGTTGTCCTGCTTGACAGTCAACGTACGTTAGTATAAATTCCTAAATTACAAGCATTTCCATTTTTGCCTCATTGAATCAATTAGAAACATATTAAGTAAATTATTTCCTGGGGGGAAGCATACTTTCATGAAAAATGCTTTAGTAATTGGAGGCAGTCGCGGAATTGGACGTGCAATCGCGGTTAGGTTGGCAAAGTCCGGCTTTGCAATCTGGTTGACATACAAAGAAAACCATGATGCGGCACATTCTGTAAAATCAGAGATAGAAGCTGCCGGAAGCACTTGTGAGCTTATTCCTTTTGATGTCTCAAGCTTTGAGGAGACTGAAGCTGCATTAGGCACACGCCTGGAAACAGTATCCCCCGATGTCCTCGTCTATAATTCCGGTATTGCCCGCGACAACCTCTTGATGTGGATGACCAAGGAAGAATGGAAATCAGTCATAGCTACAAACCTGGACGGTTTTTTTAACGTTACCAGGGCGGTTGTCTTCTCGATGCTGAAGGCAAAACGGGGACGAATCGTCATTGTCTCGTCGACATCAGGTCAGATCGGACAGGCGGGACAGGTGAATTATTCAGCTTCCAAGGCAGGATTGATCGGTGCGGCAAAGGCCTTGGCACGCGAGGTCGGCAAAAAGAAAATCCTGGTAAATGTTGTTGCTCCCGGTTTCATCGAAACGGAAATGACCTCGGATATCCCCAAGGAACTGGTTATGCCGTTGATTCCTCTTAACCGTGTCGGAAATGTTGATGACGTTGCTTCGGTAGTTAATTTCCTCTGCGCAGAAGAGCATATGTATATCCATGGTCAAGTGATCGGCATTAATGGCGGGTTGGCGATGTAATACAAATTCCAAATCAAAGCGCCCTCTTCGTTGGCTCGTCTTCGGCTCCTCAACATACTGGTTGTATGCCTTCGTCGCCTCAATCCTCGCCGCCTTGACTGCATCTTTGATTTGAAATTGGTATAAATGAGATTAACAGACCATGAGTTATCGGGGAGATGACTGTCTATAATGAATAAATATGATCACATTGTTGTAGGAAGCGGCATCAGCGGGTTGACGATGTCGCTTTTGCTCTCCATAAGCGGCAACAAGGTTTTGCTGTTAGAGAAAAGCCCGATTATCGGCGGCTCCCTTTCACGCTTCACCAGAAGAGGTATACCTTTTGATACCGGCTTCCATTTTACCGGTGGGTTTCACGAAGGGGGGATCCTATCCGATATCCTGAAGCTGCTGGGACTGAGAGATTCCATTGAACCGATCTTCCTGCCCAATTCATCTCAGAATCAATTCATCTTTGAGTCTCACGGAAAGAGTTTCGAACATCCGAGTGGGATAGAAACTATAAAAAACACTTTCAAAGGGTATTTCCCCGCTGAGATTCAGGCCATTGACCGTTATTTTGAAAAGGTCCGGTCTGTCTGCACACGGACCCCATCCCTTAATCTTCGTGAAAACGTAATTGCGCCTCCTAACCTGGAGGAGGATTATATATCACTTGATACTGTTTTAAAGGAGCTGACCTCGAATGAACTTCTGCGCGGTCTGTTTTCCGGGTATGCTATGTGTTACGGGGTTCGACCCGATGAGGTGTCTTTTGCCAACCACAGCAGAATGGTTCTCAGTTTCTATGAATCCATCGCTTTTGTAAAAGATGGCGGTGATGCCTTCGTAAGGGCATTCAAGGACAAACTTGGACAGTATGACGTCGATATCCGCTGCAGTACGTATATCACGGAGTTGACTGATATCCGCGACAGCAAGGTGGGGCGTTTTATCCTGAACACAGGAGAAGAGATAGAGGCTGATGCCTGTGTCTTTACGATCCATCCCAAGGAGATTTTAGACCTTCTCCCTGAAAAGCATTATAGCAAGGCGTTTGCACAAAGGATTTCATCGTTCGAATCCTCGCTTGGCCTCTTTTCGGCTTTTGCAACGTTCAAGCCGGGCAGCTGTGATCCGAATCCTCATGTTTCAATCCTATCGATCTTTCCTGACGCGGATGTAAACAATCTGCTGGATCCTGCCTATAGAGGAGTGCCGGCACTTGTTGTGGTAAAGTCTCCCAATCTGGGAAACGGCAGTCCAGAGAAAGGTATCTGCATCGTTGAACCGTCATTTCCTGATCAGGTTGCCGCATGGAGTGGCTCCCGGAAAGGGAACAGGCCTGAGGAATATTTGAATTATAAACATTCAAGGGTAGAAGCCATAAAAGAACATCTCTTCAGCGTCATTCCAGGATTCCGTGACACTCTGGATTTTCTGGATGCGGGATCGATGCTTACTTTCAAGGATTACCTTTGCAGTCCTGATGGGAGTGCCTATGGTGTCAAACAGAGGATGGGACAGTTCAATCTTATTGGCAAACTCCCACTGCACAACCTTTTCGCTGCCGGACAAAGCTCTTTATTGCCTGGAATTATCGGGGCCATGATGTCGTCTCTCATTGTTGGTCGCGCCATTGTGGGGAAAGAACATTACGGAAAACTTCTGGATGGATATCTATGACATTAAAACGAGTCGTAATAACTGGAATTGGTGTAGTTTCTCCATTTGGCAATGGTTTGTCGGCACTTATGAAAGGTATAGAAGAGGGTCAAAGCGCTGTACGCTTTATGGAGGGGTGGGATCAGTACAACGGCCTGCGGAGTCTTGTTGGGGCGCCAGTTAAAATGCAGGGCGAGATGAGCATACCCCGTCAGAAGAGACGTTCCATGGGGCGTATGAGCATATTCGCAGCTCAGGCCGCCGATGAAGCGCTTGTTGATGCAGGCATTACACTTGCCGATGAAGATTTATGGAGAGTCGGCTGTGTTATCGGCTCAACCATGGGGAGCGCAAAGAGTATTAATGATGTCTTTGAAACCATGCTTCCCGACAAGGATCTGAGCAAACTGAATTCCACCATGTTCTTTCAATGTATGTCTCATACTGCAACGGTTAATGTAGCCCAGTACCTTGGGCTTACAGGGACGATTATGGCAGCTTCGGCCGCCTGCGCATCAGCATTACACGCAATCGGCATCGGATATGATCTGATCAGGCTGGGGCGACAGGACATCCTGCTGTGCGGGGGAGCTGAAGAACTGCACCCGACTGTGACCGGGTCATTTGATATTCTCTTTGCAACATCAACCAAATTCAACGACAATCCCCGGCATACACCCCGCCCTTTCGACAGGGATAGGGATGGATTGGTTTGCGGTGAGGGAAGCGGCATTCTCATTCTGGAAGAATATGAAAGAGCCGTAAGACGCAATGCCACGATCTATGCAGAGATAACAGGGTTCAGTACGACGGCAAGTGGTCTCCACGTAAGCCAGTCAAACAAGGAATCCATGATCACTTGTATAAAGCAGGCGCTGAGAGACTCCGGAACAAAGGCAAAAGAGATAGACTACATAAATGCGCATGCCACGGCAACGTTTCAGGGTGACCAGGAAGAGGCCGAAGCAATTCGCGAAATCTTTGGGGCAACCGTCCCGGTAAGCTGCCTTAAAGGGCACATCGGCCATACACTTGGTGCTGCGGGCTCTATAGAGATGGCAGCATCTCTAAAAATGATGGAGACTGGCGTGATCTACCCTACGCTCAATCTCGAGAATATCAGTGATGATTGCGCTGGTATTCAGCATGTTATGTTAAATCCGTTAAAAAAACAGATTAAGACTATATTGAAAAATGGTTTTGCTTTCGGTGGAATTAATGCAGCACTTGTGTGTAAAAAGCTCTGATAATTCAGAATTATTTCTTTGGAGGTGTATATGACCGAACAGGAGATTATTGATAAGACCAACAAGGTTTTCGAAGAATCATTTGAAATCGAGAACGAGCGGTTGGTGCCGGATGCAAATATTTTTGTTGATCTTGGTCTCGACAGCCTCGATGTCGTAGATCTGATCGTAGCTCTTCAGAGCAGTTTTGGAGTCAAGATCAGAAACGAGGAAAAGGTAAGAGATATCAGGACACTTCAGGATCTCTACCAGTTCATTTCCTCAATCAAGAACGATGAAAACGTGGGAAACGTATAACCATGATTTCTCGTTTCAAACTGTACCTTCTGAATCTTTACTTTTATACACTATTCATAGCGCTTTCAGGGACAGTGATTCCGATTCTGACGGTGTATGTTGTCTTGTCGGGAATTATAATTCCTTCACGCCGAAGGATGATGAGACGGTTTCGGCGAGCTATAAGCTGGTATGGGATGGTTATAATTTCCTGTCCATATCCTTTTATAAAGATTCGATTCGAAAATAATGAGATTAATGAAAAAAAGGATCCGGGGGAACCGTACATTTTTGTATGTAATCACCGCGCGGCTTCAGACGCCTACCTCATGGGAATTCTTCCCCACGAGTTGGTACAGGTAGTAAACGTGTGGCCATTTCGAATACCGGTACTCGGTAGTTATGCAAAGTTAGCCGGTTATCTGAATATCAGAATGATGCCCCCCGAACAGTTCAAACAGAGTACTTCTCATTTACTACAGGACGGGGTCTCGATTGTCTTTTTTCCGGAAGGAACCAGATCGACAAGTTGCAAAATGGGAAGTTTTCATGGTTCAGCTTTCCGTCTTGCACTCAAGACCAAGGCTTCAATTGTTCCTATTTGCATTACGGGAAGTGAGAATATTCCACCAAAAGGGTCACCTCTTTTGCGCTCAGGAATGATAGTTATTCGCAGATTACCGGCAATTGCATGGGATGAGTACAAGGATTTGAACGCTTTTGCTCTAAAAAATAGAGTCTGGAAAATTATGGACCTTGAACTGTCTACTATGGAGAGCAGGGTATGACAGTTTTTGATAGTCGGCAAAAATACGAGTTTTGCAGCTCAGATGAAATCCACACTCTTCAGGAGTGTAGGTTGAACAGCCATCTTGAGTATGTCGCTTCCCACTCGCCGTTTTATCAGTCAATGTTCCGTAAACATGGAATAGATGTAACCGGAATAACATTGGATTCTCTGCCCACCATCCCATTCACTGACAAGACCGTACTGGGTGAACAGAACGACCTTTTCCTTGCTGTTCCCATGTCACAGATTGTGGATATCGTGTTATCTTCTGGCACTACGGGCATCTCCACCAAGGTTATGTATACTGAAAATGATCTGCATCGCCTTGCGTACAATGAGGGGATTTCATTTGCGAGTTGTGGACTGAACGCTGATGATGTTGTTTTGCTGACCTGTACCATTGATCGATGTTTCATAGCAGGACTGGCGTATTTCTCGGGTGTCAGGAATCTGGGCGCAGCAGCGATCAGAAACGGTCTCAGCAGCGTTGAAAGCCATTTGGAAATTATACGGCGGCTGAAACCGACTGCGATTGTCGGCGTCCCGACATTTCTATTGAAGCTCGGACAGTTTCTAATAGCTGAAGGTATCGATCCATCTTCAACTGGAGTGAAGAAACTGATCTGCATTGGTGAGCCGATCCGTGATCGAATGCTGGAGTTCCTGAAGATAGGAGAGAAACTTGAACAACTTTGGGGTGCAAGGATTTATTCAACTTATGCCTCTTCTGAAACTATTACCTCCTTCTGTGAATGCACCGCCCAGCAGGGAGGACATCTCCACCCTGATCTGGCTGTAGTTGAAATAATCAATGATATGGGAGAGGTGTTGCCACATGGTGAAACCGGCGAAGTTATCGTGACTCCTCTGGCGATCGAAGGTATGCCGCTTGTACGCTTCAAGACCGGAGATGTGAGTTTTGTTCTTGATGATCCCTGCAGGTGCGGGAGAAATTCAATTCGTCTCGGCCCCATTCTCGGTAGAAAGAACCAGATGATCAAGTTGCGAGGCACGACACTTTACCCCAACTCGATCAACGCCGTGCTCGATTCTTTTCCGGGTATTAATGAATACTATGTCTCAACAACAACTGATTATGACCTCTCAGATGTCGTGAAGGTATTTGTAGCAGTCGCGGATAGTTCCTGTTCGGCAGATGTGATCATGGACAAGTTGCAGGCCCACCTGAGGGTGCGGCCTGAGGTGATCATCGCAAGCGATGAAGATGTCAAAAGCAAGGTGTATGCCGGGAATCCCCGCAAATTAACCAGATTCGTGGATGAGAGAAAACAATTATGAAGCCCTGTATAGATAGAATTTATGGTTTCGAGTTTACTTCCCAGGAGATCAGCGATGCTGTTCAGGATGGTCGTCTTCTGTCAATGGAGATCGAATTCAACCAGAGTTGCAATTTCCGCTGCATCTATTGCTATGCGTCGGATAATCCCAACCGCCTCAACGAGCTTTCTCAGGAAGAATTCTGCGATGTCATTCATCAAGCCAAGGAACTTGGTGCCCGAAAAATAATCATTCTGGGTGGCGAACCGTTGCTCTATCCGCACATCATGGAGATGATCGGATACATTCGGTCGCTGGAAATGGAGATAGAACTCTTTACCAACGGGACAAATATCACGCAGTCCGTAGCACAGGAGCTTTTTGATAATGGTGTCAGGGTTGTACTGAAAATGAACACCTTTAATGAGAGTCTCCAGGACACCCTGTCCGGTCGTAAGGGATCGTATATTCAGATTCAGGAGGCCCTTAAGAACCTGAAACTTGTCGGCTATCCATCACAGGAAAATCCAATGGGTGTCAGTTCAATCATCTGTCAACAGAATATTGATGAGCTGCCTCGCATGTGGGAATGGCTGCGGGATCAGAATATACTCCCCTATTTCGAAATGCTGACGCCTCAGGGGGGAGCCCGAGAGCACAACATGCTTGAGTTGGATTCAAGGACCATGGGGGATTTATTTCAAAAGCTTTCCATTATTGACAAGACCAAGTATGGCATCCATTGGGATCCCAAACCGCCTCTGGTTGGCGGAGAATGCCTGAGGCATCAGTTTTCCTGCGCCGTAAACTCCGAAGGATACGTTCAGTCTTGTGTCGGCATTACAATTCCGATCGGAAACGTGAAGGAGCTTGGTCTGAAAGAAATTCTCCGTGATAGTGAGGTGGTGCAGGATCTCAAGAATTATAGAGATATGATAAAAGGTCCTTGCGGAGAGTGTGAATCACTCGAAAATTGTTATGGCTGCCGTGGTACGGCCTATCAGATGACGGGTGATTATCTTGCTTCCGATCCGCTCTGCTGGAAAAATATTGACCGACGGGATGAAATCATGTTTCTGCCGGTGGATGTTTCGCGCGTTATTCCGCACAAACCTCCCATGCTGCTCATAGATCGGCTCCTGGAAGTGAAAGAACGGTCTTCGGTTTCAGAGATGACGGTGCGGAATGACATGATTTTTGTTGATGAAAATGGCCATCTTGACGATGCTTCCTATCCTGAGATCATCTCTCAGGCAGTGGCTGCCCAAGAGGGTTTCCGAAGGTTCGGGGGGCAAAATCCCTTGATAAAGGGATACCTGCTTGGGATAAGAAGTCTGGAGATACTTGGTAATTCTTTTGTTGGCGATACCCTGCGAATATCTCTTTGCAAAAAAGCTAAATTTGGAGATTTCGGTATTCTCAACGGTGAGGTATACAAAGCCGAGGAACTGATCGCTAGAGGTGAAATCAAGGTCTGGCAGAGCGATGCCGGGGCGGCACAATGAGAATGCTCACAAAAATTATCGCAACACTATCTGTATCAATGTTTATCCTGGTGCAGTCAAGTTCTGTACTTGCAGCAGAATCAGGCAAGGGTATGACATCTCAGCCAGCTGATCTGTCGGCTTTTTTACAGGCTATCGGGAAAAAGACTTCAAACTTCAAAACACTTAAAACGGAGTTCACCCAGGAAAAAAAGATGGTCATGTTCAAGGACAAACTCATCATGAAGGGGAGGATTTTCCTTGAGAAACCGAACAAAATCGCATGGCACGTTGATTCCCCAGTTCGCTACTCAGTGCTGATAACGGACAAACTGATTCGTCAGTGGGATGAGGATACCAATAAGGTTCAGGAAATTTCCCTGGCAAAGAATCCTATATTCCAGAATGTGCTTGGCCAGCTGACCGTCTGGTTTTCCGGAGAATACGGCTCTCTCCTGGATACCAACGATGTACGGGTCGTCAAACGTGATCCACTTGTAATTGAATTTGTACCCCGTGATAATAATGTATCAAAAAAAGTTATTAAAAGTATCACCATCACGTTCCGCGATGATCAAAATTATCTGAAGCAGTTACGAATTCAGGAAATGAGTGGAGATGTGACCACCATCAATTTTATTAATACGATACTAAATATTCCAATTAACAGCAAAAATTTTGAGGTGAAAGGGCGTGTTTGATAAAGGTTTGTCGTTGTTAAATACGTTCGCTCGCCAACAGAAAAAATGGGTTTTGTTGTCAGTGCTGGTGATTTCGGCGGCAACTGGCGCAGGACTTTTATTTACCAGCTTTGAAGGCAATATCGATCAAATGTTGCCGCCGGACAAGGAAATTGTCAGGAGCATGGATTTCCTGAGGGGCTCAAGCTTCTCGGACAAAATGATTATTTCCGTTGCATTGACGGATCCCGCCAAAAGCAAGACAGACCTGTTCCTTGCAGTTGACCAGTTGTCCGCGTCTCTCAACCCACCTCTCTTCATGAAAGTTGTTTCAGGCTTCTCTGTTGCGAATGTCATGGATGAATTCTCTATTCTTCAATACGCCCCGCAGGTTCTTGGGATGCAGGATCTGGAAACTATAGACAGTCTTATCAATACCGAGACAGTTTCCAAGAAAATGCGGGGCATCTACCTGCAATCAATGCGACCGGAAAGTGTCTTCACCTCTTCGCTGTCCCGTTTTGATCCGCTTGGGATCAAGATGCTGCTACTCGAAAAGATGCGGGCTCTCCCCGCATCCATGGGGTATGATGTTACTATCGAGGATGGACACTTTATCAGTCGCGATGGTCGTCATGCCATGATGATCATACAAACCTCGGTAGCAATGATGGACAGTCCTCGCAGTAAGGAACTCATTGCAAAGGTGCAAAGTTGTATTAAGGAACTGCCGGAATATGTAACAGCCGATATTATCAGCGGTCACCTCCATACGGTCAGTAACGAGCGTGTGATCAAACGCGACATATCGATAGTTTCAACTATTGCCTCAGTAACATTTCTTTTGCTGTTTTTGCTGGTGTTTCGTGACCCTCGAGTTCTTTTTGTTTTTATAATTCCCTTTATCGCCATTGTATGGGCAATAATTCTTGCAACGGCCGTTGAAGGAAAGCTTCTGTACATGGTAATTGGCCTTGGCACTGCAATAGCCGGTTTTTCTGTGGACTATGGCTTACACATGTATATTGCCTTGAGGCGTGGCGTTGATGACATACAGTTTATTAAGCTTTCCAGGTTGATCATCATAAACGCAACAACTACCATGTTCAGTTTTCTGGTTCTGTATGTTTCTCAAATCCATGGATATCATCAACTTGCGCTTTTCTCTGCTCTTTGTGTGTTTATTAGTTTGATAATGGCTCTCTTTGTACTACCTCTCGTTCTTTCAAATATGAACATAACACCGGTAACAGGCTCGAATATAGATGACAAACTGCGGTCGTTTCGCTGGCCGGTGAAGCTGTGTATCGGAGTATGGGGGGTGCTGTTTTTGCTTGCACTATATAGCGCCCTTTCAGTCACTTTTGATAGCGATGTAAAAAAACTGGATGGTAGCGGTCCGGAAGTTCTTCGTGCAGAGAATACATTTCATGAAGCCTGGGGCGGCAAGACCAGTCAGGCAATTTTTGTGGTAACTGGTAAGAGTCTTGAGGAGGCCATGGAAATCAATGACTTGATATTCCAGGCGGCAACCAAACTCGTTGGGAATGAAGAATTTACAAGCCTTGCGCAGTTTTGGCCATCGGAGAAGTTGCGAAAGGAAAACAGTGATCAATGGGACATTTTTTGGAAACAAGGGAGGGAGCATACTCTCAAAAAACTGATTCGCGAAACATCTGCATCATACCGGTTTTCTGACAGCGCATTTTCTCCGTTTTTCGATGGTCTTTATATTCATAGCACAGAAAATACAAGTTCCAACGGACTTATAGCTCAATTGCAGGAAAGATTTGTGTTGAGCAAAAATGGAGAATACCGTATTCTTTCCTACTTCCCGGACGAACAGAGCTATATTGATTCGTTGAGGCAAATTACGAATAAATATCCCGGTACTTTCATCGTATCAGGGAAGGCGATGTCTGCATCGATATCCTCATTTACGGCCAAGGAGATCAATATCCTTGCTCCGCTTGCATTTCTTTTTAATGTTTTGTTGGCTTGGCTGTTTTTTGGAAACTGGAAGTATGCTCTGATTTCTCTTGTCCCGCTTGTCACCGGCATAGTCTGGTTTGTCGGGATTATGTCGTTCTTGAAGATTCCGTTGAATGTCATCAGCATTGTTGCTTCCATAGTCTCGACAGGTGTTATTGTGGACTATGGATTAGGGATTACCTATCAATACCGTCACAAGCTGCGTACAGGGACGATCATAGCCGTAAGTTTATCTGCCGCAACGAATGTTATCGGAACCGGAGCGCTATTATTTGCCAAGCATCCTGCGCTCCATTCCACCGGAGTAGCCATGTTCATCTGCATTATGACCGGCTATCTTTCTGCCATATTGGTGGTTCCACCACTTTGCAGTATGATGGAGACAACGGGAAATGCTAATGATTAGATTCGTTACTCTGCTGTTCGGTGTTGTGCTTGCCGCCGGTTGTACGCATGTCCCGTTTCAGAAAACCCAGCATGTCTCTCTTGAAGGTGCTGACCCTATAAGCGTGGTGGAACAATTCAAGGCCAACTCCCCGGAAACGTTCCAGTTGCTCAATTCTGTAGTATTTGAGTACTCATGGCAAACGTTTATGGGGATAGGCTATATCGATATCAACAGACAGAACAGTGTGTTTAAGGTCGTCTGTCTTAACCCTTTGGGAGTCCAGCTTTTTGAACTTTCCGGAGATCGGGATACCATTGTTATTCACAATGCAATGCCCGCTCTCATGAAGTACGGTGACCTTCCAACCGCTGTAGGCACTGACATCCGGAGAATTTACTTTGATCTGATACCATCTGAAAAAGCGCGTATCTGGAAGAGTAAGTATAGAATCCATTTCCGGCAGTCTTGCGGTTCAGGTGTCATGGAATACGAATTCGCCGGGAAAGGACAGGAACTTGTTGAAAAGATATATTATGAAAATGATGAAATCGTTTGGCGTATATCCTACTATGAGTATCGCGAGCAGAACGGGAAAAAGAATCCACTGGGGATTATCATGATCAACTATAAGTACGGTTACCAACTGACGGTCCGGCAGAAGGAGTTGTACTCTTGAGCAAAATCAGAATGGATATTGAGCGTTACATGGATGGATTAACGAGCACCGACTCGATCTTGACATCGAGTTTCATGTTTCCGGAGGATTTTATTGGTTTTCAGGGACATTTCCCATCGAATAAGGTTTTACCTGGAGCCTGCCAGATTCAATGCGCACTCTCGACAATTGAGAATGCACTGAAAAAACGCGTCGTTCTGAAAGAAATCCTGCTTGCCAAGTACTTAGCTCCTATTGTTCCTGGTGACAAGGTGATCTGTATCTTGAGTGGAGTGCTGGATACCGGCTTAGAATTCATCTATAAGGCCCGTATTACAAAAGGTACGGAAAAGGTCACGGATATGAAATTGCGTATTTCTTTAGGTGGTGCGACATGAAAACCAGAAGGAAAAAATCGTACTTCGAGCGGATCCCTGGAGCGCCTGATCCGGTCTTTGTTGAGGTCAAGCGTCGTGTCCGATTCAATGAGGCTGATCCTATGGCTATCATGTGGCATGGACGGTACCCACTCCTGTTCGAAGAAGCCTCCGAGGAACTTGGACGCCGTTGTGGAATGTCATATGGCGAATATCTTGAAGCAGGCCTGCGGGCCCCCATACTTTCACTCCATATCGATTACTTTATGTCGCTCTCTATTGGAGAAGAATTCACCATCCGTGCGTCGTTGATCTGGCATGAAGGTGCGCGAATCAACACGGAGTTTCACATCTATAAGCAGGACGGGAGTCTGGCTACCAGCGGTTACACCATTCAACTTTTTACGGATCACCTCACTGGAGAGCCGTGCATGGTTTCACCGGAGATGCTTGATCGCTGCCGTAACAGATGGAAAGCAGGGGAATTTTATTGATGCGCATGAAAGCGGTCGTAGTTGAGTCGGATATATTGACACCGTACGGGGCAGGTATTGACGCTTGCTGGGAAGGGATTCTAGCCAACAGGACATCGATTTCCCGCGTGTCCAGATTTTCTACCAAGGCGTTTTTCTCTGACTTTGGCGGGACAATTTCAGGCTTGAAGTATCACGGTGAGACATCCCTGGTCATGCAGATGATCTCAATGCTGTTTGACAGAAAAACCACAAATATACCGAGTGACGCTAAACTTTTGCTGGCGACTATCAAGGGAGAAATTGATCTTCTTGAAAAAAGCATTCTCACTAGGACCGGAGATATCGCAGACAGCACTCTGAATAATCTTCTTCGGAAGGTTATCGGTCTCACCGGAACCAAGGGGGGGGGGATGGTTGTCTCCGCTGCCTGCACCTCGTCGGCGGTGGCTGCAGCGCGTGCAGCAGCGATAGTCCGTAACGGTCACGCAAACTGTGTTCTTGTAGTTGCCTGCGACGGTGTGTCGGAGTTTATATTTTCCGGTTTTTCCTCGCTTATGGCGTTGGATAAAATCCCCGCCCGGCCTTTTGATAAAAACAGGATGGGGTTAAGTGTTGGAGAAGCGGCAGCCTATATGCTGATTATGAGTGAAGAACGCGCTGCTCGTGAAAAAAGAACCATCATTGGAGAGATTTCCGGTTGGGGGATTAGTGACGATGCCAACCACATGACCGGTCCATCACGCGAAAGCGAAGGACTGGTTCGCGCAATTAACGCTGCCTTGGATTCAGCAGGCATCACTGCAAACCAAGTCGACTTTATTTCAGCTCATGGAACCGGCACTCCGTTTAACGATGCCATGGAAATGCGAGCCTTCCACACCGTATTTGAGGATCGGAATGTGCCTGTTTACTCAATCAAGGGAGGCATCGGCCACACGATGGGCGCCGCAGGGCTTGTTGAGATTGCAATTGCACAGAGGGTGCAGCGTGAGAAGGTCGTTCCTCTCACCGTGAATCTGAAAGAAGCTGATGAAGACTCAATCGGTTGGGTTGCCGATCGACACCGGGATATCGGACCCAACTCGATCGCTCTCGTGACAAATGCAGGTTTCAGTGGCATAAACACCGCGTTGGTTCTGGTCTGAGGAAGTTTATATGACAATTTATGTCAGTGGTATTGGCTGGTTGGCAAAAACGGGCTACGGATCTGTTAGACTCGGATTACAACATCAGTTTGCAGAGGGAGAAGGAATCCACTCCCTTTCAAAACTGGGAATATTCTCACAGCCGTTCAAGAATTTCGGTCGGCTTGACGGGATATCGCGAATGACCGTCAGCGCTGTTGCGCTTGCCCTGCAGGATGCCGGAGTGGGGTACTCGACTGCCAGTAAGCAAGATATCGGAATCATCGGCACAGGTAGCGAAGGTTGTCTGAAATCAGACGCTGACTATTACAGGGATTTTATTGATAACGGCCGCACTCTTTCGCGGGCGAACCTGTTTATCTATACGCTCCCTACGAGCGCGCTGGGTGAAGCTGCTATCCATTTCGGTCTTTTCGGCCCACTTTTTTATGCAACGGGAGTGAATGATTCTCTCGCAGAGTTATTGGATATGGCGTCCGAAATTGTTGTTGCCAGGGAAGCCGGCAGGATGCTCGTAGGCAAGATTGTGGGAGAAGAAGCGCTTTATTTCATTATAGACAGCAGTCAGGAAGTCAGCTCCATCTGCAGTCTCTACGAAGCAAGGTCGATCATTGAAACATCGCAGGATATTTCAGACATTCTACGTCAACTTTCAATCCAGAAGGTTAAGAAAGGCATAGCGTGAAGATAAAACTTATTTACCCAAAATGGCCAAAACTTGACCGACAGACGGATTTCCATCTCCCCCCTCATGGCCCGGTCTGCTTCGCAGCTGCCGTGCCAAATGATATTGATCTTACCTTTACCGATGAGCATGTCGAGGCGATCAATTTTGACGAGCAAACCGATCTTGTAGCGATCTCCTGCATGCTTACCTGCCAGATATCGCGAGGCTGGGAGATTGCCGACATCTATCGCGCCAAAGGTGTCCCGGTAATATTTGGCGGAATCGGAACGATGCTCCATGCAGATGAAACCATGCAACATGCCGATTCTGTGTTTTTGGGAGAGGCTGAAGGCCGTTTCGGACAAATTCTTTCAGACCTGAACAACGGGAATCTGCAAATGGTTTACGACTATAGGAATAATTTCCCGGACATAAAACTGGTTGGACCTGCCCGACGCAACATTCTTAACCGCGAGTTATATAACTATCGCGGAGTGCAGATGGTGGATCTGATTCATGCTTCGCGTGGTTGTAAGTTCAACTGTTTCCCTTGCTGTACACCATTTCTCGGGGGCCTTGAATTCAGGCCACGCCCTATTGACGATGTATTACATGAAATTGCATCGATTGATAATAACCGTCTCTTCTTTGTTGACAATTCCATGTCCCAGAATGACCAGTGGGAGAAAGACCTGTTTAAGGCGTTAATTCCACTTAAAAAGAAATGGGTATGCCACCCGATCAAGGACAACGACGAAATCCTTGACCTGGCAGCGGAGGCCGGTTGCTGGTACGTATATCAGGCGATCTTTGATACTTCGGATCACATTCGCAGGCGAGTTAAACGCTTACAGGAACGTGGCATTGGTGTTGAAGGAACCATTATTCTGGGGACAGATGACCAGAGCGAGGACGACATCAAGCGACTGGTTGATTTCCTGCTCGAGATCAATCTGGACCTTGCTGAGTTTACGATCCTGACCCCTTTCCCGTACACTCCGATTCGCGAGACTCTTGTCCAGCAGGGAAGAATTTTATCGAATGACTGGAACAAATACACAGGTGGTGATGTCGTCTACCAACCCGCTAAAATGAGCCCATCCAAGCTTCAGGATCTTTACTATTACGCTTGGGACAGATTCTACAGTGACAGCAGCCAAAACTTGAAAATGGCTAAACTGTTTCTCAAGGTAATCGAGAAAGAGAAAGCTGACGGAACGTATCAGCATACCAGTCCAATTCGCAGAAAATGGGAAGTAAATAAAGATTTAAAGAGACCTGAATGAGGGTTCTGCTGATATCATCCAATGTGACCATCTCACCATATCCAATCTATCCGCTTGGAGTGAGCATGGTTGCTGCTGCTCTTACGAAGGCGGGTCATACGGTTCAACAGTCGGATTTACTGCTGCAGAACTCTTCCCTCGAAGCTATCGGTAATGAGATAGAGCAGTTCAAGCCCGAACTGATCGGGATATCGATCAGAAACATCGATAATGTTAACCTGATGAACGAACAGTATTATATCCAGAACGTCAGAAATATTGTTTCTGCCATCAGGGAGCAAACTGACGTTAAGGTCCTGCTTGGCGGAGCTGGATTTTCACTTATCCCCGATCTTATCCTGCAGGAAACAGGCGCTGACTATGGCATCATAGGAGAAGGAGAGATGCTTGCGGTAGAATTTGTCAATAATGCCGAACAGGGGATTTTCCCCAAGGAACGTCTTATCGGTCCCGCCTCACTACTTCCAGGCGAATCGATCAAAGCGGCGCTCTACGACGATCGGCTGGTCGAGTTTTACCTGCACAGCGGTAACATTGCTTCCATTCAGACAAAACGTGGTTGTGCCTACAAGTGTGTGTATTGCACGTATCCTCTATTGGAAGGGACGGAGCTCCGCAGGAGAAATGCGCGTGATGTGGTTGATGACATAGAGTTGCTGCGCGACAAGCACAAGACCAAATATATCTTTTTCGTCGATTCAGTTTTCAACGATGACCAAGGAGCTTATCTGGAAGTAGTTGACGAGATGTTGCGTAGAGACGTCTGCATCCCCTGGACAGGATTTATAAAGCCAGGCGGCCTGACCGATGAAATCGTCGAGCGCATGAAAAAAACCGGGTTTGCGGCTGCCGAGGTAGGTGCAGATGCTGCCTGCGATACAACGTTGCGTAAGATGGGGAAAAACTTTACCTTCCAGGATGTCGTGGAATGTAATGATCTATTGGTACGACATGGCATCGCGACATCTCACTTCTTCATGTTTGGTGGGCCGGGAGAAACCGAAGAAACGGTACATGAGGGAATTAGAAATATTCTGGGATTGCGAAAAAGCGTCTCCTTTATTTTCATGGGTATACGGATTCTTCCCAATACCCCCCTTGCACGAATTGCGATCAAGGATAAAATCATCTCCTCAACCAATGGGTTGTTGAAACCGACCTATTATATTTCCCCCGCCTTGGAAAAAAGTTGGCTGGAGGAAACATTGACACATGCATTTTCCAGTGTGCGTCACTGTGTTTTCCCGCCCGATGCAATGGAAGGAAGTCTCCAGATGCTTCATAAACTTGGCTATTCCGGGGCATTGTGGGAACTGCTAATCCCCGGTGGAAGAACCAGAGAGAGGAAAAGACATGCAGCAGAGTAATCCTCTAATGCTGGAATCTGTCTGGTGTGCGGTACCAGTATTCAATAACAAAGAAACGGTGCGGCAGGTGGTGGCAGCGTGCCGTGACATTTTGGCACATGTCGTGGTGATTGATGATGGTAGTACCGATGCAGATATTAGCGAACTGCTTTCAGGTCTTGATGTGATTGTGCTGAAGCACGAGAAGAACCTAGGTAAAGGGCAGGCCATACTCACGGCATCGCATTACGTTGAAACTCATGGTGGCGAGTATATGATCACCATCGACGCAGATGGTCAACACCTTCCGCCGGACATCCACAAATTTCTTCCGTTAATTCGGGAGGAAATGCCGGGCATTATAATTGGTTGCAGAGATTTTAATACTGAAAATGTCCCTGCTTCGAGCCGTTTCGGCAGGTCGTTTGCAAATTTCTGGCTTCTGGTTGAGACAGGCAAGCTTGTCGGAGACTGTCAGAGCGGTTTCCGAGCCTATCCCGTTCGCTATCTCAACCGACTTATTTTCAAGGGTTCACGATACGATTTTGAAGCCGAGGTATTAGCAAAGGCAGCCTGGGCTGGGCTTGCACTCAACACAGTCGATATAGACGTTGTCTATCCAAAACCGGAAGAACGCGTTTCTAGCTTTAAACCTTTACTGGACAATTTACGTCTAACGCGAATTCACTCGATGCTTGTCGGAAGACGCATGTTGCCGGTCAAGCACAAAATGCTTGTGGAAAATCGGAACAAGTTGGATGCCTCGTTATTGCGACATCCGGGCAAAGTTTTGAAATTGCTCCTGAAAGAGAGTGCGACCCCCGAGGGGTTAGCGCTGTCGGCAGCGGTCGGTATGTTCATTGCCGTCCTTCCGATCCTGTTCATGCACTCGGTAGTTATTTTTTATTTTTCGATGCGCTTCAACTTGAACAAGATCGTGACACTGAACGTTCAGCACTTGGCGGTGCCTCCATTTATACCAGCTCTCTGCATCGAGGTAGGGTATTACCTTCGACACGGCAGCTGGTTGACCGATCTGTCATTTGCGACAGTGTTTCAGCAGTTTTCTTCGCGTTTTTATGAATGGTTTTTAGGCTCTCTGATCATCGCCCCACTGGCAGCTCTCCTCACAGGTGCTGTCATGTACGTGACTGCTTTTAAAATAAAAAAAATCCGGTTTGCGCATGCCTCTAAAGAAGGGTGTTGAGCGTAAGCGGGGAAACCTGCTCGGTTTCTGGTTCTTCCGCACAGCAGTGAGATTGTTCGGATTGGGTGGCTCATATGGGTTACTTTATTTTGTCAGCCTGTATTACCTGATTGTAGACCGACCACTCACTGCAGTCTCCCTTGCCTATACACGGAGACGATTTCCGGACCATGGGGCAATCCGGCAGCTGTTCAATGTCTATCTGCTCTTCGTGAATCAGGGGAAGAGCCTTATCGACCGATATGCGGTTGCCGCCGGGTATCAAGATATGGTCATAGATATTTGTGGCTACGAGGAGTTGGAACTTCTCACCGCGCAGGGGAAAGGGTTTATCCTCCTGACCGCCCATGTGGGGAACTGGCAGGTTGCCATGACGGCGCTCAGCAGATTCAGGAAAAAGGTCTACTTGATGATGCGCCCCGAAGACAACATCGCGGTCAAGAAGGCACTAAACATTGACAATGAAGAGGAAAACGTCAAGATCATCTCTACAGATGACTCGTTGAATGGTGTCATTGAAGCGATGAAAGCAATAAAGAAGGGTAATATCGTTTCGATTATGGGGGATCGAACTTACGGTTTCAGCGCGGCCGAAGTTTCTTTTCTTGGCGGGAATGTGCATTTTCCTTACGGGGCTTTCAGTCTCGCATCTGCCGTGCAGTGCCCCGTAGTTGTTTTCTTGTCCGCTAAAATCGGTGTGAATAAATATATCGTCGATGTTTCCCATATTATCCCGGCGCCTTTAGGTGTTCGCGGAAAGAAAGAGGACGAAATAAGCGTAGCCTTGCAGGAATTCGCCGATGTGCTGGAAGATTACGTCAACGCACATCCCTTTCAATGGTTTGCATTTCGTGATGTATGGAAGTCCAATGAATAATGCATTAAAACTTGATAAGGAGGGTGATATGGAGAGTAAGGAACTGGAACTGCAGAAAATTCGTAAAGATCTCAAGGAGATGATTGCACGGGACTTGGCTCTTGAGGATATCAAGCCCGAGGAAATCGGGGATGACGAGATTCTGTTTGGTGAGGGACTTGGACTGGATTCTCTCGATGCAGTAGAAATAGTCGTTCTTCTGCAACGGAACTTCGGTCTCGAAATCAAAAACATGGATCAGGGTAAAGAAATCTTTTATTCCATTAATACTATTGCCAACTTTATTTATGACAATAAAGGGAAAACAGCCTGACGAATTTTGCAGGTAACATTGTGTGTAGATTGATACCGGTTGTACTGGTGGTGTTTCTCCTTACGTCCTGTGTCGGTGCTGGTCAACGTCCAGATAAATTGTCAGGCGATTTGATTCCTTTGGTAACGTTCGTATTTGACGATGGCAATGACACTGACTATCTACTGGGAAAGAAGATATTTGACGATCAAGGGGCGGTCGCCTGCTCTGCTATTACTGCTGATCTTATCAGTACACCGTACCATATGACTCCCGCCCAGATCATTGCTCTCCAAGAGGCGGGGTGGGAAATTATGGGGCATACGGTGTCCCATCCGAACCTGAATTCTCTGACTACTGCACAACTTGAAGATGAACTGTCTCGATCAAAGACTCTGCTGGAAAGCATGGGGCTTACGATAAGCAATGTCGTGTACCCATTTAACAAGAATAATGAAGTGGTCAGATCAATTGTCAGCAAATATTATCGCTCCGGTAGAGGGGGGACGAACTCGTTCAATGCGGGAGAGATATATCCATATTTTTTGAAGTCATTCACCTTAAAGCATGATCTTCCGTTGATGAAGAGTTATATCGACCGTGCCTACCATGATAAATCATGGCTGATCTTTTACACACATGAGATAGATGCCAAAGTAAAAGTAATGGAGTCTCGCGGAGTTTTTACTAAGGGTGAAACGGTGACTCTTAACCCTTCCGGAACCGTGGCCAGGTACACAACCATGCACTGGTTCCCGGTGTATGGGTCATATCTTTATATCGTCCCTTTTTCCGGAGTTCCTCAGCCGGGGGACACCATCACCGGGACGACCAGTGGGGCAACGGCACGTATTAACTATGTAATGTATAATGATCTAACTCTGCTGGCGGATATGATCGGCTATGTTCACTCGAAATACCCGGACATGAAAATTGTGACGGTTGATCAAGGTTTGGATCTGCTAGGGATGCCCAAGTATCAAAAACAAAAATAATGTGTGTTGCCTTGTGAATACAATGAACAGAACCGACATACTCATAACAGGATTGGGTGCTATCTCTGCTGCTGGAAACGGTCTGGCCGAGACGCTGGCGTCGTTTGCTCAGGCAAAACGGAACGCCGGGCCGGTAACACTTTTTCCGACAGTGACGAATTGTCCTGTCTTTGAAGTAAAGGATATACCTCTCATGTATTTTCTTGAAGGCCGGCGCACCCTCAGTCTGGCGCTAATTGCCGTGGATCAAGCACTTGCCGAGGCCAGAATTGTCGATCTCTCCGGTTACCGGGTCGGAGTCTGCATGGGGACAACCGTGGCGAGCCAGTTGAACGACCTTCTGTTTTACAAATCCTACCGCCAGCAAAATTCCGCGTCGATGGTTGCAGTTGATCGTTTCCTGAAAGGGAATATTTCGGAATTTATTGCCCGGAGGGTTAAGGCGCGAGGACCGACCCTGACGGTAGTAAATGCCTGTTCTTCCGGAACCGATGCGATCGGAGTCGCCCTGTCATGGCTCAAAAGCGATCTGTGCGATATTGTCATCGCTGGCGGGGCAGACGAGCTTAACCATATCCCGTATTGCGGTTTCTGCTCACTCGGCATTGTCAATCCCGGCCTGTGTACTCCTTTTGACCGTGATCGCAAAGGTTTGAACCTGGGAGAGGGTTCCGGGGCCATGGTTATCGAGAAGAAGAGCACTGCACAGCAGCGGGGTGTGTCGTCGGAGATCTTCTTGGGAGGCTACGGCTCTCTAAGCGACGCATATCACCTTACCGCTCCCAGCCCCGATGGAGTTGGCCTCAAAGCCTCACTGCGTACCGCACTTGAGGAGGCGGGTATCACCCCTCGGGAGGTCAGTTTTGTCAATGCCCATGGTACCGGGACATTCGACAATGATCATGTGGAAGGTCAGGTTCTGGAAGAGATATTTGGATATGATCTGAAGGTACTGTCGACCAAAGGATACACCGGACATACGCTCGGCGCGGCAGGAGGTCTTGAAGCCGTATTTACTGCAGCAGCCCTCAGGGAAGGTTGGATACCTGCCAGTGCCGGTTTTCTGAATCAGGATGAGGCCATTCCCATTACGCCGGTACGGGAAAAGACGTCTATCAGTGGCCGTTATGCAGTCTCAACGTCACTGGCCTTCGGGGGAAATAATGCAGCCATAGTTATTGGACGGGGAAATAACGGGTGAAAATCCTCGGAATCGGCATTATCTTTTCGCAAGGGATGGGTTTAAGCACACTCGAAAGAGCGCTTTGTAACGGTTGGTTGAAGCCCTCCGAAATTGATGTCCCCCGAATGGAAGGTGTGAAACGGCCGGTCTATCAGGTTGATCTGGATACAGTTCCGGATCGAACTCTGCTTAAGAAAATCCGTCGTGCCGATAAGTTGAGCAAGATGTCAGTGCTTGCTGCGTCAGACGCCCTTGACAACAGTGGCATTCCCAACGTTAATCTGAAAAAGATCGGAATTATTCTTGCCACGGCCTTCGGTGCTCAGGTAACAACCTTCGATTTTCTGGATGGGAATCTGGACTATGGTGATGCCGCTGTCTCACCGACCACATTTTCCAACTCCGTTCATAATGCCGCTGCCTCCTATGTTTCCTCATCGCTGAACATCCAGGGGCCTACGCTGACGGTAACGCAATTCCGGTTCTCTTTCCAGTCCGCCCTGCAGCTTGCCCAGACTTGGCTTGATCAGGGCCGATGTGACTATTTTCTAGTCGGCGCTGTTGATCAATACGGTGATGTTTTGGGATACATTTCGGAACAGAAGCTTATAACTGCTAATGACGGCAGGATCAAACCGTTTGCGTTCAAACCGACCTGTCAGGTGCCGGGTGAAGGAGCGGTTTTTTTCCTACTGGGCAGAGATCTGACCGATAAAGCCCACTGCTCGGTTGACGCGGTATATACCGGTGACAACCCTGATTGCAACAAACCGGTTGATATCAACATTATTGACGCCGACGGCATGCTTCAGGATGAGTCAGTCTATCTTTCTTCCTTAACGACGGATATCCAAACGGCGGCATATTCTCCACTATTCGGTTCAATGATGATCGGAGGCGCATTCAACCTTGCCGCAGCCGCTATTATGCTGAAACAACAGATTCAATATGCATCACCGGTACTGGATAATCCGCACGGCCTTCTCCTTTTGGACAAAACCAGACCCGCACACATCGGATCGATTCGCAGTATCGGATGCAATTGTTTTGGGGTGACGAGTGTCGTGTATCTATCAAAGCTTTAACACCTTCCCGCTCCTATTGTCAGGCTAGAGACTTTAAAGCTCCCCTTGATAACGGGGCATTAAGGGATGGATCAGACAAGAAGACATAAATAAATCCATTAGAGGTTTGATTGCCATGAATACTGAAGAGATTGAAAGCATATTAATCCAGGGGATCTCATCCATAAAAAATTTAGAACCATCAGAAGTAGCTTCTGAAAAATCATTCCATGATCTGGGAATAGATTCACTCGGATTCGTGGAGATCCTCGTGTTCATTGAAAAAACTTTCAAGCTTGAACTGATCGCGTCGGCTTTGACTAAACAGGACTTCGAGTCCGTTCATAGCCTTGCTTCGTCCATCAGCAGAAGCTTGTAATTCCGGATTGAGTATGCTGGTTTCAAAACGCAAGCGTTACCTGTCCGGTTCTGACTGGGTGATAAACACTCTGGATTATATGATGAAGGCCGTCACATCTTCGGGGAATATCTGCCAGATTGTCTTAATACTCAACGCCCCTCTGCCTGAGGAAACAGTCAGAAATCGTCTGAATCACTTTATCAAAAAATTTCCAGTACTACAGGGCAGGGTTGCCCGAGACTTCAAACTAACCCCCTACTGGAAAATTCCCGCATCGATGGAGAAAGATGTTTGCCTGAATGTTTCGTGCATCCCGGAAAGTTCATCGCCTGAGTTGCTGTTTTCGGAGCTGGTAAAGCACGCCAACAGTCCATTTCAGAATGGCGAAGTCTATATCGATTTTCACCTTTATACATCCGGCGAACACGCTGCCCTAGCCATGAGGTTCGACCATCGTCTGTTAGATGCCCGCGGTGCAGAATCTTTTCTGAACCTTTTCCAGAAAAGTTTAAAAGATGGCACATTGTCCGGAGATATCACATTTACCTCTTCGATGGAACTAACGGAATGGAGAAGTAAATTTCTGGCCGGCAGGAATGTTAACCGCGCTATTATCGCTCTCTCAAAATCCGCACCCCAGGCTCTGCCTGTACAGTCTTTGTCCGGTAAAGGATATCGATACCGCCTGCTGTCCTTTGACAAAGTTGAAACAGCGGTAATATTCGAAAAAGCCTACCGTGAAGCGGGATATCTTATGGAATCCCTGTTTCTTCTGGCCGTAATAACTCAATCCATGCACGAATTGTGTACGTCTCGTTCCTGCACCGGTTCGAGTTATATGATTCCGGTGACCATGGACGCCAGGCCCAGAAAAGATCCTCTGCAAGAAATGTTTTTTAACCATGTATCCTATCTTCTTTATCAGATTCCGGTTACTAACGTTGCTGATATGAAGGAACTCGTTTCCCTGTTCAAACAGCAGATGTACAACCAGGTGAAATCTGGATTTCCTCGGGATCTGACTACGGCAAGCCTCCTGACCCGCATTCTTCCCCTGTCCATGCTTGGAAAATTGTTGCGTGTACCGTTAAATGGCCAGATAGCAAGTTTCGTTTTTTCCCACCTTGGCCCAAGCTCATATCAGTCAAATGAACTAATGGGCCGCCCGATTGAAAATATCATTCACATGCCCCGGGTGCCTGTGCCGCCTGGTCTCGGTTTCTTCACCAGTCTCTATGATGACCGACTTAATCTTGTTATCTCGTTTTGTGATGGAATAATAAGAGATGAGGAGTTGGATATGCTCGAAACTGGTATACGCAGGAAATTAGGGGCGGCACCAGTATGAAGCTGATATCCTGCGATCTGCTGGTTGTAGGTGGCGGTGTTGCGGGTTGCTGCGCAGCGGTTGCCGCTGCGCGGCGTGGAGTAAGGACGATCCTTGTCGAGCGTGAGGAACATCTTGGTGGAACAGGTTTTTCCGGGATGTTACAGCATATATGCGGCCTCTACCTGAATGGCGACTCCATCCCTTCAGAAACGCTGAATGGGGGGCTCACTCATGAAATTGTCCAGTTGTTGATGAACACGTCATCGAGGACATTAGTTCAGAAAATTGGACAGGTGTATGTGCTGCCCTATAATGCCAATTCTCTACAGGAAGTCCTCGGTTCTCTCCTGGAATCTGAATCAACATTGACTGTCATGCGCAATACCGCTGTAACCGGGGTCGAATCAAATTACGGAAAAATCTCGAGCGTGACCGCAGAAGTGCCAGGCAGAACCCAGGGCATTACACCAGCCATGGTCGTCGACTGTACAGGGAATGGTGACGTAGCTGCCATGGCAGGAGCAGAATTCGAGCTTTCTCCGCTAAACGAACGCCAACTGGCGGGCTTCTCTATTCGGATCAGCGGACTGGAAATTGGCGATAGTTCACTTTCGATCAAAGTGCCCTATGTATGCGCTCAGGCTGTGCTACAGAAAATACTGCCGCTTCACATGAAATTCACTTCGTTCAATTATGGTGATACACCTGATGAATGCTTCATAAAAATGAGTCTTGACGGAGAAGACAGTCCAGAAAGGGATGCACTGGCACGTAAAAATGCACACATATTGCTTGCCCATCTGGGGCAGCTTCTCCCGCCTTTCAAGGATGCCAGGATCACCGGCACGGCACTCAACGTCCAGGATCGTGAAGGCCGCAGAATCATTGGCGATTATATACTAACGGAAGAGGATATTCTTACTGCCAGAAAATTTCCGGATGCAATAGTGAAAAATGCTTGGCCAATTGAACTGTGGGACCGATCAAAGGGTACGCTCTACAAATACGTTCCACGTGGTGATTATTATGAAATCCCCTTTAGCAGCATTACTGTAAAGGGGCTTTCAAACCTTCTGACTGCCGGGCGTTGCATTTCAGTTTCGCGTGAGGCGCTCGGCTCGACACGCGTAATGGGAACCTGTATGGCGCTTGGCGAACAGGCTGGCCTGGCAACAGCGAGTTGTGTTAGAAACGGGGAGTATCGTTCTTTTGTTACGAGGCAAACATGAATATTTTCAACACAATAAAAGAAGAAACAAATATAGTCAGTGACCGGATAGCGGTAATTGAAGGACAGGAACATATCAGCTACCGCGAGCTGATCTATGCCGCCGAACAAGTGGCTGAATCGTTGAGACACAAAGGAGTGTGCCAATTTCATCGAATCGGGCTGCTTTGTGAAGACAGTATCGACTATATTATCGCGAGTCTGGCTATTCTGTCGCTCTCGGCGGCCATTGTTCCAATTTCGCCGGAGCAGACGACAGAAGAAATAGCGCTGGTTATCGACAGAATTGATGTTGATTATATTGTTGCTGAACCGAGTCTCCTGAAGAACGATCAGCGCGATTCGCTGCCCTGCGACGGCTTCATCAAAAAAGAATTCAGCATAGTTCAAAGAACGGTCAGCTCGGATATTCCAGCCGCATATTTCAGTTCAAACCCTGCCTTCATCCGCTTCAGTTCCGGAACTACCGGTATGAGCAAAGGTGTTGTGCTGTCTCATGAATCAATTGTCAATAGAACAGATGCTGCAGACAAGGGGATGCTGATCACATCAGACGATACAGTTCTTTGGCTCCTGTCAATGAGCTATCATTTTGTTGTCTCAATCCTGTTGTTCCTGCGGCGAGGAGCGACGATTGTACTTTGCGGCCAGCGCTTTCCTGAAGCGTTTATTGAAGGGATTGTCGCTCACCGGGGTACCTTCATTTATGCATCTCCGTTTCACTACAACCTACTTTCGCGTACCGAACTACTCACTTCTGACAGTCTGAAACAGGTCAGGATGGCAATTTCAACAGCCATGAAGCTTCCTGGACAGATTGCCGAGGCATTTTTTGATAAATTTGCTTTTGAACTTACCGAGGCATACGGTATTATTGAGATCGGGCTTCCATTCATTAAGCTGGAAGGCGGCAGAGACAAACGCGGTTCAGTTGGAAGGCCGCTGCCGGATTTTGAACTTAGGCTCGACAATGCGGATGCAGGTAGTGGCATTGGGGAAATCCTGATCAAGGGCAAGGGTATGCTGGACGCCTATTTTTCTCCATGGCGCGAAAAGAAGGAAATCCTGCAGAATGGCTGGTTCAAAACGGGCGATCTTGGAAAACTTGATGCAGAAGGTTTTCTCTCTATCGTCGGCAGGGACAAGGATGTTATCAATTTTGTCGGGATGAAGATATTTGCTCAGGAAGTGGAAACAGTAATTAATCAGCACCCCAACGTGAAGGAGTCGTTGGTGTACGGCACACCACATGCCCAGTATGGAGAACTGCCAATGGTTAAGGTTGTTTTGATTGACGGTAATAACGTTTCTGCTGTACTTGATAACCTAAAGCGCTTCTGTTACCAGAAGATGGCACAGTACAAGGTGCCCAAAGAATTTATATGCGTGGATGCCCTTCCAAAAACTGCCAGCGGGAAAATCAGACGATGAATTTATTAGAAGAAACTTTTTCAGGTAATGATGAACAACTCACAACAGCTCACGATTATGACACATGGCTAGCGCAGAATAAGTTTGGTGCCTGGTGGGTACGGTTCTGGTTTGCTCCGGAACGGACTCTTTTTTTGAATACCCCCGCTCGTAAACTACCCGAGCTTCTATCACTTACCAATCGGGACAAAATTCTTGATATTGGCTGCGGTTATGGGGGACTGCTTATATACCTGAACCGAAGAGTAAGGTTTACAGAGGTGCTGGAAGGTCTGGACTGCTCCGCTTTAATGGTTAAGCGTGCCCAGAAGGCAATGGATAATCGCGATTTAAACACTTATATCCGCATCAGGAATGGATTTGCAACAAGATTGCCATACTCTGACGGAATCTTTGATGTGGTGCTGAGCACCTATGTCATCAAACATTTATCTGACGAACATTTTATGAAAATGCTTCAAGAAGTCATGCGGGTATTGAAACCAGGCGGACGCTTTTGTCTCTGGGAAGCAGCTCCCTCCCGGAATATTTATTTGCAGGTACTGAATCTTAAATTGTTGAAAATGGGGGTATCCACTGCATATTTGCGCACAGCAGAGCAATTGCAGGAATGTTTGGAGAAGGCCGGTTTTTCAGATCTCCAGCCATACGGCCATGGCCCCTACTATTACTATCCACCACTTCCAAGGGTGGGATTTATCGCCAGGCGGCCGTTAGAATAGCAGCCTGGTAAAATTATTTCTCCTATGGGATACCGTTCACAGAATGGATTGATTGATATAACTGCCATCCCGACTACAACACCGAACGTTAAGGAGGATACGATGAAGCGAATATATACACTGATCATTGCCTTGGCTGTTTTGGCGCCGCTTAATGTATTTGCACAGACCTACAAAATAAACCCTGCTCACACCTCTATTCAGTTCAAGGTAAGAAATTTGGGCATCATGAACGTCAAGGGGAATTTCGAGAAATTCAAGGGGATTGTAGATATCGATGATACGGATATTACCAAATCAAAAGTGGACGTCAGTATCGAGACAACCTCGATCAATACTGGCATCAACAAGCGTGATAAGCACCTGCGTAGCCCCGATTTTTTCGACGTTGTAAAGTTCCCTGACATGACGTTTGTATCGACTAAGGTCGAGGCCGGTACAAACAAAGACAAGCTGAAAGTCACTGGTAATCTGACAATAAAAGGGGTGACCAAAGAGGTTGTGTTGATTGTGGAAGGCCCGAATAGCCTCCTAGGTGATCGCAAACGGGAAGCCACTGCCGCTGCGACTGTCAACCGTCAGGATTTTGGAGTCAGCTGGGGTGCGATAATTGCGGATGAGGTTTATATCACGATCAAAACGGAGTTGGTCAAACAGTAAAATACGTACAAAGGCCTGCGGATTCTTCCACGGGCCTTCCGTCATCTCGGTGATGAGTTTTCTGAATGCCTACCGATGCGAAACATCCGCCGCTTCAAGAGTGATTCCTTCGACTACCTACTCAGTTCCAATCCTGGAGAGTTGCGCGAGGCGCTGATTCGTGATTTTTTTTATAACATTCATTTGCAAGGAAACAGTCCTCCATACCCAGAGTGTTTATTGTCAAAAAAATGGACATGCTGTATTTGTACGCCTTCGTCGCACATTTGGCCTTGAGTTAATCCCGGGAATATAGTAGACATATACGGACGGGCGGTTAGCTCAGCTGGATAGAGTACAGGCCTCCGAAGCCTGGGGTCGTGGGTTCGAATCCCATGCCGCCCGCCATATCAATACGAAATAGCGAGATGCAAGCCCATAATAAAACCAAGCCCGCCGCCGGTTTCTTAACGGGCAGGCTTGGTTTTTTTTAAATCTCCTGCTGATAAATGGCGCGAACGTTCCTTTTCAATCTCTGTGCCAAAACTGTTAGCGCCCACCATAAAGCCCTTTACAGCCACGGTGAATATGTTCTATCATCTTTTTTGAGCAATAACATTGAGTTTCATTATTTACTGGTCAAACACCTTCAATACGAGTAGTATATGCCCCATCCTATTTGTACGGGAGGCGTTCTTCTGTT
>JBAQKZ010000069.1:0-3218 GCA_049301475.1 Geobacteraceae bacterium | reverse complement strand
ACGGTTCTGAGAGGGGCCGGGGCCAACTGGAAATACTGCCGGGAATACGCGAAACTGTCGGGGAAACCAGGCTGCAACGGAGGCGTTAACCTGCCAATATTAAAGGAGAAACCGGTCTACTCGACTGTTGACTAACTCGTTGCCATCTGCTATCTTTCTTCCATGCCACGACACGCTCGACTCGATATACCTGGATAATGTAAAATGTAAAAATGAATAAAAATGGGGTCACGTCTACAAAACACAAATTTGTTATTTGTAGACGTGACCCCTTTCTCTCCAGCTCTTCGGAATCACATCGGATAAACCTGCTACTCCCCTTGTGCTGGCACCAGCAGATGGGGAGGCTAAGGGAGGCTAAGGGAGGCTAAGGGAGGCTAAGGGGACATTCTAATTTAGTTGACTTACTTGGACCCCGTAGGGGCTTCAAGGCGCTGCATTTGCCGTACTTTTAGGACGCCTGTGGCATTATCCGAAATTTTAAGAGTTACATGGTACTAGTGCCTGGTAACATTTAATATTTCGCTTTAGTGTAACATATGGCATACTGTCGGCAACTCATTCAAGGAGGCCGTCATGTCGCCAAGATACCGAGTAACTCTTTCCGAACAGGAGCGTAAAGAACTTGAAACCCTAACGAAACGCGGGAAGACCCACGCAAGACGATTCATCCATGCCCGCGCCCTGTTGCTCTCCGATGCCGGTACAGATGGTCCTTCGTGGAGCGTTACCGATACGGCAGAAGCCCTTGGTGTGAGCGACCGGACAATTGAACACCTGAAGAAACGTTTTGTGGAAGAAGGCCTCGAAGCTGCACTTGAACGGAAACCACGGGAGAAACCGCCACGCGCAGTTACGTTTGACGGAGCATTCGAGGCAAGGCTGATAGCCATGGCCTGCACAGATGTTCCGGAGGGGCATAGACGCTGGACTGTCAGGCTTCTTGCCGACAAGGCTGTAGAACTTAACTTTGCAGAATCCGTATCGCACATGACCGTGCAGAGGGTCTTAAAAAAAACGAACTTCAGCCTCACCGCAGCAAATACTGGAAAATCCCCCCAGAAGGAAACGCGGCATTTGTAGCCAACATGGAGGATGTTCTTGAGGTTTATCATCTGCCGTATGATCTTGATTACCCGGCTGTCTGCATGGATGAATCCTGCAAACAAATGATCGGTGAAGTCCGAGACCCGATTCCATGCAAGCCGGGGCAGCCGGTCCGCATTGACGACGAATACGTCAGAAACGGAGTGGCGGAAATCTTTATGGAAGTTGAGCCCTTGGGCGGCAAAAGACATGTCGTCGTCACGGAACACCGAACCAGAAAGGATTGGGCGTTGCAAATCAAACAGATGCTTGATGAGCGCTATCCGGAGGCGATCAAGGTGCGTCTGGTTATGGACAATCTGAATACCCACAATATCGCCTCACTTTACGAAACATTTGAACCAAAGGAAGCCAGGAGGCTCGCCGAACGACTTGATATACATTACACGCCCAAACATGGCGGTTGGCTGAACATGGCGGAAATTGAACTTAGCGTGATTAAAGGACAGTGCCTTGATCGTCGGATTCCCGATATGACAACCATGAAGGCTGAAGTAGCCGCCTGGGAAAAAGATCGAAACAACAGTGCTAGAAAAATTTCCTGGCAGTTCACTACTCCAGAAGCCAGAATTAAGCTAAAACGCCTTTATCCGAAATTTTAAGAGTTACATGGTACTAGTGGGGGGTAGAGTGTCAAGGCAATTACTGTTAAATTCAGCGGAAATCTCAAGGCAGTTCAAAACCTACCCTCAAGTAATGTTCTTCCGAACACCCTTACTATTTCGGTGCAAAACGGCGACAAGAAAAGAAGCCGCCATGATCTCATGACGGCTCCCCCCTGTGACCGTATTACCCTGAGCAATCAGATTGCTTCAGGCTCAAATTTGGGAGCCTGAGGTTTGCAATCGTACTTGCATTGCCGCCTCCCCGTCAGGCGTGTTCAGGAACAAATTTAATTTCAAGGTGACAGCCTACCGCATGAGCGTATTTTTTAAGGGTTGTCAGAGATGGTGCATGCTTCCCGGCAGCTTCGAGCCTTGAGACCGCGCTTTTGGTGGTTCCCATCTTCTCGGCAACCGCCTCCTGAGAAAGCCCCACCCGTGAACGTGCAGTAAGCATTTCCTTTACAAGGGCATATTCTTCTTCCAAATCATCATAAGCTTTCTTGAAACCTTCCCGCCTCCTGGCTTTTTCAATGAATGCATTATGGTCATGGGGTACAGGTTTGAATTTCAAATCAGCCATTTTGAACCTCCTTAATACGCTTCCGAGCTATTTTCAGCTCTGGTTCCGGTGTTGCAGGTGTTTTCTTGATAAATGCGTGTAGAATTATGATTCTCTGCCCTACCAGGAAACAATAGAACGCCCGTCCGATTCCTTCCCGCCCTTTTGGTCTTAACTCGAATAGCCCTTTCCCCATCGCTTTGGAGTGCGGCATTTTCACATTCGGCCCGAACTCCATAAGCAGTTCTATAAGCTGTGCGTAATCTGCAAGTATCCCGTCAGGCCAGGATTCTATTTCTGTCTGAACACGGGGATGGAAATATTCGATGGAGAAGCTCATGTCAGAAAGGTTATCAAATTTGCTAACCTATGTCAATTTCAATAATCATGGGGCTGATTAATCAGAAAAGAACCAACGGATGAAAAAGCTGATCTCCTGCCGCATATTTGCCGCACAGAACCCAAATTCAAAGACAAAAGGGTAGTCTCTATAGTAAGGAAAGAAGCTGTCATGACTACTGATATCACCCTGAACAAACAGACAGCTTCAGGCTCAAATTTGGGAAGTTGAGGCCGATTGCCAGCCAACTGCAATTAATTGCACGCAAGTATTGAAGGGCCTGATGGGATTCCTTTTTCTTCTACGTTTTATTGCCCCTATATTGCCCCTATCCCCCATTTTTTAAAACTAAGGGGCTATGCAATTAAGCATAACCCCTTGTTTTATTTGGTGGAGATGAACGGGATCGAACCGTCGACCTATGCGTTGCGAACGCATCGCTCTCCCAACTGAGCTACATCCCCATATACCTATCATCACTCAGCGTTGTCCGTATATGGTCTCCCCCCTATTTGCAAGGGTTATTTCACTTAATGACAGGGACAGGATTGCTTCCGTATATACGGCCTCTTAGTGAGGGATAATGCCCTCGGGCCTTGATGAAATA
>JBAQKZ010000068.1:0-9429 GCA_049301475.1 Geobacteraceae bacterium | reverse complement strand
CACCAGGGGGTTGTGCGTGAACAGCGACGCGGTGGCCGCCGAGCCGACCATTATATCAATGCTGGCCCCCGGATATTTTCCGTGGAGCGCCCGGATCACCGGGGTTATCTGGAGCAGGTCGCCGATGGCGCCCGGCTTGATGATAAGGATGTTGGCCGGATTTACTTTATTTGTAAAATGGTGACAATTCATTATTCCGGCTGAACGTGTTTACCTGGGAGTCTGTTAATATTTCAATATGACCAACACTATCAAACTAAAACAGCCTGTACGCCTTCCTGCTCGACCACCGCTGAAAGCTTTCTGTCGGCACAGACAAAACAGTCCTGGTCTTTTTCACAATAATTGAGAAATGCCGCAAGTTGAAGACTGTCAAGCGTCCTGAGTCCATATATGCCTACATGGCTGGAAAGTAACCTGCAAGCCTCATCATAGACCAGCGAGGCCACATGGAGCACCTCATACCGTTCTTCGCAATCATACTCAAACCTTTGCAGTACCGCTTTTAAGGCCTTCGCGTTCAGTTCCTTCTCACGGCGCTTGCGAAATATCGCCGAGTGCAATTCAACGCGGGCAAGCTCGGAGATGATTATTATGTGCGACTGATCGGCATAGAGTTCCAGGCAGTAGTCAGATCCTGCCTCGCGATGGTATATCTTCACTAACGCCGAGGTGTCAAAAAAATACCGCTTCATTGCCGCTCTTCCCTGCTGGCTACAACAACTTCGGTCCAACTCCCCTTTGATGACGAGGTGAGTCTTAAGACTTCCTCAATATCCGGTGTCGCTATACGTCGCTTTATGGAAGGTCGGCGCATGAAATTTAGCAGGCGGAGATGCTCGTATACCGCAGCCATTGAGCGGTTATCCAAAGCATCCAACTCACGCTCTATTTTCTGTCTCAATATGGTCATGGTTCACTCCTTTTGGTGAATTTAAAGAAATTGGGTAAGACGAGATGCCGGATGTAATACTTTTCTTCTCGTAAGACCCTTATCCTTCCAGTGACTGGAGCAGCTCATGAATGCCCGTCGCCGGATAAATCCGCACATCGCTCCGCAACTGGACTTCTTCTCCCCCGTACACCAGCCCGCCGCCCCACGGCAAGCCGGGCAGACACTTGGCGAAATGCTTCAGCCCCTTGAAATAGTCCGGCGTTATCGTCGCGCCCGCCTTGATTTCCAGCGGAAAAACATCCGGCCCGAATTCAACCAGCAGGTCAACTTCATTTCCTTTACTGTCACGATAAAAGTGTAAATTGTTCCGTCTCCCCTTGTTGAAGCGGTATTTAAGCGCCTCCATAACCACCATGTTCTCGAACAGGTTTCCCCGCAGGGGATCACGGCTCACATGCAGTTCATTTTCCAGGCCCAGCAGATAACTCGCCAATCCCACGTCATAAAAATACAGTTTGGGGGATTTGATCTGCCGCTTTGAAAAATTGCCGTGCCAGGGTTGAAGGACAAACACGACATAGCTTGCCTCAAGCAGGGTAAGCCACGCCCGCGCCGTTGGGTGGGATATCCCCACGTCGTTTCCGAGGCTCTGCAGATTGAGAATCTGCCCCACCCTCCCGGCGCAGAGCTTGACGAACCTCTCGAACAGGCTGAGGTCCTTGATTGCGACAAGCTGCCTGATATCCCGCTCAACATAGGTCTCGAAATAGTCCCCCAGTGCCTGGGTTGGGTCGAGGCCCTGATCGTATATCCTTGGATAAAAACCGGTCAGGAGCAGCCGGTCAATCGCAGGGAGAAGCCGGTTGCTCTTCAATTCGGCCATACTCAACGGCAAGAGCTTCAAGAGGGCAGTCCGGCCAGCCAGTGACTGGTTTACAGTGTCGAGAACCTCGAACTGCTGACTCCCGGTCAAAATGTATTGAGACGCTATTCGCCGTTCATCGATAATGGGTTGAATGTAGGACAACAACTGAGGGGCGCGCTGGATTTCATCAAGGATTGCCCCGTCAGGGAACCGGGCCAGAAAACCGCGCGGATCACTCAAGGCAAATTGCCGTGTGTCGGGACTTTCCAGGTTGACGTACTCTTTTTTCGGAAAAACCTTGCGGCACAAGGTTGTTTTACCGCTCTGCCGCGGCCCGGTAACGGTTACAACCGGGTATTGCGCGGCAAGGCTCTTCAGCACGGGTGCAATAGTTCGCTCGATCATACAAGCAACACTAATCGGAATTGGTGTAAATTGCAAGCCAAACTTTCAAATTGCACCATGATTGGGGAACGCTGTAACCCTGGGATGTTGCGCCTGTTCTACTCCGGCGCCTCCCCTTCGTCCACAAGATCGATGAGCATCTCCTTTGCCAGTTCTCCCTGGTCAAGATGTGGAGACATATCTTCTATGGGCCGGTTAACGACCAGCTTTGGATTAACGCAGGTGGCCTGCTCCAGCGTGACATCGACCAAAGCGGGGCCATCATTGGCGAGGGCCTGATCTATGATTTTTCCGGCCTCGGTATTGTCGGTTATCCTGAAAGAGGGAATGCCATAGGCTTCGGCTACCTTGCAAAAATCGGGGCAGCCGTAGTCTATCACTGTAGACTGCCGCCGACCCCCGAAGTACATGTCCTGGAACTGCCTGACCATGCCGAGGCAGCCGTTGTTCATGATGAACATTTTTACCGGCAGACGGTGGTGCATGATGGTCTCAAAATCCTGAATATTAACCTGAATACCGCCATCACCGGCAATAACTATGGCCCGGTTTCCCGGCGCAGCCATTGTCGCACCGAGAGCCGCCGGCAAAGCGAAACCCATTGCGCCCATACCTCCGGATATGAGCATGCGCTGACCTTCCTTGAGGTGAAAGGATTGTGCCGCCCACATCTGATTCTGGCCTACGTCAAGACATACAATATCACCCTTGCCGCACCGGGCGGAGAGAATTTCCATGAACCTGTTCGGCTCGATCTCGCCTTCTCCTGCTTTGCCGGACCTGCTGGGATGCCTTGTCCGGTAGCCCTCTATAACTTTGTGCCAACCGGAAATATCCGGTTTTGCGCACTCTGTCAGCCTACCATTCAAGTCGGCAAGGAAATCCTTTATATTGCCGGGAATCGCCATATCCGCCTTAATCTTTGAATTAAGCTCTTCCTGGTCAATATCCACATGGACTTTTATGGCGCCACGCCCGAAAGTTTCAGGCCGTGTTCCTGTCTGCCGCGTATCGAGACGCGAGCCGAGAATGAGAATAAGGTCACTGTTGGCAAGCGCCAAGTTGCTGAATCGATTGCCGTAGGACCCAATCATGCCGAAAAAACCCGGATTGTTGTGGGAAACGACATCGAGCCCCATAAGGGAACTGACCAGCGGAATACCGGTCGTTTCAACAAACTGGCGCAGTTCCTGAACGGCACCGGCGCACCGTATTCCTCCCCCGGCCAGGATAACCGGTCTCTTGGCTGCCCCGATCAGTCCGGCAACTTCATCCAGCACCCTGCCATCAGATGAGGGCGTTTTCTCCATCCTTTTGAACTCATCACCATCGAAGAAACTTTCCAGTTTTTCCGGCTCGATCTCCGCCCGCTGAATATTCATGGGGATATCCAGGAGCACCGGCCCCGGCCTGCCGCTTTGGGCAAGGTAGACGGCCTTTTCGAGCTGATAGCGGATTTTATCCGCCTCGACCACCATTTCCGCATACTTGGTGAGCGGCTTTACCACGCTGACGATATCGGTTTCCTGGAAGCCGATTTGCCGTACGGGCCGATCAAACTTATATTCGTACGTATTGACCTGGCCGGTAATAAAAAGACACGGCACGGAATCGAAATAACAACTGCCGATGCCGGTGACCATATTCAGGGCGCCGGGACCGCTGGTCGCCATGGCTACACCAAGCTTGCCATTGATACGGGCATACGCCTCGGCGGCAAAAGCGCCGGACTGTTCATGGTGCACCGGTACGCAGTGGATATCGTCCCGGAGGTGGATGGAATCGATCAGGTGGGTGATCGCGCCGCCGATTAACTCGAAAACGTGGGCTACCCCCTGTTTGGCGATAAAATCTATGACGTAGTCGGACAGCTTCATGCCCTGTGCCTCGTATGACGTAAAGGTTCACCGGAAGGCCTATACATAAAGCCCCAGGTGAGACCTGAACCACTCTATTGTTTTGGCAAGGCCGTCCCGCAAATCCGTCTCCGGTATCCATTCCAGTTTTTCCCTGGCCTTGGTTACATCCGCTACCCACACTTCCGGCTCGGGACGCTTGCTTTCCTTCGTCTCCCAGCACGGCGCCGGGCTATCGCCGATAAGTTCCGCAATCGTCGCCACCACTTCACCGATGGAATGCTGCCTGCCACTGCCTGCATTGATGATCTCGCCGGACAAAGGGTGCGCGGCAAGCTTCAGATATAAACCGATTACATCCTCAATAAAGACAAAATCACGGACGGAATTCGGCGCGGCAAGTTGGGGAGAGCTGCTGCGGAGCAGAGAGGTGATGACATAAGGAATAAGCCGTCTCCCATCATCCCACGGACCAAAGGGGGAAAACAGACGAACCGTAGTAACCGGCAGATTCTGCTCAACTGCCAGAGAACGGCAATACAGGCTGGCTGCCGACTTCGAAACTCCGTATGCGCCGACCGGCTCCAGCATATCCTGCTCAACCATCGGCCCGGCCTTTACTCCATATTCCGACGAACTGCCCGTATTGACAAAGCAACCAAAACCGACCCTTGCGCAGGCATTCAGGAGATTTACAGTTCCGAGGAAATTCGCCGCGATGATCTGCGCCGTTTCCGTCTGAACGGCAAACCCGCCGTAGGTGGCCAGATGGAAGATCACTTCCGGAGCAAACCGAGCCACTGCTTTCTCAACGGCAGGGGCGTCCCGCAAATCTACCTCTTCCATTGTGCAGAGGCGGACAATATCCGCTATTCGCCACGGATTGGAGTCCCGGCGAACCAGAGCCCGGACAGTATGTCCCTCCCCAACCAGCCGACGGGTCAGGCACGACCCGACAAAGCCTGTCGCACCGGTAACCAGGGCCTTCATGCCTTGACAGCCCCTCTTATTTTCTCCACCATATATCCCAGCATCTCCTCCGTCATCCCCGGATAAACCCCGACCCAGAACGTGTCGCGCATGATCCGGTCGGTGGTTTCCAACTCCCCCGCAATCCGGTACCCGTCGCCGCTTTTCCTCATCTCGTCAAAGCAGGGGTGCTTGATCAGGTTCCCGGCGAACAACATGCGGGTCTGAATCCCTTTGCGCTCCAGGTGGCCGACTATGGCGTCGCGGCTGAAGCCCGCCCCTTCCCGGACCGTGAGCAGGAACCCGAACCAGGAGGGATCTGAGTTTTCCGTCGCCTCTGGAAGGACGAAATAATCGGACAGGCCGTCCAGTCCGTCACGCAACATCCGCCAGTTGCGCTTGCGCACCGCGATGAAGCCGGGGAGCTTCTCCAGTTGTGCGCACCCTACGGCTGCCTGCATGTCGGTCACTTTAAGGTTGTAGCCGAAGTGGGAATAGACATATTTATGGTCATAGCCGTGGGGAAGCTCACCAAACTGCCGGGTGAACCGCTCGCCGCATGTGTTGTCGCGCCCCGATGGACACCAGCAGTCCCGTCCCCAGTCGCGGAAAGATTCCACCAGCCGCCGAAGGGTGGAGTCGTCGCTGTAAACCGCACCTCCCTCCCCCATCGTCATATGGTGTGGGGGATAGAAGCTGGATGTTCCCAGGTGGCCGATCGTGCCGGTATAGCGCCACTCTCCCCGGTAAAGGTAGCGCGAGCCGAGGGCGTCGCAGTTGTCCTCTATCAGCCAGAGGTTATGCCGGTCGCAGAAGGCCTTTACCGTGGCCAGATCGAATGGATTGCCGAGGGTGTGGGCCAGCATGACGGCCTTTGTCCGGTTTGAGAGGGCTGCTTCGAGCTGGTTGCAGTCAACGTTGTAGGTGGGGAGCTGGACATCCACGAAGACCGGTACCGCACCGTACTGGATGATGGGGGCAACGGTGGTGGGGAAGCCCGCGGCCACAGTGATTACCTCGTCCCCCCGCTCGATCCGCCGCTCCGCAAGCTTCGGCGAGGTGAGCGACATGAAGGCGAGGAGGTTGGCGGAGGAGCCGGAGTTGGTGAGGGAGCAGTGCCTGCTGCCGAGAAATTCGGCGAACTCTTTTTCAAACCGTTCCGCGTAGCGGCCTGTGGTGAGCCAGAAGTCAAGGGATGAGTCTACTAAGAGGGCGATTTCCCGCTCGTCGAAGACCCGCCCGGCGTAGGGAATGCGGTCGCCGGGAGTGAATGGGCGTTTTTCCTTGTGCCGGTATTCATAATATCTGACGGCAGCCTCAATGGCCTGTCGGCGGAGTTCATCTTCCTGTTTGCTCACGCTGCCCTCTCAAAAGGTTCATATATTCCTCGATTTGCATCAGACAGATTGACCTGATCTCCTTTTTGTCCCGGTACGCCTCTGTCCATCTTACGATGCCGTCCAATGCCTTTTCCAGATTCCACTGCGGCCGCCAGCCAAGCTCCGTCCGCGCCATGGAACAGTCGAGTTTCAGGTAATGCGCCTCGTGTGGATGGACCGCGCTATCGATTTCATATGAGGCGTTTCCCCCCCATGCCGCGCAAATTTGCCCGACGATCCATTCTACCGGTTTTGCGTCTTCATCGTAAGGACCGAAATTCCACCCTGCCGCATAGTCACAGCCATTTTCGTACAGTTTTTGCGCCAGCATCAAGTAACCGCACAACGGTTCCAGCACATGCTGCCAAGGCCTGATGGCGTGGGGATTTCTGATGAGTATCCGCTCTTCCCGCAAAAGCGCGCGGATGCAATCGGGGATGAGGCGGTCGGCGCTCCAGTCGCCGCCGCCGATGACATTTCCGGCGCGGGCCGAGGCAATGGCTACTCCATGACCGGGATAATCGGAAGCGTTGAAAAAAGAGCTTCGGTATGCCGCTGTCACCAGTTCCGAGCAGGCCTTGCTGCTGGAATATGGGTCATAGCCTCCCAGAGGCTCGTTTTCCCGGTACCCCCAGAGCCATTCCTTGTTCTCGTAGCATTTGTCGGTAGTGACATTCACCACGGCCTTTACGCCGGGACAGGTTCTAACAGCTTCCAGGAGATTGACGGTTCCCATGACGTTTGTTGAATACGTGTCAACAGGCATTTTGTAAGAATCACGCACGAGCGGCTGGGCCGCCATATGGATGACAATATCCGGCTGCGCGTCCGTCATCGCGCGCCGCAGCTGCGCCAGGTCACGCACGTCGGCTATGACAGAGGTCACGAGTTTATCGAGTCGGCAGAGCTCGAACAGGCTAGGTTCGGTGGGTGGCTCCAATGCATATCCGGTCACCTGTGCGCCCATGGCATGCAGCCACAAGGAGAGCCAGCTCCCCTTGAAGCCGGTATGGCCGGTGAGGAAGACCTTTTTACCCCTCCAGAATTCCGTATTTATCATTCCCTGATCCCCGATCTCCGATCCCCGGTTCCTGGTTCCTACCACACCTTCCATGGCGCATCCCCCGATTTCCACATTTCCTCCAGCAGGTTCTTGTCGCGCAGGGTGTCCATTGGCTGCCAGAAACCGTCATGTCTGTATGCAAGCAGCTCTTCCGCGTCGGCGAGATTTTCCAGAGGCTCCTTTTCCAGGACAGTTCCGTCGTCGGCTATATAATCAAACACCTGTGGTTCGAAGACAAAGAAGCCGGCATTGATCCATGCGCCGTCCCCCTTCGGCTTTTCCTGAAAGCCGAGCACCTGGTTGCCTGCCGCCAGATCCAATGCGCCAAACCTGCCGCCAGGCTGGGTGGATGTCACTGTCGCGAGCTTGCCGTGGCGCTTATGATAAGCTAGCAGCTCCTTGATATTGACGTCGGAGACACCGTCGCCATAGGTGAGCATGAACGGTTCGTCGCCTATGTAGGGCCGGGTTTTCTTGACCCGTCCGCCGGTCATGGTTTCAATACCTGTGTCTACGAGGGTAACCATCCACGGCTCCGCCGTGTGGTTATGGATGATTCGCTCACTGTTGTTGCGGAAATCGAAGGTAATGTCCGACTCGTGAAGAAAATAGTGCGCAAAGTATTCCTTTATGCAATACCCCTTATAGCCGAGGCAAATGACAAAATCGTTGAACCCGTAGTGGGAATATATTTTCATGATATGCCAGAGTATCGGCCGCTCGCCTATCTCGATCATCGGCTTCGGCTTCAGGTGCGATTCCTCGCTGATTCTCGTGCCGAAACCGCCGGCCAGTATGACAACTTTCATTCTTGTTCACCCTCCACACTATTTACGCAACTTTAATAGCGTCTCTTAGCATGGCGCCGCCCCGGCAAACGGTAGCAAAAGTACAACAATTTTGCAACATTTGGCCAGATAGCGCAACACCAGAGAATTGCCGGCGGAATATCGGTTACGAGACGGAAAGCAAGCCTGTAGCGGCGGTATACGTCCAGATTGTAGTATCCCATGCGTCTAAGCCGCTTAAAATCCGAGATAGTAGCGAAAACACCGCTCTTCATGCCGTGGGCCTTGATACATGTGCGTTTTGCAGCTCCGGAATACGAATCTGGAAGCCCGTCGATCACCCGGCGCCAGTTGTCCACAAATATCTCGAAGGCATTGCTGTACCAAGCCGCCCACCCATCCGCAGCATCGAAGAACCCAGGGTTAGCTTCCCAATAAACAGTCGGCTCCCGGTCTGCAAAGTAGTCAAAAATTACTCCCACATGCAGCAACGAACTCTTATAGTATCTATCAAAGTTGCCTCCCTCCCGGAGTCCCTGTCCGAACAAAAGGCCGCTCATCCATGTCGTGTGCCACCCCAGATCGGCCAGCAACTCGTTACGATCAAAGTATGCACGGGAAGGGATATCCCTTACCCGCCCCCGGACAAGGTTGCCCTTATCGAGTTTTCCCCCATTGAACAGAATCAGATCGTATACGCCGTTCCGGATGATCTCCAGCGCCCGCTCCAGCGCTCCGTCCACCAGCCGGTCGTCGTCGGAAAGGAGCCAGGCGAATGCGGCGGGCGGCTGTTTTAGTACAATCTCGAAATTACGGTCAGCGCCGTAGTTCTCCGGGTTTCGCGAATAAAAAAGATATGGATAACCCGCCTGCAACTCCCTGACAACTGCCTCGGTCCCGTCAGTCGAGGCGTTATCCGAAACATATACCGGGATGTTGTACCGGCGAACCAGGATGAGCAACCACTCAAGCCCTTCCCGCAGCTTAGCGGCACGGTTGTAAGTAGGAATACATATTGCCAGCAGATTATTGGCCGGTTCCTGCATCTGAGCTCCTTAGGGTATAGTGAGAGAGGCCGAAGACCTTAGGAACTGTAAACAAATATCATGGGCATCTTGCATCTCATCTTCAGGCCATCTTTAGCCGAACTTCAATCGCCAAATCCTCAACGTAGCTCTGCTACATCTGCGGTTTGGCTCAATCAGTTCA
>JBAQKZ010000067.1:0-23738 GCA_049301475.1 Geobacteraceae bacterium | reverse complement strand
ACAGGTTGTTATGAGCGCCGTGCGAATAAACTGGTCTGGGTGGTGGAATGCTCGTGAAAATGGGTGGGGGAATGCTCTTGAAAAATTAGGCCTTCAAGTGGCGGAATGGTCTTGAAAAATTACACGGGACGCCCATTCGTATCGGAGAGTTATTCAGGCATGCTGGAATTCTGCACAGAATTACTTATCTTTAGACTCTCAACTGCTGATTTGGCATCTTTTACATTATTAGATATGATATACAACTTGTACAAAAAGGAAAAAGGAGGGCAAAAAATATGAGAAGAAAAATATTCAACATAAACATGATTCTGGGAGTGTGCGCTACAGTGGTGTTTGGATTGACGGGTTGCGGTGGAGGTGGTGGCGCATCAGGAGGAGTTACTACAGCAACTGATACGGTATCTGGTGTCGCAGCAGCCGGCTCGGTCATTTCCGGTTCGGTCTTTCTCAAAGATTCCGCGGTAACCCCAAAGGAGCTTTCAAAAACAATTGCTACAGACGGTTCCTACTCTTTTGAAGTGACCGGCATGACGAAGCCGTACATACTTAAGGCAGTTGGAACGGCCAATGGGACAAGCTATACCCTGTATTCACTAGCAACCGACAAGGGCACTGCCAACATCAACCCCTTGTCTAACCTTATTGTGACCAACGCAGCGGGTAGTAGCGATTTGGTCACCATCTACAGCAGCCCACAGTTATCAACAATGCTGGCTATGGCGATCAAACTACCACAGGCCGCTTCCGACGTTCAAACAGGTATCAGCCCGCTGCTTCAGGCCTATAATATATCAACTGTCAATCCGATAACTGACACATACAAGGCAGACCATACCGGCCTTGATGACATGTTTGACAGAGTGAAGATAAACACGTCCAATGGTACCGTTACTATATCAAACGCAAGCACAGGTTCTACTATACTCACTTCCCAAGTGAGTGATATTCAAGTGGGAACCGTAAATAGCGACAATATTCCACAACCCGGCGCTTCGGATACGACTACAACAGGAGGTAGTTATATTACAGGTTCCAAAGGTCCAATAAAGAAAGGCGATTGGGTTGTTGATACAGCAACAACCGTTAGTAATGGTGTCAGCGAAACAGCTACATATTCTTATACAGTTGACTCCTCTGATAACTTGACAAACATGACTATTAGTACTTCATCTTCCATTAGCAACTATATCTATGATTCACATGGTAATGCTACACGCGTGGCATCCAACACAAATTCATCCGGCAATACGACATCAATTTTAACTGATAGATCTTTCACATACAATACTAACGGAACAATATCATCAAGTAAGACGTTCCAGAATTTTTCTTCCGCGAACTTTAAATTAGATGCTAGTGTAGATTCAACGTATACTTATTCTTCACCGGGACTGATTATTGATGAAACGGCGACATCAGGCTCAACAAATAGTAAACGGTATTATGACAGTAGCTACTATTTAATTAAACAGGTAAACACTGGTTTTGATGGTGTGACAAGTACTACCACCTATATTAACACATACACATACACAAACATAATTGGAAATAAGCTGTCAAATACTAAGACGTATGACAATACCGGTAATTTAATAAGTAATGTTGATTATTCTTATACAGCTGATGGCAAGCAACATGTAATAACATCAACATATGGGACTGCATCAATGACACAAACATTCACATATGACTCAAACAGAAATATCAGCACATTAGTTACAGCCGGTAGTTCTGCAACACCAAGCACTAAGACTTATACCTATAAAAAGTTGTAGAGTTCAATAATGCATCAATTAATAAATACCAGTGTTGACGGGCAGGACACGGGGTAATCTGTCATCTGTTTCCGGGGGAAAATTGACCCGCCTGAGCGGGTCAATACCTACGAAGAAGACTGTTGGGGCTATCTCTAGAAAATGATCTGCGCCTGCAAGCGGCATTGCAGGTCATCGGTTGCGCTCTTGCCTGCACCGTTCTGCTTGTGGATGTTGGTTATATCTCCCTGAAGTTTCAGGTTGTGCTTGTTGAAGTAGTAGGAGACCGCCCCCTGGGTTTCGGTTTGCAGGTTCAGAGACTTGTCGCGGTCACTATCCACGTATGAATAACGGGCGGCGAGCTCCAGATGTTTGGGAATGACAAAGTACCCCGCCTGGGCATAGAAACCCTGGGCGCGCTGGGTTTTTTCAGGGGCAATGTTGCCGTCGGCCTGCGCCCAGAAATACTCAGCCTGAACAGAAGCCCCCAGCCACTTGAAGGCAAGGTCGGCGCTGGCCGTATTGACCTCGATCTTCTCTTTGGCGGCGAAAAGCGCCCCCTTGCTCAGCCATTTCCCATATAAAGAGGTATTATTGGTTTCGTCCTTGACGAATTTATTGCGGTAGTAATCCACCCCAAACGATACAAGTGGGTTTTCGCTATAGTCCAGGTCTCCCTCGGAATATTTCATCTCGCCCAGGGGATTGACTACCAGCCTGGCGGCAATTGCGTTGTCGTTGGTCTTGTCGCGGAAGGTGGACTGCCCGCCGCCGCCGTACCAGCCGAAGTTGTAATCAACTAGCCCCTTGGCAATCTTGCCGTGCAGCATGGCGCCTGCGTCACGACCCGGCTTGAAGGTGTCGGTGGCGTTGGAGCGGTCGACAAACTGCTGGGCGCCGGAGGAAGTAAGCTCCTGACGGGCGAACGGCACCTTGTCCTGGCCGACAAGTATCTGGAATTCATCGATCAGCTTGTAATCCAGATATGCATCTTCAAGAAGCTTCGCAGAGCCGCCATCTACGAAGTTTACCTGCATCTTGTAGGTTAGGTCCTTGCTGTAGGCATGCCCCTTCATCCACATCTTCATTCTACGGATCCGCCAGTCGCTTGCATCGGAGACGCCGCCGTTCGCGTCGTCGTTGTCGGTGAAGCTATAGCGGGCCTGAAGCCTGCCGCCGATGGACAGCTTGAATTTTTCATCCGGCGAAAGGAAGGTAAAGCCGTCACCAGGTTTGTAGCTTATCGGGCTGCTCTTGATAACTGACTTGTAATCCTCCTCGGTGATCACCCCCTTCTCTTTCAGGACATCCTCAAGGCTCTTGGCCGATACGTTCTGGCCGGCCAGAGCGAATGTCAGCAATACCGCTGATGCAATTCTCTTTTTCATTTTTTCTCCTTTTTCTGAATTTGTGATCGAACCGCATGGTGACGGTTCGTCGCTGCAAGGTCATGCTCCGAAATGTTTGAGCTTCGTTACAGATATCCGTCTACTGTAGATGCCACTATACTGGCTGATAATTATTTCAGTGATGTTACGTTCAACAAAAAGTTTTGTAACAAATACCGCTGATAAAAGAAATGAAAAACCGTTCGACGTTCCATGTTCAAAGTTGTAAGATCGCTGACATCCAGGCGGATACCGGAGTAGATGACTCTATAAGGAACTGTAAATGAATAACATGGTCAAAATTGCGCTCAGATTTAGATCAGATTTGGCTGAACTGATTGAGCCAAACCGCAGACGTAGCAGAGCTACGTTGAGGATTTGGCGATTGAAGTTCGGCTAAAGATGGCCTGAAGATGAGATGCAAGATGCCCATGATATTTGTTTACAGTTCCTATAATACCAATTTCAAATCAAAGATGCAGTCAAGGCGACGAGGATTGAGGCGACGAAGGCATACAGCCAGTATGTTGAGGAGCCGAAGACGAGCCAACGAAGAGGGCGCTTTGATTTGGTAATTGGTATAACGCAATAAAAGATGTTCTGTCAAGGTATTCGCTATCAGCCGAACATGAGTTTAGTATTTCAGGTCGGAAAGGAGAGGGAAGGGGAGATCAAAACTATCCGGCAAAAAGAAGCGGTGGAGATGCAAAAGAATTACATCTCCACCGGAGGGAAACAGGTCTGATCTTTCGCCGTAAGGCACAGGTTCACTAAGCGTCAGTGGCAGCCGAAACACGAGCTTTTGAAGTATGCCAGGATATTGATAACACCGTTTGCATGCAGCGTCGAATTGGTTATCGTTGTCCCTTTGCCGCCGGTTCCAGTCGCGTCAGGGTGGCAGAGCTGGCAATCATTCCCGCCTCTATGGTTGCCGCTGTGCCAGTAGTTGGATCCGTCCGTACCGTGGGCTGGAGGATTGGGGTGACATCCTGTACAGTTGCCGGCCCCGGTTGAATACCAGTTTGGCGTTATGCCACCTGGATTACCGAATACATTCACGGTGATGAGCTCAGGTTCTCCGTCCCCGCCTTGGAAATAGTAGCTGAAGGTGCTTGGCGGAGCCCCGTGGCAGGCTATGTTGGAGCATACCTTGGCCGTTGCGTCGAAAGTAGGCGCTGGCATGCCTGGAGAGACCGCCTTCCCGGCAGCATCGAAGCAGAGAACGCCTCCCACAAAGTGACAGGTTTTACATGTAAAGATTGAATGTTTGAAATGCGCACCGGTGCCTGTGCCGCTGGCGCCGGGAGGCAATACTTCGTCCTGGGTCATGCGTACAATCTTCTGGAGAGCTTTGTCAGCGCCTGAATCGTGAGGTATCCAGAGGGCGCCGTTATAGATATAATTGCGTTTGTCAGAAGGATTGCGATAGATTTGACCTACCAGTGCGTTGGCCGGAGCTCCATCAGGGCTCTGTTTCATAACTGACTGTACTGAACCGGTATCCCGCTGGCTGGTATCCTTGCCGCATGCAAAGATGAGCAGAAATACCGCCGCTCCAATCAGCATGGAAACCTTCAGGATCGAGGCATACAAAAACCTGTTATTCATTTGTGTGTCCTCCGTTTTAGTCTCTCAGGGTCCAATTCCCCGCAGCTTGCTGCGACGGGAGAAAATCGATTATCCGAGATACCCCGCTGCTTGCGGCGGGGTGGTTCATTTTGCCGGACCTGCGAAAAGATGAACACAGAAAACATGTCAGTGGCAGTTGAAACAGGAGCTTTTGAAGTATGCCAGGACATTGATAGCACCGTTTGCATGCAGCGTCGGATCGGTTATCGTTGTTCCTTTGCCGCCGGTTCCAGTTGCGTCAGGGTGGCAGAGCTGGCAATCGTTCCCGCCTCCGTGGGAGCCACTGTGCCAGTAGTTGGATCCGTCCGTCCCGTGGGCTGGAGGATTGGGGTGACATGCTGTACAGTTGCCGGCCCCGGTTGAATACCAGTTTGGCGTTATGCCGCCTGGATTACCGAATACATTCACGGTGTTGAGCGCAGGTTCTCCGGTCCCGTCTGGGAAATAGTAGCTGAAGGTGCTTGGCGGAGCCCCGTGGCAGGCTATGTTCGAGCATACCTTGGTCGTCGCGTCAAAAGTAGGCGCCGGCATGCCGGAAGAAACCGCCTTTCCGGCAGGATCGAAGGAGAGGACGCCCCCTACAAAGTGACAGGTTTGACATGTAAAGACTGAATGTTTGAAATGCGCGCCGGTGCCTGTGCCGCAGGCGCCGGGAGGCAATACTTCGTCCTGGGTCATGTTCACAATCTTCTGGAGAGCTTTGTCAGCGCCTGAATCGTGAGGTATCCAGAGGGCGCCGTTATAGATATAATTGCGGTTGTCAGCTGGATTGCGATAGATTTGACCTACCAGCGCGTTGGCCGGAGATCCATCAGGGCTCTGTTTCAAAACTGCCTGTACAGAATTGATTTGCTGCTGGCTGGTATCCTTGCCGCATGCAAATATGAGCAGAAATGCAACAGCTCCGATCAAGGTTGCAACCTTCAGGACAGCGGAGTAAGGAAATCTGTAATTCATTCGAGTGCCCTCCTTTTAATGTAAATGGCATTAAAATTATGGTACCTTCGCAAGAAGTATTCGTCATGCCCGGATGCATCAATCGGGCATCCATGATTTCATTTACTTACAAGCTGGATTCCCGCTCAGAATCGCTACGGGAATTGGGCCCATAAAACGGGTCAGTCGCATATCAGCACTTCCTTTTCGCAGATATTGACGCAAACTATATTTCCTTCGGTATCCTGGTAGCAATGTTTTTCAATCATGCCGCACTTCTTGTTGCAGAAAATAACCTTGGGCGTATTTGCCAAGGCTTCCTTGCCGACTTCCAGCGGATTGGGATCGACAACCATCGATTTTTTTTCAATTGTGTTGGACGTCTCCTTTGCTATGATATCTCCGTTCTCATCGACAATACTTTTTTTGTCCGAGGATATCATCGCGCTTCCGGATTGCAGCAATTCAATGATTGGTAAGGCATTTTTCGCTTCCAGGCAGAATGCAGTGACCGGAGCCAGTAAAAACATGGCAGAAGGAATGAGAAACAGCATTTTTACCAGAGTGGACATGACAACCTCCGTCCCATATAAAATAAAAAATAACTAACCTTGTTTTTTTATAACTGTAGTTTAAGTAGATGTCAATGCTAATTATCTCGCAAAAAGTCTGAAGGCCCAATTTTCAAGGGTTGCCTTATCCCTCGGACACTTTGAAAAACCAAGTGTAGTACGGATTGCGATTCTAATGCATTCATGGAGCCGCCTGACAGTTTGATGCGGGGATCATGCTGCGGCGAAGCTCTCTTTCGGGGGTATTTTGCTATGCATCCTGTGCCGGATATTGCTATGATAAACCGCTGAATGATCAGTTTTCAGTATAAAAAAATGAAAATAAGGACACTGACATGTTAAACGGCAAGAAGATAGTTGTGGTGATGCCTGCCTACAACGCGGAAAAAACACTTGAGAAGACTTACGGCGAGATACCTTTCGAAATTGTCGACGACGTGATTCTGGTAGACGATGCCAGCCGGGACCGGACCTCCGAAGTGGCCCGTAAAATGGGAATACATACCATCGTTCACGAAAAGAACCTGGGGTACGGCGGCAATCAGAAAAGCTGTTACCGAGCCGCCCTGGAACTGGGGGCAGACATCGTCATCATGGTCCACCCCGATTATCAGTATACCCCGAAACTTATTCCTGCCATGGCCTCCATGATCGCCTATGATGAGTTCGATGCAGTGCTCGCTTCGCGCATCCTCGGTATCGGCGCCCGGCAAGGGGGGATGCCGCTCTACAAATACATTTCCAACCGATTTCTCACCCTGTTTGAGAACCTGATGCTCGGCCACAAGCTCTCCGAATACCACACCGGCTATCGGGCTTTTTCACGTGAGATTCTGGAGCGCCTGCCGCTGGAGAAGAACTCCAACGACTTCGTCTTTGACAACCAGATGCTGGCACAGATAATCTGGTTTGGCTACCGGATCGGCGAACTCACCTGCCCGACGAAGTATTTCGAAGATGCGTCGTCCATCAATTTCCGTCGCAGTGTCGTCTACGGCCTGGGGGTACTGAAGACCTCCGTGCAGTTCCGCCTGCAGAAGTGGGGACTCATAAAGAGTTCAGTTTTTTCCTAACCGTTTTTGCGACTTGGATCGATCAGAATTGGGTGAAGACCGATGGAAAGTAACAGTCATAACAATAATATTTCGATATATATCATTACTGCCTTGTCGATGCTGGTCTTCCTGGCGTACAGCCCCTTATTGAGCGCGGATTTCGTCAATTATGACGACCCGTTCTACGTGACAGCGAACAGCCATGTCAAGGGAGGTCTTTCGGTCGATTCCATACGGTGGGCTTTCAGTACCTTATACTTTTACAACTGGCATCCCCTGACCTGGCTTTCTCACATGCTGGACGTCCAGCTGTTCGGACTCAATCCCATGGGGCACCACCTGACAAGCATGTTGCTGCACATAGGCAACACCCTGCTGCTGTTCATCCTGCTGAAGAGGACCACCGGCTCGGTCTGGAAAAGCGCATGCGTCGCCGCCCTGTTTGCCCTCCATCCCCTCCATGTACAACCGGTTGCCTGGATATCGGATCGCAAGGACCTGCTTAGTACTCTGTTCGGATTGATGGCGATGCTTTCCTACGTGGCGTACGCGCGTAAACTGAGAGTTGGCGCATACTTTCTGTTCCTGCTGCTTTTTGCGGTCGGCCTGATGGCAAAGCCGATGCTTGTTACCCTGCCGTTTCTCCTTCTGCTCCTGGATTTTTGGCCAATGGGGCGACTCCGGAGTGGTACAGCAGTCGATGAGAACGGTTCGTTTCGCACAGTTCCGCTGACGCGCCTTCTCCTGGAGAAGCTCCCCCCCTCTGCTATGTCGGTCGCCTCAATAATTATTACCTGGGTCGCCCAGGGGAAAGGGGGGGGGCATTCACAGCGAAAGCTCGCTGGTCGTAAACGTCGGCACGGCAGTTGTCAGCTATTTTTCCTATGTCCTGAAAATGCTCTGGCCCAGCAATCTTTCTGCGTATTACCCTTACAATCCAGCCGCGATCCAGACATGGCAGGTCGGCTCGGCTCTGGCAGTAATCAGCGCTTTCTCAGTGCTGGCTATCGTAGCCGCGCGGCGTTTCCCGCATTGTACTGTCGGTTGGTTCTGGTACATCGGGGCGTTTGTGCCGGTGATCGGCTTCATAAGGATCGGCGAACAGGCAATGGCCGACCGGTACACCTATATACCCCTCATCGGACTCTTCATTCTAATCGTATGGGGAGTTGCCGACCTGACGGACAGGTTTCGCTTTCCCGACGCAGCTGTGGTGGCTGCGGCTACGGTTCTCATTACTGCGTGCACTCTATTAACCTTCCTGCAGGCGAGAACATGGCATGACAGCGGCACGCTGTTCAGCCATGCGCTGGAAGTCACCGAAAATAACTGGATAGCCCACAAAAACCTGGCTGCGGCACTTGCAAAGCAGGGCGATTTCGGCGGCGCTTTGCTGCATGCGACCGAATCGCTCCGCATCAGGCCGGAACCCCAGGAATATGTGAGCCAGGGTTGGCTATACCTGCAACTGGGTATGTACGACAAGGCCGTGGAAGCCTGCAGGAATTCACTGGACATGATGCCGGTCAATGACAAGGCGCATTTCATAATGGGCCTTTCGTTTGTATGCCTGAAGGATTTCCGTTCGGCGCAGGCGAAATTTGAAGCGCTCAGGGACGGCAATTCTCCATACGCCGCGCAGTTGCTCGACAAGATGAATGGTATCGGGATGAGATGACAGTTGCCTAACGATACGGGGATACTTTCTCCTCTATGGCGGCATGAGGATGTGAAACACTGCCAAGGCAGTCGACATAAGTATTTAATATTGAAAAATCTGGAGATTTGCTAAAGATGAACAAATCTACGCTCCGAGCTGCAATACCTGCCCTCCTGTTATCAGCCCTTGTTCTCATGCCGTTCTTCAACAAAGCCTTCACAGTTGATGACCCGGTGTTTCTGTTTGAGGCACGCCATGTATTGGTGGATCCATTTCATCCGACTGCCTTCGAAATGACATGGGCCGATATGTCGGAGCGAGTGTCGCGACTAGTCCCGACTGGACCTGTCATGGCATGGTTGCTTGTCCCAACCCTCCTAGCACACGGAGCCGAGTGGGTCGCACACGCGACCCAGTTGGCAATGCTTTGGCTGGCAATCCTTGCCACCGTATCCCTTGCCCGACGGTTTGAGCTGCAAAAGCCATGGCCAGCTGCTTCAGGCCTCATTTTGGTTGCTATGCCTGCCGTGCTGGGAATGGCAGGGACAGCAATGCCAGACGTTCCCGCAATGGCTCTCGGTGTCGCTGGGATTGAACGACTTGTCGCCTGGCGTCAGAATCGTCGAGTATCTCAAGCATTGTTAGCTGCGGTTTTTCTCGGGTTGGCGCCCCTCACCCGGCCTCATACTATATTACTGCTTGGCGTTGGGGCCATTCTTCTCCTCGGGCCAACTTTCTCGCTGACAGGATTGCGTAACAGATATTTAACGTTCTTGCCCCTCGTTGCGGCACCACTTATTACAGTTGCTGTTTCCTTCATTACGCGCGACCCTCATCCCGGTGCGGGGAGTATGGTCGGTTCAGCCATCCGCTACAGTTCAGTATCAATTTCACGGCTTGCCACAAACTTCGTTGCACTGCCAATCCATTGGGTACTTGTGATGGCTTTCGGGTTACCCTGGTTGGCCTTGCGTTGGCGAACAATCCTGCAAACTCGCATGCTACTTGTTGTTGCATCGGCTAGCGCGCTGATTTCCGCCATAGCCCTCACCTATATCGGGCGTCAGTCGCTGCCCCTTTCAATCATTTCTGGTCTAGGGTGTGCCGTGCTGTGGGATGTTCTTGCAGATGGATGGAAGAGGCGTGACTCGGTGCAATTAGCGCTTGGCCTCTGGCTCTTGATTGCCCTTCCTACAGTCCTGTACGCTCATCTTCCAGCCAAGTATCTGATAGTATCGGCTCCTGCTGCGGCCTTGCTTATAGCGCGTGAGTTAGCGCTACGTAATGGCAAAGCGTCTTGGATAATCCTTGTCGCCACAGTTGCCATTGGCATTGGGCTTGGTGTCGCAATCTTACGTGCTGATGCAGTTTTCGCAAACCTAGGGCGTCGTGCAGCAAATGAACTAATTGCGCCGAATGTTGTTGCAGGTAAGCATGTGTGGTTTGTTGGTCATTGGGGTTTTCAGTGGTATGCTGAAAACGCGGGGGCGCGCCCTGTAACGCTCAACCCGCCGTATCCTTTGCCGGGCGACCTCATTGTAGTAAGCATTGCAAGCTGCCGAAGCGACGAATTGCTCAAAATGATGAGCAGTTTATACCCGCGTATTACCCAGGTCTCTCGACTTGAAGATTCCAGATCAGGAGGGCGCCTGATGAACAAGAAGCTCGGTGCAGGCTTCTACTCAACCGTGTCTGGATACTGGCCATGGGGTTGGGGCGATACGTTGATTGACCAGTTTACTCTTTGGCGTGTTGAATGACGCAACATGCCACCACACCAGTTCAGGCAGGAGTTCACAGGGGCATACTTACAGATTATTGCCCGCCTTCATTTTACTACTCTCCAGATTATTTCTTGCGTTCAAGTTCTGCGGATTGAGCCGCAAAGCCTGTTCGAATTCCCTGACTGCTTCCCCGATTTGTCCGGTTTTCCAGTAGACGATTCCCAGGTTGTTGTGCAGCTCATCATATTCAGGGATCAGTTCCAGACATTTCCTGTATTCTCTCAGTGCGTCCCGGTACCTGCCCTGGCCCAAGTAGACATTCCCCAGGTTATAGCGTGCCATGGCGTCTGCCGGTTCCAGCTGCAGGACAAGCTGGTACTCCCTGATGGCCTTGTCAAGGTCGCCCTGTTGCCTGTAGATGATTCCCAGGTTGTTGTGCAGTTCGAAATTGCGGGGTTCGATGGAGATGGCCTTCTCCAGTTCCTGCCGGGCTTCATCGGACCGGCCCTGCATGCCGTAGTAGAGGGCCAGGTTCTGATGGGGCCTTACCTTTGCCGGGCTTTTCATGGCAGCATCGCGCCAGAGGGAAATTTCGCTCTGCCAAACCCGGTTGCGCAGCAGGGTCGCCGCGCAGAGCGCCATAATCAGCAGGAGTGCTGCACAGTAGCATAGCGTACGGTTCAGGGAGAATCTGCCTGCAGCCGCAATGGCAAGGGCAGTGAATGCCACGATCATCCCGGCGGAAGGGAGGTAGAGGCGGTATTCGGCCGATATTTCGCCGAGGGGGATGATGCTGGATTCTACAGAGAGGGCAATGAAGAACCAGAAGATGCCGAACGGGATTATCCTGGTTGCGGGTCCTTCTCCTGTCCTGAGGGAGCGGTAATAGCTAAAGACTGCCCATGACAGCAGAGCCAGAAGCAGTAGAAACGATCCCGCCACTGCGGGAGATAACAGTGAATGCTGGACCGGAAAGTCGTGGTCCACGTTCTGGCCAGCCGGGAAAACAAGCAGTTTGAGGTATTGAACGATTACCGTGAGCTGGGTCAGCAGGTAATCGAGGCGGGAAATCCTGGAGGAATCGGCAGCGGTTATGGTGCGCATGGTGCTGTCGAGGGCCGTGATGCTCCCCTGCTGGAAGAAAATCAGCAGCGGGATGATCGGCAGGGTAAGGGCCAGTGGCGCAACCGACCGCAGATGCTCGCGCAGGCCGCCGCGAAAGAAAGAGAACTCATAAAGGGCAATGAGAAACGGCAAGGTAAAGGTAAATTCCTTGGTCATCATCCCCAAGCCGGCGGAGATGACGGAGAGGCCCAGAAAGGCGGTGCGCCCCGGCCTTGCCGAAGCAGTGCGGAACCTGATGTACGATGCCAGTGAAAGCAGCGAAAAGAAGGATGCCAGCAGCACGAAACGGGAAGTGACATAAGTCACGGCATGGGTCTGTATCGGGTGACAGAGGAAGAGGAGCGCCGCAAAGAGAGGAACAATACCGGAGCATCCTTCTTCTTTCCCGGCGCCGGAATTGGACCTGCTGCCGAAAGTGTGTGTCAGGATCAGATAGAAAAGCCAGGCGTTAAGGATGTGGAGCAACAGGTTGACCAGATGGTAGCCGGTTACGTCGAGGCCGTGCAGCCGGTAATTGACTGCCAGCGACAGGTACCCGGCGATCCGCGTCATGAAGGCAAAACGGAGTGCCGGCGGGATTCCGGTGGGAGAGAGGGTAGTCCCGCCCGTTATTTCACCGGGAGAGAGAAACGAGCCGAAATCCCTGATAGCCGGATTGTTGACGACGTATGCGTCATCATCGAACTGAAACGGTACGGAAAAAGTGTTGCAGTATGCCAGCAGCCCGATCAGCGCAATTGCTGGGAGAATAAGGTAGTTTTTACTCCGTAATCGTATATGCATGCAAAATAATCCTCTACGGTTCATTTTTCCGCAATAATTCCAAAAAAAGTCCAATATAGCACTAAAAGTTTGAATTGTAAAAGTCCGCCAGTTGGCATAAACTCCTCCCGAATTATTGAACAAAGGCTCTCCATGCTTGACTTCAGACCTAAATCATTTCGTAAATACGTAAAATCTCTCCTTTGGCTTGCGGCCATATCCATCGGGACGCTCCTGCCTGCGGCGTTCTATCTCGCGTCAGGCCGCACCCTCGTCTGGCGCGATACCTCGAAGCTGTTCCAGCCCATCCGCACTCTTGTCGTGGAAGCATTGCAAAATTTTCAACTCCCGCTATGGAACCCCTATGAAGCCTTGGGGATACCGCTCTTCGCGCAGATGATGCACGGTGTCCTGCACCCGGTATCGCTTATCGGGGCTTTTCTGTTCCCGGATGCGGGAATGGATATCTTCATTCTCATCCATTTCCTGCTGGCTGCAATTGGCAATGCTGTGCTGGCGCGCGTTCTCGGGGCCTCTTTCGGAGCTGCGGCCGTAGCCGGCTTCGGTTACGGTCTTTCGGGATATCTGCTCGGAATTAGCTCGATCATACAGTATCTGGGCGCGGCAGCCGTTGCGCCATGGGTTCTGGCTGCATTTCGCATTGCCGGCGAGGGGCGAAGCTACGGGATCCTGGCCGTGGCGGTTGCCTCTGCCGTGCAATGGTTCGCCGGAGACCCTCAATGGACGATTATCGCCGTGATGCTCGGCGCGGCATTGGCGACAGAGGCAGGAGGGATACGGGGACTGAGGAGCTCATTCACCGGCTTGCTGGCCGGAACCGCAGTTGCCGCCATACAGTTGCTTCCGACCATTTCCTATCTGCGCGAATCTTCCCGTGGGGTTGAACTCGACGTATTCGACAGGATACAATGGGCTTTTTCTCCATGGCGTCTCGTGGAGTTCATCTCTCCGGGATTTTTTGGAAATGCCGGCATGGGATTGGAAAAATGGCCAGTTTATATGTGGCTGGGGGGATTGGTACGCTCCGGATTCGAAATGCCTTTCCTGCCGAGTGTGTATGTAGGTGCTGCTCTCCTTTTTTTGGCGGTTGCAGGGGTGTCGCATGCACGCCTAACCCGTATATTCTGCATTTCCTCACTGATACTGCTCTGGCTGGCTTTTGGTTTCAATGCCGGAGCTGAACAGGCTTTGCGTCATATACCGGTCTGGGGCAAGTTTCGCTATGCAGAGAAGATGATCGGTCCCTTTACGCTCTGCATCTCGCTCCTTGCGGCGTTTGGTTCGGACCGGCTGTCGCATCGACCATCAAAATCCTGGGCAGTTCTGGCAGGAGTGGGAGGAGTGGCGTCGATCCTGTTGGCGTTCCTCTTTATGAACTGGCAAGGTTTCGGTGCAGGCTTTACGGAGATTGCTTCCAGGGAAGCGGCCTTCCAGTCACGGCATAATCTTGCTACAGGGCTCATTCATGCCGGCTTGTCGCTAACTGCGCTCGCCTCCCTTGTTGTCGGTGCATGTCGCTGGCCCGGATTGCGTCCCTGGTTTCCGGCTGCGACAGCCGGCCTGGTCTTTCTCCAGTTGTCGCTTGCCTCGCCTTTTGCCATGCACGCTGGAGGCCGCAATGTCTGCGATGAGGCACCCCTGAGGCAACTCAGGAATAGTGGAGAACAGGTAAGAATACTGATGCCGATTGAGAAAAACTTTCTCTATCCGGATGATCTCGACGATGACGACGGCCAAATTGCCGTTCAATCGCACATGGGAGCGCCAGCCTATAATGTTCTATCACGCATAGATCAATTCAACACCTATACCGGCCTGGTTCCGCAACGTTTTGAATTACTGACGCGCACGTTTTCTCGACAGCTGGGGGTCCGGTCCGTGCTTGCCCTGCGGCGATATGCCGTAACGCACGAGATCATCAAAGATCCCTACTTTGCCGATGAGGTTGAAATAGCGCGGGTTGCAAGCGCCGGGGGAGTAAAGGTGCTGGAAAGCGCCGAATGGGGCTTTGCCGCCTGGCAGGTGCCGCATCGCCAATGGGCGGCTTTCGCCGGTAACGTCATTCATGTTACGGGTGAAAAGGATGCGCTGGACGCATTGGTCCGGTCCATTGAGCGTGGCGAAGCGACGACAGTTCTCGAAGGAGCGGCTCCTTACGGGGGGCCTGTATCCGGGCAGGTTCTCAAGGTCGAGCGCAGGAGCGATTACCTGAGGATTGAAGCAGTTGCAAACAGCAATGGCATCCTTGTTGTCAATGACTCTTATTGGCCGGGATGGAAGGCAGTAATTGACGGCAGGAAAGTACCCGTATGGCGTGCAGATTTTCTGGTGAGGGCGGTTCCCTGGCCTGCGGGAAGGCATCTGCTCGAGATGAAATATGAGCCGTTGGAGCTAAAGATAGGAGGTTTGGTCAGTCTGGGGGGGATCGCTGCATGCGTTGCGCTGGCGGGCATCGAGTGGCGAAGAAAGCGATTGTCGCAAAGAAATGGGCCCGCATGAGGTGTGGGTTTCTGCCGGTTGGCCCCCTTCAGCGGAGCAGGTTGTATTTAATGATGCATTTGAGTGCGGAAATCCCGTCCCGCCAGCCGATTTTCTTTCCTTCCTTGTACGTCCTGCCTGAGTACGATATCCCTATTTCGTAGAGCCTGATGTCCAGTTTTGAAATTTTTGCGGTGATTTCCGGTTCGAAGCCGAAGCGGTTTTCCTCGATGGTGATTCTCTCCAAGACCTCCCGCCGGAAAACCTTGTAGCATGTTTCCATATCCGTCAGGTTCAGGTTGGTCATCATGTTGGACAACAGTGTAAGAAACTTGTTACCTACCATATGCCAGAAATATAGCACCCGCCGGTATTCTCCGGTGACAAAACGCGAACCGTAGACAACGTCGGCCTTCCCTTCCAGTATCGGCCGGATCAGTTTGCCATACTCACGTGGGTCGTACTCCAGGTCGGCATCCTGGATGATAACGATATCCCCGCGCACATTTTTGAAGCCGGTCCTGAGCGCCGCCCCTTTTCCCATGTTCCGGTCATGCAGCAGGACCCGGGTGGAATCACCTGCCAGCCCCTGGAGTATCTCGCGGGTGCCGTCGGTTGAACAATCGTCAACGAGGATGATTTCCTTGTCGATGGGGACAGCGTTCACCGCGTCGTAGATATCCCTGATAGTCTCCTTCTCATTGTAAACCGGAATGACAATCGACAATTGCATAAAGCGGGGCTCCTTTTGGTGGTATAACGGCGCCAGATTTGGTCGATAAAAAATGATAGTAATTCAAAATTGAGAAGAAAAGGAAGAAAAAACCACAACCTTGTAATCGTCCCATAATCAGGCATTTGTAGGCGACACAATGCGTTCCATCGCAATATCTTTAGTTTGTTATGTTTTCGCTATATGCCAGAGTTGGATTAAATGGGCATAAATACTTGCCTGTTGTTAGCTCTCTGAGGTAGATTAAAAAACCGGCTGCCGACTGCCTGCCGGTTTGGGAGGGATGTTCTGTCCCGGCAGGCCCTACCGCGCGGCATCGTCGAATCGCGGCGGCCGCAGCATGGCGGATTTCAAATGACGGAGCAAGATACGATGCAGCAGAAGTGCAATGTTTGCGGAGAGAGTTTGGCTCCCCTCTTGCCTGAAGTGCGGGAACCGATGACCGGCGAAGTTTTTGCCATCGACAGATGTCCCCGCTGCGGGCTCGGCCATACCGTGCCGCAGCCCGGCGACCTTGGCCGCTATTATGCCGCGCAGTACTATGGAAACCGGCACGGGCTCACGGCGCGATACTGCACCGGCAGACGCCTCGGATTCGTGAAATCTGTGTTTCCTGGCAGTGGTGGGGGGAGGCTGCTCGATATCGGTTGCGGTGACGGCTCTTTTCTTATCGGCGCGCGCAGTGCCGGCTGGCAGGTGGCCGGGACCGAACTCAATCCGGGACCGGCCCGCGATGCAGGCCTTGAGGTATATGGGACGGTCGAGGAATTTGCAGGGTATGCCCTGTTTGACTGCATCACCATGTGGCACACCCTGGAGCATATGCGCGATATCCCCGCCATGCTGGCCAATATTGCCGGGCTGCTCAAGCCGGAGGGGCGCCTGATTATAGCAGTGCCCGATTTCGGCGGTCTGCAGGCCAGGCTCTTTGGCCCGAAATGGCTGCACGCCGATGTCCCGCGCCATCTCTATCATTTTGACAGAGACTCACTGCGGTATAGCCTCAACACGAGCGGTTTCACAATCCTGCGCAGATGGCACCAGGAGATCGAATACGACCTGCTGGGGTGGTCGCAGAGCGCACTGAACTGTATACAGGCGCAGCCCAACGTATTCTTCGACTTCCTTACTGGCAAGCGGACAAAAACCGGCAAACCGGCCCGGTTTTCCGGGGTGGTCCTTGGCGCTTTGCTGACCATTCTCTCGGTTCCGGCGCTAATGATCGGCACGCTTATGAAGCGGGGGGGGACGCTGATCGTGGTTGCCGCCCGCTCCGGCTCCGATGCATCAAGGACCAAATGAGATGAGAACCCCGGGAATTTTGCAAAACCGGCTGCAAAAGCAGATATGGATACCCCTCCTGATTCTGGCGGCAGTCACCCTGCTGGTTTATTCCGTCACTTTTTTCAACGGTTTTGTCATGGACGACGAAGTCATCATCGTCAACAACCCGCAGACGTTCAGCCTGCGCAATATTCCCGAAGTGCTGCTGGCGCCGGACCTTATCAAGCCTTATTACCGCCCGCTGAACCGCGCCACCTATCTGTTGGATTACCGGCTGGCCGGGATGAACCCTGCCTGGTATCACGGCGTCAACATCATCATCCACATCGGGAATGTCATCCTGCTCTACCTTGTCTGTCGCAGGTTCCTGGTTGACAAATGGTCCGCGCTGGCCGTCGCCCTTTTATTCGGCATTCATCCGGTAAACAGCGAAGCGGTCAATTTCATCTCTGCCCGGAATACGCTGCTCGCGCTGTTCTTCAGCCTCGCTTCATTGCTGGCCTACATGGATGCCAGGGCAAAGGGGAAAAAGCTGCTGCTGCTCTCCCCGATTCTCTTCCTCTGCGGTCTTCTCAGCAAGGAAACCGCGTTCATGATGTCGGCGGTGATATTTCCCGCCACATTTTTTCCGCTGCAAGACGAAGAGAAGAGGCTGACGTGGCAGGAGCGGTTTCTGCTGCTGACCCCCTATCTCCTCCTTACGCTGCTCTACTTCGCGATGCGATTTTATTCGCTCCAGGGCATTGTGGGGGCCACCGTTCCCGCCGATGGGCTGGTCAGCCGACTGGCCCAGAACTACCACATTATTCCCCAGTATCTCGGCCTGCTCCTGTTTCCGGTTGATTTGACATTGTTTCATAAAGTGCCGGAGGGTGGGCTCTTCACCCCTTTCTGGTATCTACCGGCCATGCTTTTCATCTTCTGGGCCGCCTGGCGGGTTGTCCGCGGCCGCAATCGGGCAGGGCTGTTCGGGCTTGCCTGGTTTGTCATCAACTATGCGCCGATCTCTAACATAGTGCCGATACCGAGCGATCTGCTCACGGAACGCTATCTCTATATGCCGGCCGCAGGCTTTTTCATCGGGCTCGGGGCGCTGTTTTCATCGATGCCTGCCAATGCAGGGAAGAGACGATTGATCTGGGGCGGAACGATCGTCGTCATGATCTCCGTGGCCGCACTCACCGTGCAGAGGAATCTCGACTGGAAGAACAACCTGTCGCTCTTTGCCAGCGGGGTCACGAATGATCCCGCATCTCCGGGAGCCCACTACAATCTCGGCACGGCGCTGCTGGAGAATGGGGATCTGGAATCCGCCAGACTTGAGTGGGAGAAGACCCTTGAACTCAATCCGCGCTTTGCCGACGCCCTGACCCAGATGGGGACCCTGGCGGCGATCAAGGGAGATCTGGACAGGGCCGAGAAGTATTATCTGGCCGCCTTGCAGGCCCCTCCGGGCACGACAGACCCCGATAAATCTATGGCCCATCTGAACCTCGGGAAAATATGCGAAAAGAGGGGGCAGCCCCGCCAGGCGCTTCTTCATTACCAGCAGTTCGTGAAAACGGTTCCGATCACCTATCTTGAGTACAAAGGGAGTGCCGAGCAGAGGATTGCTCTCCTGAAGGCGCAATTAGAGGTAAGCAGAGAAGGGGAAAGAGTAGTTCCGTGGAAATGAACTACCCCGCTGCTTGCGGCGGGGTAGTTCATTACTTAAAACAGGAGTTAGACATATGGGAATTCTAATTACAGCACTGATATATTTTATCTTCTTTTTATCGGGAGCTGCGGCTCTCATCTACGAAATGCTGTGGGTTCGCTACTTAAGCCTCATTTTTGGTGGGTCTCATCTTGCTGTCACCACTGTGTTGGCTGTTTTCATGGGCGGGTTGGCCTTGGGCAGTTATATAATCGGCAAGAAAATCGGCAATGCTACAAAATTACTGCGCCTGTATGGATTCCTGGAACTCGGGATAGCCTTGTCAGCCCTGCTATTTTGGGGCCTGATGCGCATTTATCCACAAATATACATCCCGCTGGCACAGATAAACGAAACATCCCCTCTCTATCTCTCAATAATCCGTGTCGCCTTTGCTGCAGTTGCCCTTATACTGCCAACCACGCTCATGGGCGGGACGCTACCTGTATTATCAAGTTTTGTTGCCCGTCGCCTGAAGGGTCTGGGTCGCCATCTTTCTTTCCTTTACGGGATTAATACCATTGGCGCGGTCGTAGGAACCGCCTTAACCGGTTTCTACTTTCTGCCACATTATTCAGTCAGCACTACGTTGTTCATAGCAATGACTATTAACTTGTTTGTCTGTATTATTGCCTTTGCATTACAGGCAAAGGTTCCGGTTGTTGTGGATGAAACCATATTCACAGATGAATCGATATCTGACTCAGGAAATCAGGATATCGCCGTAACAGAGTTAGCGGAGCACACGTTCCCGCTCAAGTTGGTGCTTTGGGGTATCGGAGTGAGCGGATTCTGTGCTTTGGCCTATGAAGTGCTCTGGACTCGGATTCTCTCTATTGTCATCGGCGCCACAACGTACGGTTTTGCTATTTTGTTGATGGCTTTCCTTTCCGGTATTGGCCTTGGGAGTTCGGCACTTGGCCTTCTGGCCAAAGTATTGGGAAAACGGAGCAAAGGAACAGCACGACCATTAAGAAACCTAGTTGTTTTTTTTGGTCTTATTCAGGTAATTATTGGGCTATCGGCCTTATTGATTTCAACACACATCAGGGAACTTCCAACATACTCTGCACAAATCCTTAATTCCTTTCAGATCATAAAGTTCAAAATCAACTATTTTGAGACCAAGCAGCTAACACATTTCATAACTGCTTTTTCATTCATGTTTATCCCGGCATTTTTTATGGGGGTCGCTTTTCCGTTGGCGGGCAAGATACATGGCCAATATAAAAAAATAGTGGGACATGCTGTCGGCGAAATACTTTCATTCAACACTGTTGGGGCAATACTTGGCTCAGCGATCAGCGGTTTCGTCTTCATCTATCTTTTTGGCATACAAAGGTCTTTGCAGATAATTATCCTGATTAATATTGGATATGGGCTACTCGTGATGGTCAGTGTCATGCACAATAAAATACTGAACATACTAACATCATGTATGGCAATAATAGCCATAATGGCACCAGTATTCACTACTAACTTATGGGAATTATGGGATTCAAGAATGTATGCGGTCTATCAATCCAACTCTCCAGAAATGTTCAGCACTCCCGAGAAAACGAAAGAAGTTTTGGCCAATAACGATATCATATATTATGCAGAGGGAACCAATTCAATCATTAGTTCGGTTCAATCGAGCGGGTCACTTTTTTTCATTACCAACGGTAGAGTCGAGGCATCAAACGCCAACCAAGACAAGCAATGCCAGTATACCTTGGGCCACCTGCCAATGCTTCTCCACCCCAACCCAAAAAAAGTCTTTGTGCTGGGTACAGGTAGCGGCATGACCCTTGGGGCAACATCAGTCCACCCGACCGTTGAACAGATAACTTTAGCCGAGATAGAACCCAAAGTCCTCGGAGTGGCAAAATCCTTTGGCATCTACAATCACTATGTTCTGAACAAAGCAAATCCGAAGTTGAAGATAGTATTCAACGACGGGCGCAACTTTCTGATGACCACAAAGGAGAAGTTCGACGTTATCACTGCCGACCCAATCCACCCCTGGTTTAGCGGAGCAGGATATCTTTATACTACTGAATATTTTAAACTCGCGGCTGATCATCTCAATCCAGGCGGCATTATTTGTCAATGGTTGCCACTCTATGAATTGACAGAAGAAAATTTACAGTCAGTGGTAAAAAGTTTACGACAAAATTTTAAGTACACAATGATTTGGCTTACACACGTTGATGCAGAACTTATAGGAAGTAACTCACCTATTGTCATTGATGAGAAGGAACTTGAAAACCGAATAAAAGAACCTGAGGTCATGAGAGACCTGGAACAGGTTAAAATGGGGTCGGCAGAAGATTTCTTGAGCTACTTCATAATGGCGGATGAAGGCTCAAAATCCTACAGTGAGCAAGGGATCATCAATACTGATGACAACCTCTACCTGGAATTTTCAGCCCCTCACAGTATCGGTGCACAGGTGTTGGCAACAAATGTGCTGGGCCTGCTAAAACACCGAGAAATCATTCTTCCCCATCTTCGCTTATCAAATGTTGCATCCGAAAGGCTGATACAAACAGAACGATGGAATCAAAATCAGAAGGCCGCTACTATTTATGACAAAGCCCATGTTTTAAAGCTAACTGGTATCGATGAGACATCTGAATATACGGGTTTAATGTCAGAGCTTAAATCAAAATATCCTGGATATGGACCATTTGAATTTCTGCAAAATGAAGATAAGAATAAGCTCGATAAATTTGTCGGACCCCCAAAACTCATCAGGCAGCTGGTCTTTGAAATAATCAATAATAAAGGTCAATCTGTTAAACTTCAGTTCTCGGCTGTGCTGTTGCGAACAAACGATAATAATGCTCGAGTGATTTTTGTTGATAATACTTCTCATAGAGTTTTCGGATGGTTGAGGGTCAAAGGGGCAAACAAAGATCTCACGGTCTCCAGGTTTGTCAATGATTTGACTAAAGCGGTAGAGGATATCTATGCCCGGCAACGAACCCGGGCAGTTGCCAGTGGTCATGGTTTGCCCCATGAAATGACGCTGTTCCCTGAGATTAAGCGTCTTGTCGAATTAAAGGTCGAACAAGCAAAAATATAGTACTAAGGGTCTGTCATGGAATAACTATAACATTATGCATCTCATCTTCAGGCCGTCTTTGGCCGAACTTCAATCGCAAAATCCTCAACGTAGCACTGCTACGTCTGCGGTCTTGCTCAATCAGTTCGACCAAATCCAACCTGAATCTGAGCGCCTAATTGTAACACTTATTCCATGACAGACCCTAAATTGCTTTGTGATGCCTCTTCGACTTTTTTGTTACAGGGGGCAAACGCGATGGAGCAGTGGTATTTTACTGCTCTCCTGAATCAGACAAAATCGGCTTCCTATATTGCCTCATGGGTTTCATTGGTACCTGGGACCAGCTCTGATACTCTCCAGACCAAAGGACCAATCATGCGTTTCAAGTTGATGTTTTCGATCATTCTGGTTGTCGTCACCCTGACTGTCTTCGCAAAGACCGCCAACCACCAGTTCATAAATTTCGATGACACGGGATATGTCACCACCAACCCGGTGGTAAAGGGGGGGCTGACGGCTTCGGGAATCGCCTGGGCCTTCACCGCCACCGCCATGTCGAACTGGCACCCACTGACCTGGCTGTCGCATATGGCGGACGTTCAGATGTTCGGCCTGAACCCCCGAGGCCATCACCTGACCAGCGTGGTCATTCATGCTCTTTCGGGGCTGCTCCTGTTTCTGCTACTCGTCAGGATCACCGGCGCACCCTGGCAAAGCTTCTCCGTGGCAGCGCTCTTCGCCCTCCATCCCCTGCATGTGGAGTCGGTCGCCTGGGTGGCGGAGCGCAAGGACGTGCTGAGCTGTTTATTCATGCTGTTGTCGCTCCATTTCTATGCCGGCTACGTGAAAAAGCCGGGGTACAGGCCATATCTCTGCTCCCTGCTCGCATTCGTCGCCGGGCTTATGAGCAAGCCTATGCTGGTGACCCTGCCGCTGGTGATGCTGCTGCTCGATTACTGGCCGTTCAATCGATTCGCAAGGGATGAGGCGGCTGGGGAAACCGGCGCCCCGTCCGGCGGCATGCCCCTCTTCTTCGCCCTTGTCCGGGAGAAAACCCCCTTCTTCCTCTTTTCCGCCCTTTCTGCGGCCATCACCATCTATGGCCAGCACGAGGGGGGAGCGATGGCGACACTTGCCAAGATCCCTGTCGTGCTCCGTATCACTAATGCCCTGATTGCCTACGTGAAATATATCGGTCTGATGTTCTGGCCCCAAGAGCTGGCGATTCTTTACCCCTTTCCCCGCTGGTTGTCGTACTCGCAGGCCATTGCGGCAGGTGTTCTGCTGCTCGTTATTTCCGTGATGGTAGTCCGTTTCCGCCGCCGTTACCCCTACCTAGTCACGGGGTGGTTCTGGTACCTGGTCACCCTCCTGCCGGTTATCGGCCTGATCCAGGTCGGGGGGCAGTCGATGGCGGACAGGTACACCTATATTCCCCTCACCGGCCTGTTCATCGCCTGCTGCTGGCTGGCCTCAGACCTGACGCAGGGGTGGCGCTGGCGGCGGGCCATTCTAGGTACGGTAGGCGGCCTGGCGATCTCCGTTCTGACTGCCGTCACCTGGCATCAACTGGACTACTGGAAGGACAGTATTTCGATCTGCCGCCACACCCTGGCGGTCACCAGCGACAATTATCTGATTACCAATAATTACGGCATTGCCCTGGACGAGCGGGGCGACCATGCGGGGGCCTATCGGCTGTTCCAGGAGACGCTGCTGATTTTCCCAGGTTCCGCCACGGCCTATGCCAACCTCGGGGCGATCTGCGTCCGATGGGGGAGATTTGACGAGGCGATCGGCTATTATGACAAGGCCCTTGCGCTGGCGCCGGACCATGCCATTGCCCGGTCCGGACTGGGCAAGGCG
>JBAQKZ010000066.1:0-5337 GCA_049301475.1 Geobacteraceae bacterium | reverse complement strand
CTGCTGGTGGTACAGGCCGGAGTGGGCACCGCCACACTGGCCCTCATAGTCTTGATCACCCCTCCCAACTGAGCATCCACTCCAATGCCGGATAGAATCGCCGGCAGGTTATCGGTGAGCGAAGTGTCGGAAGGAGCATCGGTCGGGTCTGTAACTGACGGTACTGACAAATTGTTGCAAAAGAACGTATTTATTTTCAGAACGCAGGCCTGAACCGTATCACCGGCGCTGCATACCGCCGGTAGTGGCGAGGGGAGCGAAGATACTACAGTCCATGTTGGAGACCCGGCTGGGTTGTTCACAAACATCTGCCCTTCGTAATTGAGCCCGCAGAGAAGGGCCGAGTTCCCTGGCCCGATTGCCGCAGGCCCGGTATTGCAGGTGTTGCCCGACCCACAATCAGAATTATTTGTACAGGTCAGCATTGGATTGTTAGAGCACGATTTGTATCCGGCATAGATGATGGGGCAGTTTTTGACAATAGCGTTATAGTCATCCACCCCCGGAGCAGTATTGTTCTTGCTCAAAGCCCAACAGGTCTGCATGCTGGAGCCGAAAAAGACGCTGGTCTTCACCAGTGTCTCATGGGGAGAGAACTGACAGACTCCAAGATTGCCGCCGGTTGCATAGAGGCATGGCCCCTGGTCTCCACCTGCGGAACAGACGCCCGCTGTTTGAACTGCACATGTGCCATAGTTGTACCCGGCAACGTAATTCTGGCAGACGTTATTCTTGCCAGAACAGTTGGCGTCCGTACTGCAGGCGGCATTTCCGTTTTTGCAGGTTCCCATAACCGCTGACTTTTGACAATCAGGGGTAGTCACTGAACATGTTCTGTTTAAATCCCCTGAACATTTTTTAAGGTCACAATCAGCGGCAACGCTACAGGAGGCGCCAACATTTCCGGCGGAGCAGACATTTCCCGCTACAATACACCCGATACTTGTGCCAGGCGTACACGCTGTTAAGGCGCTATTTTTCGCACAATGCGCCGGAACTGCCGGGGGCTGACAGTTGGGGGTGGCAGGCGGCGAGGTGTCCAAGCACGGTTGGGCAACGGCAGCTCCTGTATTTGGATCTATGTTCTGGATAGAGCAGGTGCCGGTCGGTGGCGTAGTTGATGAAAGGCAGTCTGCGACCGCGGATGCGACTTGGCCTGTGCCGTTGGCTGAAGCTATGGCAGTAATGGCAGCCTGGCATTTTTCTGAGTTGTAAGGGGTATTGCCTGCATACAGATTGATGTTGGTTTCTCCACCGGCAGAGGGGGCGGTTGTGTTGAATGGGTTACTAGGTCCGGTAACGGTGAAGGTTACCCCCAAGCCCGTATTGGTATTGTTTGTGCCGTCCCCCGAATAATTCACAAAATCAGCGGTATCCGCATCCTTGACATACCCCTGCCCCACGCAGCCGCGGGATTCGGGAATCAGGCCGGAGCCGTCGAATTTCCCACCGGTAAGTATCTTTTTTTCAATGTCTAACTTTGAAGCGGTAAGCCAGTTTAGATAGTTCCCCTTGGCGACGAAGCTATAGAGGGTATTCGGGCGGAGATACTCTACACACATGGTATTGGCAATGCTCTTTGTAGTACTCCCTGCAGATACTGACCCGCAGCCGGAAGGGAAGGCCGAAGCAACCGGCGCAAAGTCATCTGTTCCAGACCGGTAGTAGTAAAAGGTATCCTTGTCGAAATAGCCGTAATAGTTGTTAGTGCTTCTATATGTTTCGTCGTAGCAGTAGTAGGGTGAGCGGTCAAAAACACTGCATGTGTCGCCGGATGGGCAGTCGCTGTCGTAAAAACACGATGTGCCGGTATTTGTTGCGCAGTGCTTCTTCCCCTTGTCTACATATGCCAGATCATACATACTTGCCGAGTTGTCGATCATAAGAAGCAGGTTGGGCTTAATCCCGGCGGTAATAAACGGAGGGGTGATGCAGTATTGGTCGCCGGGGTCCGCCAGGGAAAGCGTCGGCAGCAGCATGAACAGGAGAATCAAAAGCGGCGTATTTATCCAGTATTTACCAGTGGTTTTCATCTTTACACCTCATTTAACCGATCTTTAAGCAGTTTTTTTAAGCGCTGTCACATCCTTGAACCCCAGTTTTAAGAAATCAGTGACACTTCCCTATTTCATCTTTTTCTCGAACAGTGTGAAAACGATTCAGCATAAGCTTTGAGACAACAACTTCAGACCGCTTTCCAGTCGTTCCGTTTCCGTTATGCCCATTGTAGTAATGCATCGCTCCAGATAGGAAGCATCCGACTGAATTGGCGTAGCGACCGCTTAAACATTGAGAACTCCGTTACCGTAAAGTTCTGCAAGCTTGGTGATAAGCGCCTGCTCAGAGGAGGTGAGCCGGTCTTTTTCGATAAAACGCCACCCGGATTCATAGAGTTGCAAAGCCTCCGGTTCTTCAACAGTGCGCACGATACGACTCCAGCAAAGCGCAGACAGTTGAGGGTATTCGTCTATAGTAATGGTTGGCATTCAGATTGACCTCAATAAAAAAGCGGAGCCTACCGCAGCAACTTACGCATCGCCTCGGCATCCTGAAACCCCGGCATGATTCTGCCGTCGGGGAAAATAAGTGTTGGTGTAGAGTTTATCCCTACCGACTCGGCGAATCGGATCGAATCGTCCACAGGCTTCGCCGTATCTTTCGTCCCCGGAGGGGGGAGGGGAGAGCCGGAAAATGCGCGCTCAAGAAGTTCAAGGGAGTTTGCGCCAAGAATCACTCGCGCCTTGTCATATGCCTTTGGGTGCATCTTGAGTGGGTATAGTTTAATGTAAATCGTCAACGCCGACTCCATCGCCACCAGCTTTTTCAGCTCAGTGTGCAGCTTGACGCAAAAAGGGCATTCAGGGTCGGTAAAGACGAACAGCTTCTTAGTTCCCTTCGGGTTCCCCATGATCAGCGCATTATCCAGGGGTATTTTGGCAATATCCACGTTGGTCGGTTTCTTCTCCGCGTTAACGGGGAGAGGCGAAATAACCCGCCCTGATGCAATGTCGAAAATCGGACCGGTTATGAGGTGCTTCTTGCCGTAATCAATGTAAGCGGTCGCATGCCTGCCGTCCTTTTCCAGGGTCAACTCAAAGAGACCCCGCACCGGAGCCATTCCAACCGCCTTGACCGTCCCCACGTTCTTCAGAAGGTCGCCCGCCTCTTTATCGCTCAAGGAATGGCACGAGGCGCAATCCCCGCCGCACCCCTGCTGGGACATCGCCACGGCAGGAGCCGCCAGTGGTGCAAGCAACATGTAAGCTAGAAGTAAAAACGCCCATTGTTTCATCAAACCTCCTCCTTATATCCATTTCAGTTAGTTGTGAAGCAACCTGCATGCCAGATTGAATAGCCCCCCATCCCATTCTCGGTTTCTGTAATTCCGGCAACTTGTAGCATTCAAAGATGGGAAGAGACCAGCTTACTATGCATTTTTTTTATAGCTTGGTGACCAGACTCCGCAAAAACCGGCACTATGACTACTCTATCCCATACTCCTTTATCTTGTAAAGAAGCGCCCGGTGGCTTATCTCAAGAAGCCTGGCGGCATGGGTCCGGTTGCCGCCGGTCTTCTCCAGCGCCCGCCGGATCAGTTCCCGTTCCATCGATTCCTCCGCCTGTTTGATGGAAAGGGAATCATACGCCATTTCGGGTGACCGGATACTGACACTCTTCCCCCGTAGCGCATCGGGGAGCAGTCCCGCCTCCAAAAGATTCCCTTCGCACAGCACCAGCGCACGCTCAATGCAGTTCTCCAGTTCCCTTACATTGCCGGGCCAGGGGTAGTCAAGCATGGCTGTCAGGGCTGCGGAAGTAACCGCCACAGATGGTTTGCCCAGTTTTTCGCCATGTTTCGCAAGGAAGTGGTCAGCCAAAAGCGGGATATCCTCCGGCCGCTCCCGAAGGGGCGGTAGCTTGATGCTGAAGACATTCAGGCGGAAATAGAGGTCTTCCCTGAACCTCCCCTGGGCAACCTCCCGATCCAACTCCTTGGAAGTGGCGGAAACCAATCGGACATCCACCTTTTTGGAGACGCTCGCCCCGACGCGGCGGATAAGCTCGTCCTCCATCACACGCAAAAGCTTTACCTGAAGGGAAAGGGGCATTTCGCCGATCTCATCCAGAAACAGTGTGCCGCCATCGGCCTGTTCAAATAGGCCAGGCTTGTCGTTATATGCGTCGGTAAAGGCCCCTTTGACGTGCCCGAACAGCTCTGACTCCAGGAGGCTTTCGGGGATGGCCCCGCAATTTACCGCCACGAACGGCGCATCCCTGCGGTTGCCGTTATAATGTACGGCGCGTGCGATAAGCTCCTTGCCGGTACCCGATTCTCCGAGTGCAAGTACCGTGGTCTTGTAGTCGCAGACCTTTCGGATAAGGGTGAATATCTCCAGCATGCGAGGGTTTTTGCTGACGATGTTGGCAAACGAATACTCACGATTAATCTCTTGCTTCAGCCACAGGTTTTCGGCCTTGAGCCTCTCCCGTTCCTCTGCCTTGCGGAGCACCAGCAGTATTTCGTCAGCCTTGAACGGCTTGGATATATAGTCATATGCTCCGAGCTTCATGCATTCTATGGCGGTATCCAGAGTGCCGTAGGCGGACATCATGATGATCGTGCTTCGGATACCCTCGACTGCAACCTCCTTCAGGAAACCCGGCCCGTCAAGAACCGGCATCCTTATGTCGCAGAGAATAAAATCATAATTTTTCCCTCCCGCCATTCGCAACGCCTCTCTGCCGTCGGCTGCGCTCTCCGCCGGATAGCCCATTTTCCGGAGCATCACCTGCAGCATGTGCCGCATGTTCTCCTCATCGTCCACCACCAGTATCCGTTTTTTACGATCCTCACCCGCCATCATGTCACCCATTATCCAGAGACTTGTTTTCCCGATCCAGTAGCGATGTCAAGTTTGGGTTTGCTCCCTTTCCCTTGACGGGAGGGGGTTGGGGGTTGGGTGAAGTCGCGAAAGTGTTCAAATCTGCCGACTTCACCCCCCTCCCTGGCCCTCCCCCGCAAGGGGGGAGGGGATTTTTGGGGTAATGCAATTTTCTAACCGGACAACGCAACGTTTCCCGCCTGCAGCCGGACGATGAACGTGCTCCCCTCACCCTGCCCGCTTTCGACGGTTATCCGTCCCCCAAATGATTCGATAATCCTGGAGGCGATGGCAAGCCCGAGGCCGGTCCCCTTTCCAGGCTCCTTGGTGCTAAAGAAGGGGTCGAATATATGCACGAGGTTTTCCGGCGCAATTCCCTCTCCGTTATCGCTTATATCTATCCGCACGAACGAGCCTCCCCTCGGCGCTCCCGGCTCAAGCGCGGCCCTGATTC
>JBAQKZ010000065.1:0-9048 GCA_049301475.1 Geobacteraceae bacterium | reverse complement strand
CGCTGTAGGCCTGTTGGCGGCTGAGCGCCACCGACGGCTGACCGGAAACGGACAACTGGTCAGGATTGCCCTGGCTGATGTGGCGCTGGCAACCGCCTGCCATCTTGGCAACATCGCCGAGGTAATGGTTAACAATGAGGATCGTCAGAAGATCGGAAACTACCTGTACGGCGCTTACGGCAAGGACTTCAAAACCTGTGACGGCAGGTGCGTCATGATTGTCGCCCTTACCCTCCGCCAGTGGAAGTCGCTTGTTAACGCGGTGGGAGTCAGGGAACAGGTTCTGGCGCTAGAAAGCCGTCTCGGTCTCGATCTTGACGCAGAGGGGAACCGGTTCCTTGCGCGCAAGGAGATCACCGGTATACTGGAACCGGTTATAGGCGCATGCACTCTGTCGCAACTGGAGGATAAGTTTTCCGCCGCCGGGGTCTGCTGGGGGCCTTATCAGAGCTTCCGCCAACTGTTGGAAGAAGACCCGGCGTGCTCACCACAAAATCCTATGTTTCATATGCTCGAACAGCCGGGAATCGGCAAATACCTGACCCCCGGCAGCCCGCTGGTATTTTCCGGAGCAGAACGGCTCCGTCCCCGCCCGGCCCCAATCCTCGGTGCCGATACAGACGAAATCCTTTCCGAATTGCTGGGTCTGGGCAGCGCCGAAATCGCCCGGTTGCACGATCAAAAGGTGGTCGCCGGCCCGGGGTAGTTGAGCGTATGCACAGGCAAAACATTATGGAGGCACCGCCATCCAGGAAAGGAGAGCCTGATTTCCCCTGCACCACCACCAAATGATGAATTAAGCAAGAAACGCATAACCTAACAAACCAAATAAACAGTAGGAGTGACAATAACATGGAATATCAGGACATTATTTACGAGGTAAAGGGACGGACGGCATACATCACCATAAACCGGCCGGAAAAATACAATGCCTTTCGCGGCATAACCTGTGATGAGCTGATCCATGCCTTCAAGGAGGCTTCCTGGAACAAGGAGATCGGTTGCATCGTCCTGTCCGGCGCCGGTGAAAAGGCCTTCTGTACCGGTGGCGATCAAAGCACCCATGACGGACACTACACGGGGAAGGGGACCATCGGCCTTCCTGCGGAAGACCTGCACAGCGCCATACGTGATGCGCCCAAGCCGGTCATTGCCCGTGTACAGGGATATGCCATAGGTGGAGGCAATGTCCTGGCGCTTCTCTGCGACCTGACTATCTGCTCTGAAAATGCCGTCTTTGGACAGGTAGGGCCGAAGATGGGCTCGGTCGATCCCGGTTTCGGCACAGCACTGCTCGCTCGTGTTGTCGGCGAAAAAAAGGCCCGGGAAATATGGTTTTTGTGTCGTCAGTACAAAGGTCAGACTGCGGTGGATATCGGTCTGGCGAATATCTGCGTGCCTGCCGATCAATTGGACGCAGAGGTTGAAAAATGGGCGAACGAGATCAACGAGAAGAGCCCAACGGCAATCGCCCTTGCAAAGCGCTCCATGAATGTCGATACGGAGCATATTCGCGGGATAAGCGCCCTAGGGCTTCAGGGAGTTGCGCTGTACTACAACACCGAAGAATCAAAAGAAGGGGTCAGGGCGCTGGCAGAAAAACGTAAGCCGGACTTCCATAAATATATTTAATTGACTCTATCTCCGTAAGGAACCGAATGGAAAACTTCTTTCTGAAGCTGTCTATTATGCTTGCGCCTGCGCTTATGGCCATCACCTGTCACGAGGTGTCCCACGGGTTTGTGGCTGACAAGCTGGGAGACAATACGGCCCGCAGTATGGGAAGGCTCACGCTTAATCCCTTGAAGCACCTGGATATCATCGGCACACTGATGGTCTTCATCATCGGTATCGGCTGGGCCAAGCCGGTGCCGGTAAACTTCAACAACTTAAGAAACCCGAAACGCGACATGATCTGGGTGGCCGTAGCCGGACCCGTGACAAACTTCGCCCTCGCCCTCCTCTCCGCTTTCTTGATGCGTGCTCTGGCGGCTGCCGGGGAAGGGATTCCCACCGGCTCTCCCTTCCAGCTCATGCTTGAGCCACTCATGTTGATGCTGGCCTTTTCCGTTTATATCAACCTGCTTCTGGCCATATTCAACCTGATCCCCGTGCCGCCTCTGGATGGCGGAAGGGTGGCCGTGGGGCTGCTTCCATACCGTCAGGCCCAGGCCTATGCCCGCATCGAGCCGTTCGGCATGATCATAATAATCGTGCTGGTCTTTTTCACAAATCTGTTCAGCTATGTTATCTCACCGATTCTTAGCCTTGCGATCCATCTGCTTGCCGGCCCCAAGAGCAATCTGGTTTTTAGCGTAACCCAGTTCCTGATGCGATAAGAAGGCAAAGACGGGTAGTTACAGCGGAAATTTATCATAGGAGCGCTTTTCATGAACAACAAACGCATCGTCAGCGGCATGCGACCGACCGGCAAGCTGCACCTGGGTCATTACCACGGGGTGCTCTCCAACTGGCGGCAGCTTCAGGAGCAATTTGAATGTTTCTTTTTTGCCGCCGACTGGCACTCCCTCACTACCGAGTATGAAGACACCCGAGCCATCCGGGAGAACACCCGTGAAATGGTGCTTGACTGGCTCGCTTTCGGCATTGACCCGGAAAAGAGCACCATCTTTGTACAGAGCCGCGTACCTCAGCATGCGGAGTTGAATCTGATCCTTTCGATGATAACGCCGGTCTCGTGGCTGGAGCGCAACCCCACCTACAAGGAGATGCAGGAGAACCTGGCGGCCAAAGACCTCTCCACCTTCGGTTTTCTGGGCTATCCTGTTTTACAGGCCGCCGATATAATTATCTACAAGGCAACGCAGGTGCCGGTCGGTCATGACCAGATTCCTCATGTTGAAATCACGCGAGAGATCGCCAGGCGTTTCAATTATCTTTACGGCGAGGTCTTTCCGGAGCCGGCGACTCTGTTAACCGAAACCCCCAAGGTGCTCGGCCTGGACGGGCGCAAGATGAGCAAGTCATACGGCAACGCCATTAACCTCTCCGAAAGCGCCGAAGAAACAAGGAAGAAGATCATGTCCATGGTGACTGACACAGGACGTCCACGTCGTGCCGACCCGGGCGATCCCGACCATTGCGTGGCCTTTTCCCTCCACCGGCTATACGTTCCAGAGGCGCATAGGGAGGAGATCGTAAAGCAATGCTGCAGTGCGCAGATAGGATGCGTGGATTGCAAAAAGATACTTGCTGGATACGTGGTGGAGACATTGGCCCCGTTTCGGGCCAAGAGGGACGAGTTGGCGTCGAAGCCAGATATGGTTGATGAGGTGCTTGATCGGGGAAGCCGCCGGGCGTACCACGAAGCCTCCGTTACCATGAAGGCGGTCCGTGAAGCGATCAGGATTTAAACTCTGCCTCAAGTCCCACTTGACGGAAGTGGGACTTGAGGACGTACCAAATCCAGACTTCAGGCATATGCCTGAAGCAAAACCGACCCAAAATATATTACAAATAGAAGTCAAAGCGGCCTCACGCCGCGTGATTATTTCTTAGCTTTTGCAGTCGGTTTTTTGACGACAGCCTTTTTCACAGTTGTTTTCGTTGTCGTAGCCTTTTTTGGCGCCGCTTTCTTAACAGCAGCGGCGGCAGCCTTGGGTACGACAGCCTTCTTGGTTGGAGTGGCGGCCTTACGCGCCGTAACACTCTTTGCAACTGCGCCGACTTTTTTGGATGCCGCGCCAACAGCCTTGGACGCAGTGGCCTTGGGTGAAGCGGCCTTGGCAGCTACGGCCTTTTTCGGAACTGCTTTCGCGACAACGGCGGAAGCGGCCTTTTTTGGCGCGGCGCTGGGAGGCTTGGAAGCGGCAACCTTCTTTGCAGCAGTTGTTGCGGGCTTGGCTACGGGGGCTTTCTTTGGAGCGGCTTTCTTTGGAGCAGCTTTCTTTGGAGCAGCAGTTACAGCTTTCGAGCCTAGCGCTTTTGTCTTGGGCATAAACCTGATCTCCTTAGAACTGTTGATATATGTACCTACATCGGCTTTTCTATACATTTTTTTTACATATGTCAACTGTATCCTTGTGCTCTGTCGTGGGAATCCTCCAGATATCGATGGGTCAATTGCAGTCAGAAACCTGCAAAGCCTCTCCTTCCGGGAATCCGCTACCGTTAATCCCCACGCTTCACCATTGCTGCAGTGTAAAAAAAACCTTCCCATTGCCGTGGCGCCTGCCATTTTTTATCGGATTATCCATATGATGAAATCAAATCGAATTATAACCATTATGCGCTGCTGCATGTTTCCTGTATTGGTGATATTACTGGCGGTTCTCTGCCCAAAAGGCGAAGTCCGCGCCATGGAGATCACTCCCTTCGCCACCTTCAACCAAAGCCCACTCGTGCAGATATATGGTCTGCCGGCCGCCGAGGGATCTACTATCGTTCCGTCCGTCCATTTAACTGCCCGGCTATCTCTTGACATGGCCAGCAACTTCACCATTAGCCAGAACGGTCTGGAAACAATGACCCTGGATGGCGAAACCTACCGTACAACACTCGCACTCCGCTACGGTCTGAGAGACGGTGTGGAGATAGGTATGGATATCCCCACCGTTGTCAAAGGCGGTGGTTTTATCGACAACTCCATCATAGCCTTTCACGACTTCTTCAAAATTGACCAGAACGGTCGCGACACGCAGCGCCGCAACAGGCTGCGGTTCCGCTATGAAGACCGGAATGGAGAGCGCTTCTACATAATGCGGCCCAACGGGGGGATTGGCGACATACGTCTGCTAGGGGGTGTCCAACTTTATCACAACGGAAAGGAATCGCCACGGGCCGTGGCGTTGCGAGCCAGTCTAAAGCTTCCCACAGGCGATAGCGGCAACCTGAACGGCAGCGGCAGCACCGATTTCGCCCTCTGGTTGAGCGCAACAGATGCCAACAAACTACAAATGGGTCACTGGAGCCTGTTCGGGGCTGTTGGCGCCATGATAACAAGCACCGGCAACGTGCTACCGGACAAACAACGCCATCTGGCCGGCTTCGGTAACATTGGAATTGGTTGGAGCCCACTCTGGTGGCTCGCATTCAAAACCCAACTCAACTGGAACACACCGATGTATAAACAGAGCTCGCTAAAGGAGTTGAACGTTACCTCAATTCAATGGATAATGGGGCCGACCATCGCTTTCTCTCCACGCATCGCCTTAGACCTCGGCGTATCCGAGGATATTCTTGTGAACTCCACCTCTCCCGACTTCGGCATTAATATGGCACTACACATGCTTTTCTGATTTCCTTAAACTATCCCGTCGTAACCCCTAACAACTATTTCCAGGCGGCCGTCATCGGGACCAAATATCAGCCCGTGGATTGGCACATCACGCGGGATGAGCGGGCTGGAACGGATTATGCTCACCACACTTGCCACGTTTTCCACTGGTGAAACAAAGGCCCCCAGCCACTGTGCCAGATCCGGCACCAATTTGTCGATAACTTGAGGGTCGCCCCCTCGCGCGATCATCCGTCCCCGCAGCTTGGCGACATCTACCTCCGCCATGCCGCAATCCCGGTGGCCGATGACAAATACCTCATCTACTCCTAGCATAAAAATGGCCACTACCAGGCTGCGGATGACCTCGCCGTTGGGGTTTATTATCGTGTTGCCCGCGTTCTTGATCACCTTTGCATCCCCACGCCGTATACCCATAGCCGGTTCAAGAAAATCCACAAGCCTTGTATCCATGCAGGTGAATATGGCAAGCTGTCGTTGCGGATTCCTGGGAAGCGGAGGAAATGCACCGGGGTGAACGAATTTTTTATTGGTTTCTATTATGGTATCCAGTAACGTCATGCCTGAACCTCGCAATTTAGAATAAATTATTTCTTCAAATCAATACCGTAACCTTTAATCTTCCTGTGCAGATTACTCCTCTCCAAATCTATCGACTCAGCGGTCTTGCTGATGTCCCAGTCATTCTCCTCCAGCTTCTGGACGATGAATTCCTTTTCAAACTCTTCCCGCGCCTCGCGTATAGAGCTATAGTCAAGGGGGCTGCCGCGCTTGGCCACACCAAGCCGCCGCTCCGGCTCGCAGGCAATGCTGACGGGAAGCTGGTCGGCTGTTATGGCCCGCCCCGGCGTCATTATCACCAGCCGCTCGATAATGTTTTTTAACTCCCGCACATTCCCCGGCCATTCGTAACGCTGCATCAATTCCACCGCCTCCGGCAGCAAAAGCTTGCGCTCCCGGCCCTCCATCCGGCAGAACATCTCAAGGTAGTGTTCTATTAAAAGTGGGATATCCTCCTTCCGCTCCCGTAGCGTCGGCACAGTGAACGGCACCACATTGAGCCCGTAGAAGAGGTCGCCTAGGAATTTGCCGGCCCGTATCTCCTCCTCAAGCGCCTTGTTGGTGGCGGCGACCACCCGCACATCCACCTCCACCGTCCGGGTTCCGCCGACCCGCTCGAATTTTCCCTCCCGGAGAATGCGCAGCACCTTGGCTTGGCTATTCAACGGGATATCGGCAACATCGTCAAGAAAGATTGTGCCGCCGTCCGCCAGATCAAACTTCCCCTTCTTTTGCGCCACTGCCCCGGTTAAGGCGCCCCGCTCGTGGCCGAACAGTTCCGAATCGATGAGTTCCCCGGGAATGGCGGCGCAGTTGATCTCCATAAACGGTTTGTCCCGGCGCGGGCTGTGGTGGTGTATGCAGCGGGCCAGCAACTCCTTGCCCGTCCCGTTCTCACCGGAGATCAGGACCGACGTGCTTGTAGGGGCGACCAACCGGATCTGCTCATGAATCCTGCGCATGGAGGGAGAAACGCCAACCATCTCATGCCCCTTCAACAGCATGCCACGCAGGGCGACGTTCTCCTCCTTAAGCCGGTTCATGCCAAGGGCATTCTCGATTGTCAGTATTACCTTTTCCAGGGAGAGCGGTTTCTCCACAAAATCGTAGGCGCCCAGCTTCGTTGCCCTGACCGCTGTCTCAATTGTGCCGTGGCCAGACATCATAACCACGGTTAGTGCGGGGTAGAGCTGCTTCAGCCGCTGGAGAGTCTCCAGTCCGTCCAATCGCGGCATCCAGATATCCAGCAGCGCCAGATCGGGGAGTTCCCGCTGAACATGCTCCAGAGCCTCTATGCCGTCATTGGCGAACAGGATCCGATACCCCTCGTCTTCCAGTATCCCGGCCAGCGCACTCCTTATGCTTTCTTCGTCGTCAACAACCAGTATGGTTTCACTCATCAATACAAGCCCTTACCGTTTTTCCATAAACATCTTTATCAGGTCGATAGGCAACGGAAATATGATGGTTGAGTTCTTCTCAGTGGAAATCTCAGTAAGTGCTTGAAGATAACGGAGTTGCAAGGAAGCCGGCTCAGCCGCCAGCACCGTCGCCGCCTGCGCCAGCTTCTCCGAGGCCTGCAACTCCCCTTCGGCATGGATCACCTTTGCCCGCCTCTCCCGTTCAGCCTCGGCCTGTTTCGCAATCGCCCGCTGCATTTCCTGAGGGAGGTCGATGTTCTTCACCTCCACATTGGCGATCTTTACCCCCCACGGACCGGTATGCCGGTCGAGTATCTCCTGGAGTTCGCGGTTGATCTTGTCTCTCTGGGCTAGGAGCTCGTCCAGCTCAACCTGGCCCAGGATGCTCCGGAGTGTCGTCTGGGCGAGTTGACTAGTGGCGTAAAGGTAGTTCTCCACCTCCACAATCGCCTTGTCGGCATCCATCACCCGGAAGTATACGACCGCCGAGACCTTGACCGTCACGTTGTCGCGGGTTATGACGTCCTGCGCCGGAACGTCGAAGACCACGGTTCGAAGGGAGACCCGGACCATCTTGTCAACACCGGGAATAATGAAAAAGAGCCCAGGCCCTCTCACCCCTACAAGACGGCCGAGACGGAACAGTACGCCGCGCTCGTATTCGGGTAAAATGCGCACCGCACTGGCAACGAACATGACAAAAAGGATTACAACGAAGATGACCGGTACGTAATTGAAAATGTCGAACATGTTTTTACCCTCCTGAAAATGAGTAATTTAGATGTGTTTGTTGCCGGGAATCGTCTTTCAGTAACAGATCGCCGGTTATTGTTTCTTCACCTTCAGCCGTAGCCCCTCCACGGCCACCACCATGACCTTCTCCCCGCGGGCGATCTGTTCATCACTCCACGCATCCCAGTATTCACCCCGCACAAATACCTTTCCCTCAGGTGCAATCGCCGATTCCGCCCGTCCATACTCCCCCAGCAGTCCTTCGCTTCCGGTGGCGGGTTTTTTACGGTGCGCCTCAACGGCCTTGGTGACGGCAAACAGGAAAAACGCCACTGTGGCCAGCACCGTGGGAATAATTACACTCCAGGAGACCCGCAGATAAGGATCGGGTGACTCGAAGAGCATGAGCGAACCGAACACCATGGCAATCACCCCCCCGACTGTCAGCATACCGTTGGAAACGACCTTGATCTCCGCGATAAAAAGGATCAGCGCCACTATGATGAGAAGTACTCCGGCATAGTTGACCGGCAGCGACTGGAAGGCAAAAAGGGCCAGGAGCAGGGAGATGCCGCCGATTACCCCTGGCAGGATGACGCCGGGACTGGAGAGTTCAAAAAACAGTCCGATGAAGCCAAGCATCATTAGGACGTAAGCAACATTGGGATTACTGACGGCGCTGAGAATACGCTCACGGGTACCCATTTCATGCACCACTATCTTCGCCCCTGCCAGTTGGAGGAAAACCTCCCGTCCATCCTTAGCCACCCTGCGCCCTTCAAGCTTTCGCAACAAATCGGCCTGATCGGACGCAAGCAGATCGATCAGATGACCCGCCAACGCCTTTTCCGCAGGCAACGAGAGGCTGTCCCGCACCATCCGTTTCGCCAGCCCCGCATCCCTCCCCCGTTTCAGGGCAATACCCTCCACGTAGGCTTCTGCGTCGTTCACCAGCTTCTCGGACATTATCTTGTCCGGCTTTTCCCCAATAGTCACCGGATGGGCCGCGCCGATGTTGGTCCCGGGCGACATGGCGCAGATATCCGCCGCCAGGGCAATTACCGCCCCTGCCGAAGC
>JBAQKZ010000064.1:0-1526 GCA_049301475.1 Geobacteraceae bacterium | reverse complement strand
CCAGGGCGCTTATTGCCGCCGCCCGCCCCGATATTATTGTCAATTTCGGCTTTGCCGGAGCGGTCGCCCCCGGCCTGGCGGTTGGCGACATCGTGGTTGCCGGACGGCTTCTTTACCATCACGACCGGTTGTTTGCCGAACAGCGAGGGGTAGCGCCAAAGCAGGCGGAACTATTGGCGTTCACGCTGGCGGAGTCTTGTCGGGACAATAACTTTCATGTTTCTTGTGGGACCTTTGTGACGACCGATCAGGTTCACACCAAGCAATCCCTGGCCAGACAGCTCCCGGCGAGCGCGTTGCATCCCGTGGTGGAGATGGAGACCGCCGCAGTGGCCCAGGTGGCGGTCCAGGCCGGGATCCCGCTGGTGGCAATTCGTGGTATAAGCGACGGGTCTGAGGAGGAGATTGGATTCGAGATCACCGAATTCACCGACAAAGAGATGCGCATCCGGCTCTGGAGGGTGTTATGGACCGTCCTGAAAAAGCCTTGGCTAGTCCCGCAACTGCTCCGCTTGGCCGGAAACGCGAAAACCGCAGGGAAGAACCTGGCGGTTGTTATGCCGGTGTTGATGAAAAACCTGTAATATATTGGTTCCACTTCAGAGCCTTCCCCGGGGGTGTCCAGTCGCGCTTGTCTAGGCATACTAACCCATATAGTTTCAGATATTTAGGCCTCAAAACTTATCAATGTCCCCTCATTTCTCTCAATGCTCATCCGCGTCTCCTTCTTGCCGCCTTTTTATTATCTATGATGCACTCGCAAAAACGAACTATGCCGTTTGAGGCATGAAGTGGTCGGGTCGATAGTTATCGGGGAGGAATACCTCTGGCAGTTCTCGAAGATAGCCCAGTATCCGTAAAATATACTCTTTAACAACACCGACAATGCCATTTGTGGAAGGGTTTGACCCCTTATTTTCTTTTTTAGGCCTTTGTAGCCGATTTTTGAACGCCGTTGCGCGCAGAATATTCAATCCGGACGCTTTCAGGATCGCCGCCAGCCTCACCTGCGGCATTCCTCTGACGCGAAGATGTTTGATTCCGGTCATGCGGTCAAGATCGGACATGGTTCCTTCTATGCCGGAGCGATAACGATACTTTTCCGTGAAGGCTTCTTCCTTCTCCCGCTTTCTACGCCGGGAGAAACGAAGAGACTTGGCGTCATAGCTGATATTACAGCTCTTTTTGTCTCGTTTGACCGGACACTCTGACTGACGGCAGCATTTGTCACAGGCGGCCTTGTCGAACCAGACTTTTGTACCACCCTGCTCGCCGATCTTTGTTTTTATAGGTGTCTGCTGTTCAGGGCAAGCAGTGATCTGGTCATTATCGCTGAACGTAAAATCCGCAAGAGCCGTGGCGCCTTCTTTTGCCCCCATGACAGGGGCAATGACGGTTGTTCCCAGCTCTTTGGCTTTCTCTACATTGTCATCGCCGCCATACAGGGTGTCTGCCAGCAGTTCCGTTGGAGCAATATCTCGTTTTCCTGCATCCTCTATGGCGGGAAGCAGGGCATTGGCATCACT
>JBAQKZ010000063.1:0-1883 GCA_049301475.1 Geobacteraceae bacterium | reverse complement strand
GTGCCGGAGATTCCCGTGGCGGAGGCGGTGGCCGCAGCGGGGATGATGCGCCACGTAAACGGGGCCGTGGCGGTGATAATCGCAGGTAACCGACTGCTTGATGCACGGCGGAGCATCGACAACTTTGTGGAGGAATAAATATGCCCCTCTTTAAATCCCTGAAACTGAGCATCTCTCATTACATGCTTCTCCTGTTAACCATTTTTATGGTCCTGTCAACTGTTGGGCCGTCCTTTGCGGCTTCGGCCAAGGTCCGGCAGAGAGGCTTCAACTCCCCGGCCGAGGCGGTGAAAAGCCTGGTCGAGGCGGTGAAAAACAGTGACGAAAAGGCTCTGAAATATATTCTTGGCCCGGATTCGGAGAAGCTCATTTCATCAGGTGATCCTGTGATAGATCAGTCAGGTCGGGATCGTTTCATCGAGCTTTACAATGAAAAAAATCAGCTTGAACAGAAAGGCGGCAGCAGGACCGTTCTTACCCTGGGCAAAGACGATTTCCCCTTTCCGCTCCCGCTTATGCGCAAGGGGTGTATCTGGATATTCGACACCAAGGCCGGCAGCAGGGAAATTCTGAACCGACGGATTGGCAGGAACGAACTGGCGGTGATGGATGTACTGAAGGCCTATCTTGAGGCCCAGCGCGAATATGCACACAAGGATCATGACGGTAACGGCGTAATCGAGTTTGCCCGAAAGCTAAACAGTACCCCCGGCAAACAGGATGGCCTTTACTGGGAGGTTAAAGAAGGTGAGGAACCTAGCCCCTTTGGGCCGTTGATGGCTAAGGCGGATTGCGAGGGGTACGGCAAACAGTTCATAGCTACACCCCCTGAACCGTTTCACGGCTATTACTTCAAGGTTCTGACAAAGCAGGGAAAGCATGCGGAAGGGGGTGCGTTCGATTATCTGGTCAATGACAAAATGGTACTCGGCTTTGCTCTCGTAGCCTATCCGGCCCGTTATCGGGCCTCCGGCGTCATGACCTTTATTGTCAACCAGGGCGGCGTCATCTGCCAGAAAGACCTTGCCAAGGCCACTGCCAGGATTGCGACGGAAATGACGCGCTTCGATCCCGACAAGTCCTGGGAAAAGGTCGAGCAGTAGCGCTCGCCTCGAGGACGTTCATAAGCTCAGGATGCCGGTCAAGTAGACGGAATAGGTTCACAACAGCGACAACTATTCCGGGGGCAGGTTTTGAAGATGGCAAGCAACGCCCTTCCACTCGCCCTTATTTTCTCCACGCTCCCCGAATAAGCCGCAGATCGCTATAGCTTATGGATTCCGGCAGCCCCTCCTTCAGCGCAGACAGGTTGACCGTCCCCAGTTCCTCAAGCCGCGCCTCGATCAGCGGAATTTTATCTGCGGCTACAAACCGGCGCAGATCGATATCCAGGCCTGCGGCAAGCAGCTCTTCCAGATGTGAGACGATGGTTGTATCCTTTAGTCCTCGGCGCGAAGAGATATCTTCAAGCGAGAGTCCTTCCTGATAGAGCAGATATGTGTTGCGCTGGGTATCGCTCAGGACAAGATTGATATCTCCTTCATTCGGCGCAGGCGCCGAAGCCCCGGTTCTCTCCAGGTATGCGCCTATGGCGGCCATAAACGTCGCGCCGTACTTGCGCAGCTTGTGTTCGCCGACGCCGGTAATCGACAGCAGTTCGCGTTCGTTCATGGGTCTGCTTTTGGCCATCTCAACCAGCGTGGCATCGGAGAAGACCACGAAGGGGGGTACGGAGGCCGCATCCGCGATCTTTTTGCGCACGGACCGCAACTCATCGAACAGTTCGCGATGGGCGCCCTCTCCGGCCCCGCTACGGCGTCGTGTTTTCTCTTCCGCTTTCGCCACATCACGGGGCAGCCCGAGCATGACCGGCGTTTCTCCCC
>JBAQKZ010000062.1:0-1603 GCA_049301475.1 Geobacteraceae bacterium | reverse complement strand
ATGCTGCTCTGCCGGAGCGCTTCTTTGAATGCACGTTCCAGGTTGTCCGCACTGATATGCCTCTTTTTGTAGGGAAAGAGAAATCCTGAACCTGTTCCATACTGCGCGTAATAATTCCGCAAAAGCTCCAGGGGACGGTCGGCGAGATGGACATACCGGTCTTTGCCACCTTTGCCGTTACGCACCCGGAGCAGGTGTCTTTTGCCGTCGATATCGCTTACGGTGAGGCGCATCCCTTCGGAAATGCGGAGGCCACAGGCATAGATGATGGTCAGGGCCATGCGATAGATCGGATTTTTGATCTCCTTCAGGATGGCTCGGACTTCATCCGGCGACAAAACTACCGGCAGTTTCTTGGTCCGCAACGGCCTGATCAGGCCGAAGATTTGCCAGGTTCGTTGCAGGGTTGTTTCATAAAAGAACTTGATGCCGCACAGATACACGGTAATCGAACTGGCGGACGACTTGCGTTCATTGATCATGTAGAGGAAGAACCGGCGGATTTCATCCTCGGTAATCAGGTCGGGCGAACGGTTGTAATAGTTCGCCAGCACCCGCACGGTGTCTATGTAGCTCTTCTGGGTTCGGGGCGAATACCCGGCAAGCTGCAAGTCCTCTCTCATCCTTCTTCGTAATTCGGTCATGACTCTTTCTCCTTTTCCTTTGTTTTTAGGCCCTTAGGCCATTAAAACGTTAAATGGAGGGAGAAGTCTCGATTTGGCAACAAAAAAGGCAGCCTCCGAAGAAGCTGCCCAATTTAATTCTTATGTGGTTGTTTATTTCTTTGAATCTATAGCCTTTTTATGCCTTTTGCCTTTTAGTTTCCGCGAAGCGGTTTAGTGCAACAACACGATGGAGTGCATAAATGTGCTTGGGGCGCGTAACGCCGGGTCGCCATGCGGGGGATGAGTGGCTGTCACATCCGCCAAACCAGTATCGCCACCAGGGTGATGAACGTATACAGGATGTAGAGCTGTAACTGGCCATGCTGTAGTTTTCTGATGATGCTACTCTTTTCGTAGAGATACCTGAAAAAGGGGAAATATATCCGTTCAAGCACAGCTTCCGGGACATGGCTGGCAAAGCCGGATTTTTTGGGAAACAGTCCTGTGACAGCAGTCAGGCGACGTTCGGGTAGCAGTACGCCCCGGAAGAGGTGCACCAGCATTTCGGTAAAGGATGATGCGGTATACTGCATGCGTGGCGTTGGCCAGAGAAAGCCGCACCCCCAGGTATCCGAAACGGATTTGGGGAGTTTTTTCAGGCGATGAATGAAAAATACCGCAACCAGCAAGGTAACAGAGACCAGACCTGCGCCGAGGAGTGATATCCAACCGAAGGGTGCGAGGTTTTCGAGAGCCGCGCCTTGGGTCGCAAGGGATGGCCGCCACCCCAGCACCGCACTGTTCAGCGATGAAGCAAACAGTCCTGGCGCCATGCCGATAAGTGCGCAGATACCGGCAAGAACCGACATTGGGCCGAGCATGGTCCACGGCCCTTCATGACCGCCCGCATGCTCCGGCGAACGCGCTGTCCCCAGAAAGACGACTCCATAGACCTTTACGAAGCATGCGACCGCCAATCCCCCCACAAGCGCCAGAGC
>JBAQKZ010000061.1:0-12634 GCA_049301475.1 Geobacteraceae bacterium | reverse complement strand
GGCATTGCCGCCGCCAGGAGCGCGGCGGCTACCGAAGGCGCCAGCGTCATCGGTATCACTATCATGCGGAACGAGATGTATGAGCCGAAGACCGCCTGACCGAGCACCTGGGCGAGGACGAACCCGGCGACAAGCCCGGCTGCAACGCCAGCCACCCCCATGATCAGGGTCTCCGAAAGGAACTGCAATGCAATCCCCCGGTCGTCGGCCCCTATGGCCTTCATCAGGCCGATCTCCCGGGTCCGCTCCGAAACGATCGCAATGAGGGTGGTCATGACACAGAGGGTGGTGACGGTCAGGATGATGACTGCGACAATGGCCATGAGCCCCTTGATCTTCTCCAGGATCTTGCCATCCGAATAGGAGACCTTCCGGATCGGTTTGGCGTCCAGTCCGGGGAACCGCCCTTCCATCCGCGCCGCAAGGAGGTCGATGTCGGTCCCCTCAGTGACGATGCTCAGCATGGCGTGGTTCACCTGCCCCTCCATCCCGAGTATCCGGGCGGCTAGGGGAAGGTTGACGAAGATCTGCTCGTCCTCGGCCTGCCCCGTCTCTACGATCCCCTTGACGGTGAGGACCTTCTGAAAACCGGTTTCGCTCCTGATGACGTTGACGCTGTCCCCCACCTTGAGCTCCATGTTCCTGGCCAGGTTCTTGCCGATCATGCAGGAGTCCTCGTCAAAATCGACGGTGATCCTCTTCCCTTCCACCTGCCAGTAGGGGGAGAGTCTCCGCAGGCCAGGGAAATCCACCCCGGCCATGACGACGTTCCCCAGGTCGAGCCTGACCACGCCATAGATGTAGGGGGATGCGCCGACCAGTTTGTCGGCGGGGACCATCCTGATCGCATCCTCGATTGTCCGCGCATCGATGGTCCGGTTCCTCGATGAGGCCGCTGGGCCGATGAAGAAGTTTGCCCCGTAGGCCCGTAGTTCGCGGCTCATCTTGGTGGAAATGTCGAAGTAGACGCTGGAAAGGGCGGTGATAGTCGCCGCCCCGATCATGATGGAGAAGAAGGTTATGGATACCCGGTTCTTGCGAACCTTCAGGGATTTGAAGAGTATGAGCCAAAACATCCGGGTCTTCGTCATGTCCGCACCCTTATCGTCTGCCATGGAGCACCTCTGCAGGATAGAGCCTTGTGATAAGCCGTGACGGCATGAGGGAGCCTGCCAAGGCGATCATGACCGAGATGGCTATGTTCACCGGGATGACCACCGGGCTGAAAGAGACCATGGAGCCGAATACAGAGAGCCCGATGACCTTGGAAAGCCCGGCGCCGACCGCGCACCCCAAGAGGCCACCCACGATTCCCACCACCGCCGACTCGCTCAGGAAGAGGAGGTACACCTCCCAGTCCGCAGCGCCAAGCGCCTTCATCAGGCCGATCTCTTTGGAGCGCTCCATGATGGTGGTGACCATTAGGGATGAAATCCCGAGCCCCGAGGCGATGAAGGCGGCGATCGTCACCACGATCATCAGGAGCTGGATCTTGTTGACGACTGTCCCCTCGCTCGCTGCCACCTGCCAGATGGGGCGGGCGGAAACATTGGGGATCGCCTCCTCTATCTGATGGGTTATGGAGCTGACGTAGGCCGTACAGTACCAACGGTCGTACTCAGTCGAGTTCAGGGCATCGGAGCTGCGCCGAGCCTTGCGCGACAGCTTGTCCTCGGGGACGGTAAGGGCGCTCACGCTGACAGACTGCACCTTTCCCACCAGCCCAGCAAGTCTCTGAACCACGTGCAGGGGGGCGACAAGGGCGGACTCCTCGGCCCCACCGGTGGTGAGGATGCCCTTGATCGTAAAGGTGTCCTCCATCCCGTTCTTTCCCGCCATCTTCACCCTTATTTGATCCCTTGTTTTCAGGTTCATCTCCCGGGCGAGGATGGTGCCGACGAGGATTCCGGTCCCGTCGCCGTCGGCGGGCCATTCCCCCTTCACCTGCCAGTAGGGGTTGATCACCTTCACCCCGGTGCGGAACTCCTCGTCACCGGCCACGGCGGTCTGTTTATCGAACTCCGTCCCCACCAGGGGTACCCGCTTCTTCTCCAGCCCTGCCAATTCGACCGTCATCTTCAGGAAGGGGGCGTAACCGACTATGTTGTTGTGCCAAAAAATTTCCTTTATCTTCGGCAGCTCCTTCTGGTCGATAAGGACCTGCCCCTCCAGCGGGTTGTAGTCGACTCCGCCGATCTCCAGGGAAATGGTTTCGCTTTTTGGCACCATGTTGATGTTCGAACCATACGACTTCATCTCCTTCGACATCTTGTCACCCACATCAATCGATATGTTCATCAATGCGGTGATGAGGCTTGCCGCCAGGACGATGGTTATAATGGCAAGGGCCTTTCTTCTGCGCCCCCGGAAAAATGACTGCCTGAGCATCAGGAAAAACATCGCGGACAACCCCTTTCTTTCTTAAGACTCACGGAACCCCTGCACCCGTTCATACCTTGACTGCTGCTCCCTAACGTACTTTCCCGGGGACTGCTTGAATTTCTCCCCCGAATCCTCGGACTCGAAGAAATAGGTCCTCCCCTTGTACTCTTGCCGGTAGGGCGCTTTGCTGCTGTCCATCTCCCTGCCGGTGACGGGGTCCTTCACTTTTTTGGAAACTACCTGAGAGAAATAGCGCGCCCCGTTGTCTAGCTCTTCAATGCTGACAATGACGTATTCCCCCTCCACCTTATGGACGAGCGGGATGGGATTGCACCCCCCGGCCTTGCCGATGGATGGTATGAATATCCGCACGTTGCAGGCGATGCAGATCACCTCGTTCTTCTCCTGGACATACCCCATGTCGCCGCAGAGCATGCAGGCGTCATACACCACGCCGATCTTCGCCTGCCCCCTGGAGCGGTTAATCAGGAAGAAGCGAACCACATGGCCGTCGTCGGTCACGTAGGCATAGCGGTGAAGGTTCCCGTCCATCACCTCGTCGATTTTGACCTTTATGAGGCCCACAGCATCGGGGGTCAGATAAAGTGGCTTAGATATCTTCGGGGGGCGTGACGCGTAGACATCGTAGTAGAGGAGGACTGCGAAGAAGACGGCGACGGAGGCCAAGGCGGACTTGAACCAGCGCATCTCGAACATGACGCGGCTGCGGGCCTTTCTCCGCTCCGCCTTCTCCATCTCCGCCAACTCTTGCGCCTCAACGGTCGGCCTTCGGGCAAAGAAGACGATGGCAAGGGCCGTTATGAGGAGTACCTGTACATAGGGAAAGGGGTAGGAATACTTGCCGACCTTGGCCACGAAGGAGAGTCGGATGCTGGTAAGCTCCACCATCTCCAGCCGCATCAGCGCCAGGAGTACCTCGGCGGACCACTGTACGACCAGGAGGAAGGAGGCGAAGAGGAGAAGTCCGGAAACGATCACCCGGCCGCTTTTCATCCCCAGGTGGGCCGTCAGTGGGATGAGAAACGCCATGAGGAAAAGGCCGACCAGGATACCGCCGATGTTCAGGATAAGCTCCGTGTTCAGGACGGTCGTGGCGGAAAGGGCCCGTTCGTAGACGTGGCCGAGGAAAGAGAACATGGTAACAGAGGCCAGCGCCGCCGTGAAAAAGAGGGCGCACCACCATCCGATGCTGGAGCGTCTTCCGGGGAGGAGGGTCGTGCCGTTCAGGAGAGCGGCAAGGATGGCCGTCCCGCAAAGAGAGGCGCGGGTTGCAGTTAAGGTCGCCTGATGGAAAGAGGCGGGATAAATGACCATACCGGCCAGCAAGCCGACGACAAGGCTCACGAGAACGGGGCGAAGCGCTCTGCGCCCATAAACTGGCCGCCAGAAGGCGAGAAATAGTCCCGTTATTAAGGAGACGGATATAAACGCATTAATAAAGCTCACTAGGTAAGAAAGCATCAATCTACTCCATTCAGGGCCACGATGCAAATCCCCCTTGGGGGAAGGAGGTGAGGATGGTAACCCTTGTGGTCACCCAAAGCCTGGCGGCACAAGCCCCGCCACTACTTAAGCGGCACAAACTTGAATTTATACTCCACCGTGAAGGGCTGGAACCACTTGCCGACACCGGAGGCCGCATCCGTATGGCGGCCGAACCCCTGCTTTGCCGGGGATTCGATGGTAAAGGCAACCTTGTAGTTCCCCGCCCCCATCATCTTGATGTTGCTGCCGTAGTGGGGACCATCCTTCGCCACCATCGGCATGAACTTCCCTTCTTTCTTCGCGCCGGTGTCGAGGTTCTCCAACTTATAACTCACCGTCAGGTAGGGTATCCACTCCCCCGCGCCGAATCCGTTCCGGTTCCCTGGAAGGGCATGGATATCCGCTTCGAGATGGACATCCGCCTGGGACGCGGCGAGGTCAGAGCCCCTCGGCTCCATGTCGATGGGGAGGAGATAGACGGCGGCGACATTCATACCGTTAATATTTTTCCCTACGGAGTCTATCGGATACTCTTTGATCTTCTCGGCGTGCGCCATCGCCGCTACACCCGACAGCAGGCCCACCATCGCACTGATTGCAAGTAACTTCTTCATCTGAACTACCTCCTTTTAGTGTTCCGGGACAGTGCCCGGAATGAATTGATTGTCTTCAGTTCCCCCCTTTTGTAAAGGGGGGCCAGGGGGGATTTAGCAGCCGCTGGAACTAAACCCCCCTCGATCCCCTTTAGGCCCTTTGGGTCCTTTACGAAAGGGGGAGGAAAAAACCAATACTGTGAATATTGCACGTTTACCCCTCCGCCCCCTCCTTGGCGGGAACGCCTCTCCGCCGCGCCATCACCACAAGCCCGACCATTCCGGCAAGGACGATGAAAAGCTGCGGGCCCAGGGTCTGTACATAGGGGAACAGGCCGATGAACTGGATGGTGGGCATCCAGGAAATCAGGGAGGGTTCAAAGAGCTTTCCGGAGATCAGTTCCATCATACCCTTGCCGACAAAGACGAAGGCCATGTAATAGAGGAGCGCGCCGGTGCAGAGAAAGAACTGCCTTATTGGGAGCCGCACCGCGCCGTAGCGCATCCCCAGGAAAATGGCGACCAGCAGTATGGAGCCGACCACGAATCCTCCCGCCACCGCCGTTACACCTGAAGCTGTAGAGTCAACGGCAAGGGCCTGGTAAAAGAGAACCGTCTCGGCCCCTTCGCGGTAGACCGCCAGGAACGCCGCGAACCAGAGGGCCTTCAGTGAGTTCGAGGAAATGGAATCGCCCACCTTGTCCTTGATGTACGAAACCCACTTCCGCGCCTCCGCCTTTGAGATCAGCCAGTAACTGACGCTGAAGAGGACCACCGAGGCCAGCAGCATGGTCCACCCTTCCATTGCCTCCTGGCTTGCCGCAGAGACCTTGAATACCCATTTCACCAGGAGCGCGGTGACGACACTCAGCACAAGGGCGGAAATGCAGCCGTTGTAGATGACCTTGAGCTTGTCCCGGTTGCCGGTCTTCACGAGATAGGCGATGATAGCCGTTATGATGAGGATCGCCTCGATCCCTTCACGGAGAATGATCATGAGGGAGTAGAAAAAGAGGGCCATCGGGGAGTCCTTCCCCTTCCCGAGCATCTCGGCCCCCATTTCGAAATCTTCTTTCATCGCAGCAACGGCGCTCTGAATTTTTTCAACGGAAGCGCCGTTTTTCATCTGGCCTGCGATCATGCTGAAATGCCCCTCGAGCTTCGCCTTGAAGTTTGCATCCCTCGCACCGAGCTTCGCCTCCATCCCGCTCGCCTCAAAGACATCGAAGTAGGCCTCCTGCACGAGAATGGCGGCCGCCTTCTTATCCGCTTTTTCATAAAGGGCGATTGCCTTGTCGATCTCGGCAAAAAGGTCGGCCGTCACTTTCTTCCAGTCCCTTTCGGGCTCATTGCTTTCAGCGGGTTTCCCTGCATCTCTCTTGGAGACAGCCCCTTCGACAACGGGAAGACCGGGGAGGTCTCCCTGCAACCCCTTCACCAAGGCTGCGATCCGCGCCTCCACCTTATCCGGTGCGCCGCCGTTCTGGATCATGCCGGCGATCTCGGTAAAGCCAGCATTGTTCTCGTAATCTTTTCTCTGGGAGACATTGCGTCTGACGGCGGTCTCAAAAAGGCTGTTCTTGTACTCGTCGAACTGGGTCTGGATGACCAGTTCCGCCGCCCCCTTGGCGTCCCCTTTCCTGTAAGCATCAAGGGCCTTGCCGAGTCGGGCCTGGATATTCTCGAACGCCTGGAGCCAGACAGTCTCGATATTTTTCGCCTCCCCCTTACCCTCAGCCCCCCCCTGCGGTTTCGTCTCATCCGAGGCTTCGGCCACCAGCTCAAACCCACCCTCCAGCTTGGCAGTCACATTCCGCAGCTCGGCCATTAACGCGTTGATCCTCTTTTCGATCGCTTCGGCTGGCTCTTTCGCCACGATCATCTTGCGGATGGCGATAAACTCCTGCTCGAGCTCGTAATTTTTCTTGGCGGAGACGTTTATGCGGATCGGCCCCTCAAGGTTCTCGAACACCTCGAGATAGGCAGCCTGAGCCTTTAATTTCGCCTCATGGGCATTCCCCTTCTTATAGAGGGTGAGCGCTTCATTGAAAATGCCCCCGATTTCTTCGACCATACCCTTATAATTGAGTTTTTCATTGGCCTGGACAGTGGAAATTGATCCGGTCAACGCAATTGCCAACACAACAAGAACAACGCTCACGGCCTTCAATATCCGCACGGCTTTCTTCATATTCGCCTCTCTCAAAAACTGAAATATTCCTGCGCCATCAGCAGCCTTGAAAACATGCCCCCTCCCATGGCGGGAAGGGGCGTCATCGAATGACTGCTAACGTTTTAATGCGATCCGCTTTGTCCAGTCGTAGTTGAAAACGAGCATGGCATAGCCGTAATTAATGTCCTTGTCGCTGCCTGTGGCGTCGCGGAAGAATTTGCCGGTGAAGAAGCGGTCATAGCCGACGATGACCGAGATGTCCTTATTATGAATGTAGGTCAGGGTGAAATCGGTCTCGATCCCCACGTCCCGGCTGAAGCCGTCTTCCACGCTGCCGGCCACGAATTTCCGACCGGTTGCGCTGAAATTCAACATCCTTTGAGCCGCCGTTCCAACCGGGATATCCATCCCCCACCCGAGGGTGTAGACCTGCATGCCGCTGGCGTGGTGATCCCCGACGTCGATGCCGGAAAGGTCACCCACCACCCCCATGTCACCCACAAGGGATGTGTCGTTATTGGGATTGCGGAACTCCCTGCTGGAACTGACCCCGTTGGCCGCATTCTTGTCGCCCGAACCCAAGGCGAAGCTCAAGAATACCGAGTTGTCGTATTTACCCAGCTTGAACTCGCCCGTCAAATCGACATGCCCGCCGAACGCGCTTATCTTGTCGTTGACGCCGGTTGTAGAGTTGAAGAGCCTCCCGGTCTCGTAGACCGCCTCATACTCCAGGCCGAACATCCCGACCGAGCTGCTGCTGCGGAATCCCAGGGTATCCAGACGCTCACCCGAGCGATGATCTTCCGATCCGGTGTCGCGGAAAGCGTAAGCCTCAAGGGTGTTATCTTCGGCAGGCTCATAGGTCAGATAGACCCCCGCCAGGTTCCCCTCGATCCCGTCGGAAAACGGGGTAGCGTATCTGCCGCCCAGGAGGTCAACCGTGAGGAAATTGAGCCACGGCAGCGCCGGCTGCACCCTGAGCCTGACCGCGTCGAACGACAGTCCGTTAAAGAACGTATCAGAGCCGAGAATGAAGGCGCTGCCGTAGTTGAATTCCTGCCGTCCTGCCCTCAGGGCAACCCAATTCTTACCGGGGACATCTTCCCTGGGGAGCTTTGCCTCCACAAATCCCTGGTACAGGGAATACTTGCCCATATACTGGTTCCCACCTGTATAGCCGTACCCCTGCCCCTCCAGGTGGATATCCAGCCAGTTTGTGGGGTGCCAGTAGGCGAACGGCTTCACCCGGTAGAGGAAGCGCCCCTCGCCGTGTCCCGGCGCGTAGCTCGCATCGGGAATCCTGAAGTTGCTTTGCCCTTCGCTCCGCAAAAAGCCGTTCACACCGACCTTGAACTTGTAGGAGGGGACGCCAGGGGGCTCGACCTGGACAAGGAGCTGTTCGATGGTCCTTCTGATCTGGCGGTAAGCGTCTATTTTGAACAGCTCAGCCTCCAGCGCCACTACAAGGGTACGAATACTATCCAGGTCATCCCGCGAAACCGCCTGGGACCCCTCTTTGTCGTACTTTTCCACGATCTTGGCCAGTGCGGCGACGAAGCAGTCGATCAACTCTTCTTTGGGGAAGGGCTTCCCTTCGGGGAGCTTCTTTTCAGATCCGGACTTCTCCACCAAAGCCGCCACTTCCTTGTAGGCCCAATGCTCGCTGGTTATCTGTGACGGAATCTGCTGGTTTCCGTCAGTTGCATCGTTGCGCTCTTCAAGATTTTGGACGACAGGGGGAACGTCATCGTTTTTCCCCTCATCCGTTTGGGCCACTGCTGTCCCGCCCACCATTAACGAGATAGAAAACATCACCAGCATCTTCTCAAGCATCTTTCGTCCCTCCTCTGTTGTTTATGATCAAAAAGCGGTTCAGGCAGTCCCTCAGCGTGCAGACCCCGCATGCATGGTGCATGAAGACCGGAATATCGTTCGCCTTCGCCGCCTTCATCGCCTCCGCCTTCACCTGATGCGATACCTTGTTGGTAAAGATCACCATCGCATCCACATTCTTTATCTTCGAACAGATGTTGGCTTCTGACCGGTTAAAGACACGCAGGCCAACGCCCGCACGTTCCGCTTCCTCCTTGTAATGCCTCTCCAGCCTGTCCATTCCACCGATCAGTGCGATGCACATAGAGTCTCCTACGTATAATGATATTCACTTTCATTTATATTTGTCAAAAAAATCATGTCTATTTTAAAGCATTGAGGGGAATAGACATGATTATTGCCGACATTCGGAACACAAACTGTACAGCCGCAATTTATGATGCAGTCGCAAAATGTCATTCCCGCGGCGATTCTGAGCGGGAATCCAGGTTTTAACTCATTGAAATAATGGATGCCCGATAGAGGCATTCGGGCATGACAAAACGAATTCGCTAATAATAATATGTAACTGCGCCCTCTGGATATATGATTTTGAATTTAGTTATCATTATCATGACAAAATAAATCTGTCAAGAAAAAGAATTCAAGAAAAATTCAACTTATTCCAATTGCCCGGCTGAGAGGTGATGCATACGGGTTCGTTCACACTTTATCCGTTCCATTCCAGCGAAAATGTGCTATATATTCCAGTGTTATCTTGCAGAATGATTAATGTTAGCTAAGAGGGGGAAATTGATGAGTCAGATCACAGATGTGTTTGCCAGGGAAATTCTCGATTCACGAGGCAATCCGACACTGGAGGTGGAGGTTTACCTTGAGTCGGGTGAAATGGGAAGGGCTGCGGTTCCTTCTGGCGCATCCACTGGGGAGCGAGAGGCGCTGGAGTTGCGTGACGGCGACAACTCCCGCTATCTCGGCAAAGGGGTGCTCAAGGCCGTTGACAACGTAAACGATGTGATTGCCGACCAGATCATCGGTATGGAGGCCGCCGACCAGATCGGTATTGACCGGAAGATGCTGGAACTGGACGGCACCGAATACAAGAGCAATATGGGGGCCAACGCCATCCTGGGCGTTTCCCTGGCGGTCGCCAAGGCGGCGGCCGACGAGGCGGGACTTCCCCTCTACCAGTACATCGGTGGGGTCAATGCCAAGGAGCTCCCCGTTCCGATGATGAACATTATCAACGGCGGCGCACATGCAGACAACAACGTGGACATCCAGGAGTTTATGATAATGCCGGCCGGGGCGAAAAGCTTTGCCGAGGCCCTTCGGATGGGAGCTGAAATATTTCAGGCCCTAAAAAGGGTGCTGAAGGGGAAAGGGTACAACACCTCCGTCGGTGACGAAGGCGGTTTTGCGCCTAATCTAAAGTCCAACGAGGAGGCCCTGGAGGTGATAATGGAGGCGATCTCCAAGGCAGGCTACAAGCCTGGAGAGGAGGTATTGCTGGCCCTGGACGTGGCTTCCTCTGAGCTTTTCAAGGATGGCGTCTACACCTTGGCAAACGAACCAGAACCCCGGAAGAGCGCTGACCAGATGATCGACTTCTACGAAAACCTGGTCAACAAGTACCCGATCATTTCCATAGAGGACGGCATGGCGGAAAACGACTGGGATGGCTGGAAAAAGCTTACCGATCGACTGGGCAAGCGGGTGCAGATCGTAGGCGACGACCTGTTCGTTACCAACCCGCGTATTCTGAGTGAGGGGATACAAAAGGGGGTCGCCAACTCCATCCTCATAAAGCTCAACCAGATCGGCACGCTGACCGAGACCCTTGACGCCATCGAAATGGCCAAACGGGCCGGCTACACCTGTGTAATTTCCCACCGCTCCGGCGAGACCGAGGACACTACCCTGGCTGACCTGGCGGTGGCGGTCAACGCCGGCCAGATAAAGACCGGCTCGCTCTGCCGCACCGACCGAGTGGCCAAGTACAACCAACTCCTTCGCATCGAGGACGAGTTGGACAGCGCCGCCATCTTCCGAGGCAAAGAGGTCTTCTACAACCTGAGGGGATGATAGATAGTTTCCGCCCGGAAAGGGCGCTTTCCGAATCGGAAACAACTGGTTTCTCATCCTGAGTTTCCGGATGGAAACTGGATAAACAAAGTTTATTCCGAATTGAATCAATAGAGAGGAGCTTAAGGTGATAGATTTTCTTGGCGACTGGAAGAGGACACATTACTGTGGCATGTTGACACGCGAGGATATAGGCAGGGAGGTTACGCTTATGGGATGGGCCATGCGGCGTCGCGACCATGGCGGGCTTATATTCGTCGATCTGCGTGACAGGGAAGGTCTAGCCCAGGTGGTGTTCGATCCTGACCGGAATGCGGATGCCCACGAAAGAGCCGAGGCGATCCGTAACGAATATGTTGTGGCGATAAAGGGGAAGGTCATCCACCGTCCCGAGGGAACCGTCAACCCGAACCTGAAGACCGGCGAGGTGGAGGTGCTGGTGAGCGAGTGCAAGATACTCAACCGCTCCAAGGCGCTCCCCTTTACCCTTGATGAACACGTTGGCGTGGCGGAAAACATCCGCCTGAAGCACCGTTATCTCGACCTGCGCAGGCCTGCGCTTCAACAGAACCTGATTCTCCGCTCGAAAGTGACCCAGGTTACGCGCCAGTACCTGACGGATAACGGCTTTCTGGAGTTGGAAACCCCCTTTCTCACCAAGTCCACACCCGAGGGCGCCCGCGATTTTTTGGTTCCCTCCCGGATCAACCCGGGGAATTTTTATGCCCTCCCACAGTCCCCGCAACTCTTTAAACAGATACTTATGGTCTCCGGCTTTGACCGCTACTTTCAGGTCGTCCGCTGTTTTCGTGACGAGGATCTGCGCGCGGACCGCCAGCCGGAATTCACGCAGATCGACTGTGAAATGTCATTTATTGACAGGGAAGATATCATCACGGTCATGGAGGGGCTTATCTCCACTATCTTCACTGTCGCCAAAGGGGTCGATGTCCGCCTTCCCATCCCCCGCATGACATATACCGAGGCAATCCGGCGCTTCGGGGTGGACAACCCGGACCTCCGCTTTGGGCTGGAGTTGGTGGAACTGACGGAGATCGCAAGAAATGCCGGGTTCAAGATGTTTGCCGACATGGTGGCGGGCGGCGGCATAGTGAAGGGGCTCAACGCCAAGAAGTGCGCCGGCATGTCGCGCAAAGAGATAGACGACCTGACCGAATTTGTCCGGATATACGGTGCCAAGGGGCTGGCCTACGTGAAGATGACGGCCGATGGATGGCAATCTCCCATAGCCAAGTTCTTCACAGCCGAGGAGATAGCATCCATAAATAAGGCGTTTGCGGCGGAAGAGGGTGACCTGCTGTTCTTCGTGGCCGACAAACCGAAGATCGTCAACGACTCGCTCGGCAAGCTGCGCAATCACCTGGCCCATCTCCTGGGGCTTTTGGACAATGAAACCTTTTCCTTCGTCTGGATCACCGATTTTCCGCTCCTGGAATGGGATGAGGATGAGAAGCGATGGGCCGCCGTGCATCATCCTTTTACCGCGCCCATGGATGATGACCTGGCCTTCGTCGAGTCCGACCCGGCTCGCTGTCGCGCCAAGGCTTATGACCTGGTCTTGAACGGCAGTGAAATAGGCGGAGGGAGTATCAGGATACATCAGGAAAAGGTGCAGTCGCTGATGTTCAAAATGCTGGGCCTCAGCATAGAGGATGCCCACGCGAAGTTCGGCTTCCTTCTGGATGCGCTTGAGTATGGCACCCCTCCGCATGGCGGCATCGCCTTCGGTATGGACCGTCTCATCATGCTGCTCACCGGAAGCGACTCCATCCGGGACGTGATCGCCTTTCCCAAAACGCAGAAGGGGGCCTGTCTCATGTCGGAAGCGCCGTCAGGGGTCGATGCCGGGCAATTGAAGGAGCTGGGTCTAAGGCTGACAGTCAAGTAATACCAATTCCAAATCAAGGCGCTATCTTCGTTGGCTCGTCTTCGGCTCCTCAACGTACTAGTAGTGCGTTTCGTTAAAACAATTACTACTCATGGTGAGATTGTCGAACCGTGAGAACCCCGGGAATACTGGCCTCAGACGGGCTTGGCCCGA
>JBAQKZ010000060.1:0-2894 GCA_049301475.1 Geobacteraceae bacterium | reverse complement strand
GATGCAGACGGCGTACCGCCTCGGCCACACGCTCCGGCTCGCCTGCATCCACCGGGCCTGGCGGCTCTTTGGTCACGTTGCAGAAGGAGCAGAGGCGGGTGCAGGAGCTGCCGAGGATCAGGAAGGTCGCCTGGCGGGTGCGGAAACATTCCGAGATGTTGGGGCAGTGCGCCTCATGACAGACCGTATTGAGCCGCAGGTCACCCAGAAGCCGCTCCATCTCCTTATGATCGGCGGGAGATATTTTTTTCTGAAGCCATTCAGGGCGTCGAGTTACACTCATATCATTTTCCGTACAGGTTCCAGGCGTCACAGGTGTACTTGTTTGCCCGCAATGCGCCAGCCATCGCCAACTCCTCAGCGGTAAGGGCGCACCTGTCCAAGGTCACGTTGAAACTCTCACAGAAGGCCGCCGCCAGCTCTTTCTTAAGCAGGACAATGTCCGGTTTTACCCCTTCTTCGGCCAGGCTTGTGACGCTTTCTTCCAGACCTGTCGGCTCATCCCTCAGAAACGGGACCGCAACAGGCAGACAGTTGGAAAGAGGGATGGAGCCGTGCTGGAAGATGACCCGCCTAAGCCTCCGCTGTGCGTTGCCCCCTATTTTCCGGCCATTTATGAGGATGTCATAACTCTCACGGCCTGCAAAACAGAATGGCGCCCGCTCTCCACCTTGCCCTTCCACCGCATAGGAGGGATCAAGGCCAAGCCGGGTGTAAAAACGGCATAAAAAACCTGTCAGAACCCGGAACGACTCCTTTACGGAGGGGGTCGACGGGATATGGCAGGGGGCGCATACGATGCTGTATGTTAGCTCCTCTGCGTGGTATATAATCCCTCCACCGGTAACGCGCCGGATCACAGGTACCCCCATGTCGGCGCAACGTTCCAGATCAAGGATATTATGGGGTCGCTGGTAGCGACCGCAGGATATCGCCGGTGGATCCCAGCCGTAGAGCCGGAGGACTGGCGCTGACCGCCTGGGGTCGAACGATAATAAAATCGCCTCGTCAACGGCCATGTTGCCCGGTCCGTCAAGTGAGGCGGTCTCGATAAGACGCCAGATTGTGGTTTTAGTGGACATTTTAGGTTGTGCATAACCGCAAGCATGGGGATAATTCATCCCGTATCAGCCTTCGGTCAGCACCCGCTCCTCATAAATAGCCTCAATCCTGCGCCGATGTTCCAACTCGGCGTCGGCAAAGGTCATCAACACCTTCTGGAGTTTAGCATCATCGGTCATCCCGGCGGCAGCCTTGTAAAGATTGTAGGCGCTATCCTCAGTTTTCAGGGCAAAAGTCAGAATCTCCTGATAGGTCATATCCGCCCGGAATGGAACATCTGTCAGATATTTGGCGATGCTCGTCTCGGGGAGGGTACATACCTTGTGCCTTTCCGCCTTTTCCTCGGTAATCTTGCTGAATACATCCTTGTGCATGGCCTCCTCTGCCGCCATTTCCTCGAACATCTTTTTGGCGGGGATGGTCTTGCTCAACTCGGCCGCCCGCTTGTACAGGTTGTAGGCGGTTTCTTCCCGTGTAACGGCAAACGTTATGATCTCTTCCAGGGTGACAAATTTTTCCATCTCGGACTCCGTAGGGATTATTGGTGTAGTACCGTGTAACTCTTAAATCAACGCTCAAATCAATCCCCTCCCCCCTTGCGGGGGAGGGTTAGGGTGGGGGGGAAGTTGCCATTATCTCAGCCAGTTGCAGCTTCACCCACCCCCCAACCCCCTCCCGTCAAGGGCGGGGGAGTTTGCGAACTTATAAGAGTTACAAGGTAGTAGGATGCTGTTTACACAATAGCCAGGGGAATTGTTCCAGATAACTGTCCATAAATCAAGACCATTCTGGCACGTTGATAATAACGTTGACAACCGCTAATTCAAGGTGATAGTCTCACATACTTTGGAAAGCGGATTTATATCAGCTATCAGCAGAGAGGGAGGTACACAAATGGCAAAGATACCGGAGGATGTTAAAAAAGCTATCGCGGAGATCAAACCGGCGCTGGTGGCCACAGCCGACAAGAACGGATTGCCCAATGTTTCACCGAAGGGCTCGTTTCGAGTGCTTGATGACGAGCATGTGATTTTTGTCGATATACTGTCGCCACGCACTATCGCAAACATCAAGGAGAACTCGAAGGTATCTGCTATAGGTATTGAACCTACCTCGAGAAAAGGGTGGCGGATATGGGGTCAGGCTGAGGTATTGACGGAAGGGCCGCTTTTCGACAGTTTACAGGATGAGTACGCTTCGAAGGGGAAGTTGAAACATATTGTCAAACTGAAGGTTCAGGAAGCTGTGGCATTTTAACCCCAAGAGCCGATTCTGTTCCTTACAACCTGATCGAAAGAGCACACTTGCGACTTGATGAAAAAGAACTGCTCGCCGCCTGAGACTCATCAGCTTCTTTCGGATTTCAGGCCATATCGTATCTGCTGGTTCAGAAGCTCTTCCAGTGCGGCGTCGAGATACGCCTTTCTGCAATCCACGCCGTCCATGCTTCCGTTCCGCAAAAGCTTCAGGAACCTGCATCCGCCGAAACAGATCGGCAGATAGGCGCACTCCAGGCATTCATCGTTTTTCCAGTTGCCGAGGTTGTGGGATTCACTGAAATCCGCTATCCCCGTCAGAAGGTCGCCGACCTTAAACTCCTTCTTGCCGATGAAGGCGGGGCATTTGTATATATCCCCTTCGAGATCGACGACTATGTCGCTTTGCAACTCTACCATGCAGGTGGAGGGAAGTATCTTCGGGGTGTTGAACCCCCGTTTGAGTATCTCCTCCCTCAGAAAGAGGCTCGCCTCGATGAGCCACGGCTCGGCGGAGTCGTCGCACCCCTCCCGGAATTCCGGGAGGCCATACTCCGCCATGGTTCCGGTGATCGG
>JBAQKZ010000059.1:0-3141 GCA_049301475.1 Geobacteraceae bacterium | reverse complement strand
GGCCGGCATTAAGGCTCTTCCGGGACACACTCGTCTATTGCAACGAACATCTCCCCAACTTCAACCTGACGAGCATAGGAGGGTACCACATGCGCGAGGCCGGGGGGACAAGAGAGCAGGACCTTGCATTCAGCATGGCCATTGGCGTTGCCTACCTTGAGGCCGGGGTGGCGGCGGGACTCGACATCGACTCCTTTGCCCCCAAATTCACCTTCAACGCCTTTGGCGGGAGCATGGAGATATACAAGGAAATCGCCTTTCATCGGGCGGCGCGTAGAATGTGGGCGCGTTTGCTCAAAGAGCGGTTCGGTGCGAAAAACCCCAAGTCCATGATGATCCGGCAGATCATGACCGCAAATATAGGGTGCAGCAGCACAACCTTGCAGCGCCCCCTGAACAACCTGACCAGAACGGTTATAGGGGGACTTGCCGCGGGGATGTCCGGGTCGATGCCGTACATCATGCCGCCGTACGACGAGCCGTTGGGGTTGGGGCACAGTCTGGAGGCGCAGCAGCTCTCTCATGACGCTACCCGCATACTCATATATGAGGCCAAAGTGGGAGAAGTTCTTGACCCCTGGGCCGGCTCCTACTTTATGGAGTCCCTGACCGATGAGATTGAAGAAGGGGCGCGAGCCGAGTTTGACAAAGTCGAAGCGATGGGTGGAGCGGTCAGCGCCATAGAGAGCGGATACATGCAGAAAGCCGTGGCCCAGAACGGCTATCAGAAACAGAAGAAGATTGAGAACCAGGAGGAATTCATAGTTGGCGTAAACTGCTTCAATGGGCCGAACGAACTTGAGGTAGGGACCACCCGCAGCGTGGAAGAGGTCTATTCGGCGGATTTGCTGGCAAGCGCCGAAGGACGAAAGATTGAAGGACTGAAGCGTCTCAAGAGAGAACGTAACAACGTTGCGGTAAAAGAGAGTTTAAACGTATTGAAGCAGAATGCCCGCGACGAGTCGAAGAATCTTATGCCGGACATCATGGCATGCGTAAAGAGCTATGCCACCCTTCAGGAGATGTGCGACGTGCTAAGGGAGGTCTTTGGCACGGCCCAACCTACCAGGATATAGCGAGCCGCGCGGGTTTACAGGGTGTGCTACGGGTCATTGGATGCTGATTACAGTTCAAGATGGAGGTGGCCGCATGATTGAAAACGTTGGAGCCTTTCTTTCCGGGGCATTGCTCTTTAATTCCATTCCGCACCTGGTACAAGGGATATGCGGGAGAAATCACATGACCCCTTTCAGCCGCAGTTCGGGGCCTGTGATTAACGTCGTCTGGGCATGGGTCAACTTGGTTTTGGGGATGTGGCTTTTTAACCCTTCAACCGTGTTGTGCTGTAGCCCGGCGCTTGCCGCATTTGCCGTCGGCGCTTTTCTCATGTCCCTGTCTCTCGCGAAGTTTTGGAGCAACCCTGATGCTCGTCTGCCTTGGCACAAGGAGTGAAGTAACCCCCCAACTCTATATAAATAAAGGAGGCATAAGACTATGCAGGAGAACCCGCTGGAGTTGACCAAAAGATTGGCCCGGTTCGTTTCAGAGACTAAGAGCCAGGATATTCCGCCTGTTATTTTCGAACACGCCAAGGTTGCCTTCATGGACTGGCTATCTGTCACCCTGGCAGGCAAGGATGAGGACCTAGTCGAGAAGTTGATCAAGTATGCGGATATTATGGGTGGACACCCTCAGGCGACAGTTCTGGGATACGGGGTTAAAAAGTCCATCGAGCAGGCGGCCCTGATCAACGGCGCGACATCCCATGCGCTTGATTTCGATGATACGCTGGAGGCTCAATTGGGGCATCCTTCCGTGACCCTGTTTCCAGCCCTGCTGGCCCTTGCGGAATGGAAAGGGCTAAGCGGTGTCGATTTCCTGACCTCGTACATCATAGGGATCAAGGTAGGGGCCGTCATCGGCTCGTGCGCCGGCATGCCGCACTATATGGCCGGGTCGCATGCTACATCAACCATAGGCCATCTCGCCTCTGCGGCGGCATGCGCAAAGCTTCTCCGGTTGAATGAACTGCAGACAGTTTACGCCCTTGGCATTGCCGGCACCCAGGCATCGGGATTTAAACGGGTTTTTGGCACCATGTGCAAGCCGTTTCATGCCGGGAGGGCCTCACAGGTCGGGCTTATGTCCGCCTTATTGGCCAGTGACGGTTTTACCAGCGCCGAAGATATTCTGGAAGGGCCACAGGGGTTCTTCGATGTGCTCAAGGGGGAAGTGAATAAAGAGGTTGTATCAACCCTGGGGGTGACCTGGGATATCGAAAATCTTGCGCAGAAATATCACGCTTCCTGCCATGCCACACATTCCCCCATAGAAGCCATTCTGACCCTGATCGAAAAGGAAAAAATAACTCCTCGAGACATTAAATCCATGAAGGTATTTGTTTCACAGTTGGCTCTGGGCGCCGCAGGCAAGGTCGAGCCGATAACAGGGCTTGACGGCAAATTCAGCATTTCCTACTGTGTTGTCAATGCGCTGTTGAGAGGAGACACCGGTAAGCCGGCCTTCACCGATCAAAGGGTGCAGGATCCCGAAATAATGGCATACATGAAGAAGATAACCGTCCAACTTGACGAAAAGATTAGCGCTGTTGAAGCGCGCATTGAAGTGGAGACGAACGACAGCAAGACGTATGCCGGGAGATACGATATCCTTAAGAATATCCCCGACCTAGAAACCAAGAAAATCAAGATTGCCGAAAAATATCTGGACTTGTGCCTCCCCATTCTCGGCAAGGAGAAAGCTGAGGAAATGAAACAAAGAATAAAGTCTCTTGAAAAGATCGACCGGATGCAAAAAATCATTGAACTAATTTAGATCTTTAATTTTCCCAACAGGAGGATAGATAGATGGAAACAGAGAAGAAGACAAGGGTTTTGATAGCCAAGCCGGGTCTGGACGGGCATGAGCGAGGCGCCAGGGTGATAGCCTACGGTCTGAGGGACCAGGGATATGAAGTGATCTACACCGGATTGCGGCAAAAGCCTGAGGATATTGTGAAGGCGGCCATCCAGGAGGATGTCAAGGTATTGGGGCTATCAATACTGTCGGGGTCACATCTTACGATGACGAAGAAAGTTATGGACAAGCTGGCGGCAGAGAATGCCAAGGATATATTGGTCA
>JBAQKZ010000058.1:0-9919 GCA_049301475.1 Geobacteraceae bacterium | reverse complement strand
GCGTCCCAAGCATTGGCGTGTACATAGACTTCAAACGGCGGCACGCCTCGGTTCACTATGCCCGTCAATATAACGGCAGCTTAGACCTCGGACCGAATGACGTGACATTGGGTCATCTGGAGGCTGCCGGTAAATAATGGTACGCAAAGCATGAGCCTATAGCAGATATTACTGCTATAGCTGATAGAGAGAGGGGGGATTCTTCCCCCCTCTTTTTTTACACTATTGTTGTTGCCGATCATGCATTTACGGGCATTCCTGAACCTTCTTCAGGGCTTTTTTTTTAAGAAACCCGAAGCTGGCAACCATAACAACAAGGAGAGATTGCCATGTTCACCCTTAAGGCTCTCTCACTAACCACGGATACCTAGCCATGATTGCAGTACGATATCAGAAGGTTGAAGCAAAAATAAACGGTCAACTGCTTTTTTAGGATACATACCCGTCATAATAATGAGGCAATATATTTACGTGGGACCGAACTGGTGGGTGTAGAAGGCGGGATTACTTAAAACGGGGCAAGTCACGAACTGGTCCATGCTAATTATTGGTGGGCGATGCTGGGATCGAACCAGCGACTTCTACCGTGTGAAGGTAGCACTCTCCCGCTGAGTTAATCGCCCAATGTATGCTTATTTGAATAACAGAAGTATATAGCTTGTGTCAAGTGTGATTTAGAGAGCTACCCCTTTTTACTTGACTTAAACCAGTGAGTTACTATAGCTTGTGAGATTGTAAAGTGGTTCGTAATCAGTTTCGGGAAGGGATAATTAAGTTGGCGATGGAAGAGTTGAGCGAACTGCTTATGCAGAGACGACGGAAGGTGGATGCGTTGTGGGAGGCGGGGATCAATCCCTATCCTAATGATTTCAAACCACTGCACACCTCCGCAGACCTTTTGACCGCTTACGGCGACGTGCAGACCATCGGGGATAATGAAGCCCGGATATTTACCGTGGCCGGGCGTATCATAGCCCGCCGCTCGTTCGGCAAGGCCGCTTTTATCCAGGTGCAGGACCACAAGGGGCGGATGCAACTCTATGTGAAGCAGAATTCGATAGGCCCAGAGGAATTTGAGCGGTTCGAATCTTTGGATATTGGCGACATCATCGGGGCCACCGGTCGGCCATTCCGCACGAAGACCGGCGAATTATCCCTCCATCTGATGACTGTCCGGTTACTTACCAAATCGTTACTCCCCCTTCCCGAAAAGTTTCACGGTCTGACAGACGTGGAAACCCGCTACCGCCAGCGATATGTTGACCTGATCGTTAATCCCGATGTGCGCGAGGTATTTGTCAAGCGATCCCGCATCGTCAACCTGATCCGCGATTTCATGACGCGCCATGACTTCCTTGAGGTCGAGACGCCGATGATGCAGCAAGTCCCTGGCGGCGCTACGGCTCGTCCCTTCGTTACACATCACAACGCGCTCGATATGGAGCTGTTCCTGCGCATTGCCCCGGAGCTGTACCTGAAGCGGCTGGTTGTCGGAGGTTTCGAGAAGGTCTTCGAGATCAACCGCAACTTTCGTAACGAAGGGATATCCATCCGCCATAATCCGGAATTTACCATGATGGAGTTCTATCAGGCTTATGCCACGTTCGAGGACCTGATGGACTTTACCGAGGAGCTATTCTGCCATGTGGCCCGTGAACTTCTGGGCACGCTCGATTTTACCTATCAGGGGGAGAATATCAGCTTCTGTCGCCCCTGGAAGCGGCTCACCGTCAGAGAGGCGATTATTGAGCAGGGCGAGATCGACGCCAAATCTCTGGCGGACCGGGACTTGGCATATGCCTATGGGAAACGGCTCGGCCTTGATCTGCCTGTTGATATCAGCTACGGCAAGCTTCTCATCGAGATATTCGAGGTGGTGGCCGAACCCAGGCTGGTTCAGCCGACATTTGTCACCGCCTACCCGACCGAGGTTTCCCCTTTGTCACGGAAGAATGACCACGACACGGACATTGTGGATCGTTTCGAGCTATTCTGCAACGGCCGGGAGATTGCCAACGCCTTCTCCGAACTCAATGACCCGATAGACCAGAAGGAGCGCTTTGTCGCCCAGGCCGCTGAAAAGGCCATGGGGAATGAAGAGGCCCACTATATGGACGAGGATTACATCCGTGCGTTGGAGTACGGCATGCCTCCCACCGCCGGCGAAGGGATCGGCATCGACCGCCTGGTCATGCTTCTGACCGATTCACCCTCCATTCGCGACGTGATATTGTTTCCACAGTTGAGAAAAGAAAAATAACGGGGACATGGGAGTTGGGGTCAGGTCTGGATCTGACCCTCCTTATACGCAATGCCTTACGAACTTTTCATCGGCCTGCGCTATCTGAAGGCCAAACGCAAATCGACATTCGTCTCCATCATCACGGTTATCTCGATGGCCGGCGTGGCCTTGGGCGTCATGGCGCTCATTATAGTCCTGGCCGTAATGACCGGTTTTGAAGAGGACCTGAAGGAGAAGATACTTGGCACCAACGCTCATATTGTGGTGCTGAAGACCACCGGCGCCGTGGATGATTATCAAGGGTTGATGGCGAAACTCAAGCGGTTTCCCGGCGTGGTGGCGGCCACCCCTTTCATCTACAGTCAGGTCATGCTCTCCACCGGCAGGAACGTCTCCGGCGTGGTGCTCCGCGGCATTGACGTGGCGAGCGACGCCCAGGTTACAAATCTTCACAGGTCGATGGTCGATGGAAAACTGGCCGATCTGGACAAACCGTCGCCGACGACGCCAGTCGGCGGCCAAACCCGTCCCGGCCTGGTCATCGGCAAGGAGTTAGCCAAGAACCTCAATCTCTACGTGGGGGATACGGTTAACGTGGTCTCCCCCCTTGGCAACATGACGCCATTCGGGATTGCACCCAGGATGAAACCGTTCCGGGTTATTGGGGTCTTCAACACAGGGATGTACGAGTACGATTCGACCCTGGCCTATGTGTCGCTTGACGAGGCCCAATCTTTCATGGGTCTCGGCAACCAGGTCACCGGCATCCAACTCAAGGTCACGGACGTCTACAAGGCCGATGCGCTGTCGCGCCGGATCAACCAGGATATCGGCTTTCCCTACTACGCCCGCGACTGGATGCAAATGAACAAGAACATCCTGTTCGCCCTCAAAACCGAGAAAATGGTGATGTTCATCATACTTACCCTGATCGTGCTGGTGGCCGCCTTCGGCATCGCATCCACCCTGTTCATGGTGGTGATGGAGAAGACCAGGGAGATAGCCATCCTGAAATCAATGGGGGCCACGGGTTCGAGCATCATGAAGATATTCGTCCTCGAGGGACTTATAATCGGCGTGGCCGGGACGGTCGCTGGTGTGCTGGGAGGGCTTCTGGTCTCCCTCAACCTGGAACCTATCGTTGCTTTCATCCAGCAGCTTACCGGTTTCGAGCTGTTCAGCAAGGACGTTTACTATCTGGACCACTTTCCGTCCCTGGTGATTCCATCCGACGTGCTCATCATCTCCGTCACTGCGATATTCATCTCCTTTGTGGCGACTCTTTACCCGTCGTGGCAGGCTGCGAGGACAGCGCCGGCTGAGGCGCTACGATATGAGTGACCCGCTCATGAACGCATTGCTGGAGGTGGTGGACCTCTACAAATCCTTTGGTACGGGCGCGGGGCGGGTTGAAGTGCTTAAGGGAATATCCCTCAGGGTGGCGGCTGGTGAAACCATCGCACTGGTGGGCGCCTCAGGCGCGGGGAAAAGCACACTGCTACATGTCATCGGAACCCTGGACCGGCCAACTTCCGGCAGGGTTCTGGTAGCGGGCGACGATCTGTTCCGGTTGGGGGAGGCGGCTCTGGCCACCTTCCGGAATTGCTCAATCGGTTTCGTGTTCCAGTTTCATCACCTGCTGCAGGAGTTTACCGCACTGGAAAATGTCATGATGCCGCTCCTCATCTCAGGCAGGAAACGGAGCGAAGCTGCGGATATTTCCGCCGGGCTGCTAGGCGAGGTAGGATTGACCCACCGGCTTACCCACAAGCCGGGTGAGCTTTCGGGCGGAGAGCAGCAGAGGGTGGCGATTGCACGGGCGCTGGTGCTGTCGCCTTCGCTTCTTCTGGCTGACGAGCCGACCGGCAACCTGGATATGAAGACCAGCGAAGGTGTCCACGACCTTCTGATGGATATTCACCATTCCAAAGGGATAACAATCATCATCGTTACCCACAACGAGCGGTTGGCGGCGAGGATGGGGAAGACCATCCATCTGGTTGACGGCAAGGTGATGAACGGGGTATGCGGGGACACTTACACACCCTTTAATCAGTAGTAATCGGAGGATATTTGTTCCGCTCAATTCAGATATTGGCGCTGACTGCAATGCTCTTCGTCCTCCTTAACGGCGTCGTCCGCGCCGAAGGGGAAAAGATTTCAGACATTGTCATAAAGGGGAACCGGCGTATCGAGACCTCCGCCATTCTCAACGTGGTGAAGCTCAAGGCGGGTGATCTCCTTTTTGCGGACAAGGTGGATGCCGATGTGCGCTCCATCTACATACTCGGTCATTTTCAGGATGTCAAGGCCGAGACTGCGACGGGCGACAAAGGGGTAGCCCTCACCTATACGGTTCTGGAGAAACCGATAGTCCGGGAGATCACGTACGAGGGGAACAAGAAGCTTGCGGTGGACAAGCTGCAGGAAGCGGTGGAGCTGAAGACGAGCGCCATCTTTTCCTCCCGTGACCTGACTAGGAGTGTTAAGAAGATCAAGAAGCTCTATGCGGACGAGGGGTACTACCTGGCGGAGGTGGAGGGGGTTACTGAGAAACGCTCCGAAACCGAGCTGAAGGTAATCTTCAAGATAGCCGAAGGGAAGAAGGTCCTCATTCAGACGATCCGTTTCGATGGGAACCGGGTGTTTTCCCGTCGCAAGCTGTTAAAGATGATGGAGACCAAGGAGGGGTGGTTTCTTTCATGGCTGACCGGCGCAGGCGCATACAAGGAAGAGGTACTAAGGAACGACGTGAACCGGATCGCCGACTTCTACTACAATAACGGCTACGTTGCTGTAAAGGTGGGGGAGCCGAAGGTTGAACTGCTCCCGGACAAGAGCGGCCTTGTGGTTACCGTGGGCGTCACCGAGGGAGATCAGTTCCGGGTCGGTGCTCTCGACTTCAAGGGAGACCTGCTGGAAGGCCGCAACGATCTGGCCGGAAAGCTCAAGATGAAAACAGGCGAAATATTCAACCGTTCGTTGCTGCGGGTTGACATTCTGACCTTGACCGACTTATATGCCGATAAGGGGTACGCCTTTGCCAACGTCACACCCCTTACAAATGTCAATACAGAGCGGAAGATCGTAGACATTAATTTTGACGTGGAGAAGGGTGAAAAGGTCTACATCGACAGGATCAACATCGGCGGCAACATAAAGACCCGCGACAAGGTAATCCGCCGGGAGTTGAAGCTGGCGGAAGGGGATCTCTACAGCTCCACCGGCCTGAAGAGGAGCAAGCAGAGCTTGATGAACCTCGGTTTCTTCGAGGAGGCCAATCTCGCCACAGCCAAGGGAAGCGCGGATAACCGGCTGAACCTGAATGTGGATGTCAAGGAAAGGCCGACCGGAACCTTCAGCGTCGGCGCCGGATACAGCTCTCTTGACGGACTGATCGCACAGGGATCCGTTCAACAGGCGAACTTCCTGGGGTTAGGGCTTAAGGGGAACGCATCGGCCTCAATCGGCGGCAAGTCCCAGACTTACAGCATTGGCCTAACCGATCCATACTTCATGGATACCAAATGGACACTTGGCGGTGACATCTATCGGTCTGACCGTGAGTATCTCGATTTTACCCGCCGTGTCACCGGCGGCGATATCAAGGCGGGATATCCTTTAAGCGATACCATCAGCACATACTGGATATACAGGTTTGAGGAGAAGAGGATATTCAACTTTTCCCCGACGCTCTTGGATAACATCGCCAGGGATTTGATTCTGCAACCGGAGACATCCGCGACCACCAGCGCCATTTCCGCCAGCCTTACCCGTGATACTGTTGACTTCCGTCGCGACCCCTCAAAGGGGATGGTAAACAGTATCAGCCTAGAATACGCCGGGCTCGGAGGCACCAGCCGGTACGTCCGCTACATAGGCAACACCTCGGTCTTTTTCCCGGCCATATGGGGAACGGTGGTCGCACTGCGGGGGGAGTTGGGGCACATACAGGGGATGGGCAAGGAGGTGCCGATCGACGAGAAGTTCTACCTGGGAGGGATCAACACCATCCGTGGCTACGACGGAAGAACTGTAAGCCCCTACCGGACGTTCGACTTGCCTGCTACCGACATCAGTGGGATCGCCAGCAGGAGTGACACCAAGGTCTATCTTGGCGGTGACACCGAGGCGCTGTTCAATGTCGAGTACCAGTTTCCCATTCTGAAAGGGGCGGGGCTCAAGGGGTTGCTCTTCATGGATGCGGGTAACTCCTGTAACGGCATCGACAAAATATTTTCACGGTTCCAGGCAAGCTACGGCTTCGGATTTCGCTGGTTTTCGCCGATGGGCCCACTCAGGCTTGAGTACGGAATCCCCATCAACCCTCGCACCGGCATCGATAATTCAGGCGGTCGGCTGGAATTTTCAATAGGAAGCTTTTTTTAATCCATTCATAAAAGGAGAAACAGATGAAACGAATTATTATCGCCGTCTTCCTCGCTCTTGTCACGCTCCCGGTTTCGCTTGCCTTTGGCGCCGATACGGTGAAGCTCGGGTCGGTGGATATCCAGAAGATATTGCTACTCTCCGACGAAGGGAAGGAAGCCAAGGAGCAGCTTGCTCTCAAGGCCAGCAAGTACGAGGCCGAAAAGAACGTCAAGGAAGATGAGATCAAGAAGCTCAAGACGGAACTGGAGAAGCAGAGCGTGCTCTTCTCGGAGAGCGCCCGTAATGCAAAGGAGAAGTACTATCAGCAGAGGCTGAAGGAGTACCAGCGGTTTCTGAAGGATGCCCAGGATGACATGCAGGCCAAGAATGACGAGTTGACCAACCGGATCGTCGAGAGCATCGTCAAGTTGATTCAGGATTATGGCCGCAAGAACGCATATGGTTACATCTTCGTCAAGAACGAAGGGATGATGATCTACGTTGACGACAAGTCGGACCTGACCGACGAGCTTCTAAGGTTATTCAACGGATCACGCAAGAAGTGATTGCGACGGGGAAACGGGTTCAGCGACCTGGAGAGAGGCGAGTTGCGGACAGAGTAAAGGGTGCGTGGATGGGAAAGAGCCTGAAAGAGCTTGCCGCCTATTTGAACGGGCGAGTGATAGGGGATCCGGGTACGTCTGTTGTCGGCATCGGCTCCCTGGATGAGGCCATAGAGGGAGAAATCACCTTTCTCGGCAATCCAAGATATGCCGACAAACTGTTGACAACACGGGCGACAGCAGTGGTGTTGCCGCCTGGGGCAGACAATCGGGGCATAAACGCCATCGAGGTTGCCAGCCCGTATCTTGCCTTCGCAAAGCTTTTGACCCTGTTCCACGTGCGGCCTCCCAAACCTGGCGGCATCATGGCCGGGGCCTGGGTCGGCAAGGATGTGACCATCGGATCTGACGTGACGATATATCCGGGGGCGTTCGTGGCGGACGGGGTCAGGCTTGGGGAACGGGCCACCCTCTTTCCCGGCGTTGTCCTTTATGAGGGAGTGGAACTGGGAGACGATGTCACTCTTCATGCCAATGTCTGCATCAGGGAGCGGTGCCGGATCGGCAACCGGGTCGTGATCCACAACGGCGCGGTGGTCGGCGGCGACGGTTTCGGCTATGCGCCGGACGGCGCCCAGTGGTACAAGATCCCCCAGATTGGCATCGTGCTTATCGAGGACGATGTGGAGATCGGAGCAAACACCACCATTGACCGGGCTGCCCTGGATGTAACCCTTGTCAAGCGGGGCACCAAGATCGACAATCTGGTGCAGATCGCCCACAACTGCGTGATAGGCGAAAACTGCATGATCATTTCCCAGACCGGCATTGCGGGTAGTTGCACACTGGGCGACAATGTGACCATCGGAGGCAATGTAGCCATCGTTGGCCATGTCCGGCTGGGGGATAACGTTATGGTCGGAGGGATGTCGGGGGTGGCGCACAATGTCCCGGCAGGACAGAGCGTAAGCGGCATTCCAGCCTTTCCCCACAAGGAGTGGCTTAAGGCGTCCATTGTCCTGCCAAGGCTGCCCGAAATGCAGAAGACCTTGAAGGCCCTGGAGAAGCGTATAGCCGAATTGGAGGAAAAACTCGTCGCCAGGTGAACGCGCAACTTTTATCGCAAGGAGTCCGGAATGCTCGATGTAAATGAAATCATGAAAATTCTGCCGCATCGCAATCCATTTCTGCTGGTGGACCGCATTGTGGAAATCGAGGAAGGGAAGCGGATCGTCGGGATCAAGAACGTCACTATCAACGAGCCCTTTTTCCCCGGCCACTTTCCCAGCCACCCGGTTATGCCGGGAGTTCTGATTATCGAGGCCATGGCTCAGGTGGGGGGGATACTCGCTTATCTTGCCTCGGATGATGAGACTCGCGGAAAGCTCTGTTATTTTGTCTCCATCGACAAAGCCAAATTCCGTCGGCCGGTCGTGCCGGGAGACCAATTGCGCCTGGAGCTGGAGGCCATTTCCCGCCGTCGCGGGCTATGGTGCTTCAGCGGCAAGGCTTACGTGGATGGCAAACTGGTGACGGAAGCAGAGCTGAAAGCGACCTTCGCCGAACGGTAGAGGAAGCTCTTCTAGAAAAAACGGACTGGAGAATTTGCCAAGTATGAAAAAGATAAGGGCAGCGGTCATAGGGGTCGGCTATCTGGGGCAGTTTCATGCCGAAAAGTACGGTCAACTCGGCAATGCCGAGCTGGTGGCGGTGGCGGACACCAGCCGGGAACGCGCGGAGGAGATTGCGGCCAGGCTTGGGACGAAAGCCTGCACGGATTACCGTAAGCTCATCGGTCAGGTGGACGCGGTCAGCATTGTTACGCCTACCCGTTATCATTACGAGGCGGCTTTGTTTTTTCTGGAGCAGGGTATCCATGTGTTGCTGGAAAAACCGATTACAACCACCCTGGAAGAGGCCGACGATCTTATAAGGATTGCGGCCAAACAGCGGGTGGTGCTCCAGATTGGCCACCTGGAGCGGTTCAATCCGGCGTTCACAGCGCTAAGCGGGGTCATAAACATGCCGGGATTTATCGAGGCGGTCAGGGTAGCGCCGTTCAAGCCGCGTGGAACGGATGTCAGTGTGGTGCTCGATCTGATGATCCATGACATTGAACTTATCCAGCACATCGTAGGCGCCGGAATAAAGCGGATAGACTCCATAGGCGAGCCTGTGTTTACCGGCAAGGCGGACATCGCCAATGCCCGCATACTGTTCGAGAACGGCTGCGTCGCCAACGTTACTGCCAGCAGGATAAGCCAGGGCACCGAACGGCGTATGCGGATATTCCAGCACGATGCATATATCAACGTGGACTTCCAGGAGAAGAAGGTCGCCATATCCCGCAAGGGTTCCGGCGAAATGTTTCCCGGCATCCCCAATATTGAGGTGGAGGAAAAGGGCTTCGAGCAGGGTGATGCGCTTAAAAGCGAGATCGAGGCTTTCCTTGAGGCCATTACCACTGGCAAGCCGCCGGTGGTGACCGGCGGGGACGGTCGTAGGGCGCTGGAGACGGCGCTTCTGATCAACAAACAACTTGAAGAGTCAGGAGGAAGCGGACGATGATTCCCATGGTAGATTTGAAAATTCAGTACAAGCGCATCAAGGAGGAGATTGATGGCGCTCTCCTGACGGCGCTGGGGAATACCCAGTTCATACTTGGCCCCAATGTGACCGCCTTCGAGACCGAGGCGGCGGCCTATCTCGGAGCGCCACACGCGGTGGCTGTCGCCTCCGGCAC
>JBAQKZ010000057.1:0-4643 GCA_049301475.1 Geobacteraceae bacterium | reverse complement strand
ACAGAAGAACGCCTCCCGTACAAATAGGATGGGGCATATACTACTCGTATTGAAGGTGTTTGACCAGTAAATAATGAAACTCAATGTTATTGCTCAAAAAAGATGATAGAACATATTCACCGTGATCATTGGTCCAAGCGTTCACTCTAAATGCCTCTTCATGATGATATCCTGCATCTGCGGCGGTAAAAACGCCACATCCCAGCACCAGACGCCGAAACCGCCACGCTCGTTGACTGCCCGCACCCAGACATCCAGCGCATCGCGCTTGGCCCTGTTCTGTTCCGAATCTTCTCCCTTGATCTCCAGTACCAATAGCTTTCCGTTGTTCAATCGAATCAAAAAATCAGGCACAAAGCGGCGACGAACGCCGTTCCAGAGATACCAGATATGGAAGTTAAGGTGATCGTTCTTGGCATAAGCAGTTACTTTGCTGCTCTGGTCGAGAAGATTGGCGGCATATTGTTCCCAGCTACTGTCAGCCACCATGTGGCAGATCTGGGAACGGCGGGTAGGATGGCATATTTTGGTGGTATACCAGGTGCGCATGGCCGCAGTTGAGCCAATCGGCGATTCTTCATCAAAGACCGGTTCCAACCGTTCCCTGTTCTGCCCGGTCACGTAGCGCAGGAGATGCTGCACGATCAGGTCGATGTTAAGAGCGAAGAGAATCCGCTTGCGAAGCGGGTCCTGATGGTATGTCGAAGGGATTTGCAGTTGACCGGATTCGAAAAACTGCTCCACCAGTCGAATGAGCTGGAAGACCAAATAATCACGCCCCCCCTGGAATCGTCCCTGCAGCGATTCAAACGCCTTGCGCGCAGCTTGAAAGACCAATCGCTGCAAGCGGAAACCTTCCGGCAAATGTTCCAGATTAATTGCATGAACTTTGCTCAAATCGGCAGCTCCACCAAGGGCTGGAGCCAGTTCAGCGCTAATCGGTGTCTGGGCTGGATCGAGCGTCAACGGTTCAACCTGCGACCAATCAACCGTCAGGACCTGACGAACCACCGTATCGATGCGCAACACGTTCGGCCAGCGAATTTCCAGACTGGCTCGCTCAGGCAACGATTCGATCTGGGTGCTCGGCTTTGGAGGTGGTGGCGGAGGACCGCCGTCATCTCCCGTCTGGAAGATGGAGAGCGGCACGCCAAAGACATTAACGTACTCCGGAAGGAACAGGCCGTTCTCGTCCGTCTCGTAGGAAACCCGCCGCAGGCCCCGACCGATGACCTGTTCACAAAGAAGCTGGCTGGTAAAGGCCCGCAGCCCCATGATGTGCGTGACGTTTTTGGCGTCCCATCCTTCGGACAGCATGGCAACCGAAATCACCTTCTGCAGATCCTGGCCAGCCGTTCCCCGCTTGCCGACGTTATCGACAATCTCCCGCAGCAGCTCTTCCTTTTTCAGCCCGCGCAGACGTTCCTTGCGCGTTTCAGGGATATTTGCGGCAGTGACGATGGCCCGCAGTGCTTTCTCGTAATCCTTGTCACTCCCTGTGGTCTCGCCTATTTCGGCCTTTTCCAAGACCTTGGAGTCCACCCGCAGAGTCCGGTCAGGCGCAAGCAGTTCCGGCCAGTGGGCATCGCCGTTGCGGAAATAGTGCTCGATCCTGGCGGCTGTCTCGGTCCGGTTGCAGACCGTCAGCATAACCGGCGGCGAGGGATGTCCGGCTTCACGCCATTGCCGCAGCGTCTCCCGCCAGTCGGCTCCCAACAAGGTGTAGGCGTCCTGGATAAGCTTGGGTAACGGCTCAAAAACCTCTGCCTTGCGATTCAGGTCGTCGGCCACTTCCGGATCACGATAGATGTGATAGAGCTTAGAGCGGTAGGTCTTGGCATCTGGTAGGGCATCGTCCCGGATGACCACCCGCGGCGTCTTGACCAGACCGGACTCGATGGCGTCGTTCAGGCCGAAATCGGAAACAATCCAGCTAAACAGCCCGGCCTCGCTGCTCGCCTTGCCGGTAGGCGCAAATGGGGTAGCAGAGAGGTCGAAACAGCAACGAATGCGCCGGGTCTTGTTGATGCGATCCAGCCCCTCGATCCAGCGAGTTGCCTCATCAAGATCAATTCCCTGCTCCGCTGCCTGCTTCTTGCTGATCTTCAGTTCTGCCGGGATGCGGTAGGCGTGGTGAGCCTCATCGTTGATGATGACGAGGTCGCGAAAGGTTGCCAGCTTTCCAAGAACACGGCGGGTATACGCCTCGTCGCTCTCGGCGCCCTTCTTCACCACCGAGCGATCTGATGCTTTCAGCGGCATCAGGGTATGCCAGTTTTCGATAAGGATTACCGCCTGGTTCAGCTTCTGACGCATGGCCTCGGAAGGGCAGAGGCCGAAAACATCGTAAAAGTTGTCCGGCTCACTAGGGTAAAGTACCCGCAGCCGCTCCTTGACCGTAATGCCTGGCGCTACAATGAAAATGGCGCGGGAGAAATCCCTGGCCCGCTTCGGATAGGTCAGGGAGTTCAGCACTTGCCAGGTGATGATCATTGCCATGACAATGGTCTTGCCGCTGCCGGTGGCCATCTTGTTACAGAGACGCTGCCACTCTCCACCGTCGCCAGGGATATGAATCCCCTGCCGATGTTCCGCCGCCCCTTCCGTCCACCAGATCAACGTCTCCATTGCTTCCAACTGGCAGAAGTAGAAGGGAAACTGCCGCGCATCCCGGTCGCTCCAGTGTTCCAGCAGCCGACGGGTAATGCTCGTTATACCGGGATAGCTTGCTGCCCGCCACTCATCAACCCGCTGTCGGATCTGGTTCACCAGTTCCAGCGGTTCGGTCCGCTTGGTGTTGTAGCGGACGTCGAAAATCTCATACCCCGCCGTCCGGCGCTCGGATACAATGGCAAGCGAGCCGTCGCGGGCCTGTTGCCAGTGTTGGTGCGGGACTTCGTAGGGGGAGTTAATGATGAGGGAAGATGGTTGGGTCACGCAGCATTACCGATTTTTGCAGGTTCTATTGGCTCGCTTTCCAGGTAAAGGGTGTCCGGGCAAAAATCTTCTTCATTTGGCCAAGCCACGGTACCGTGTGCAGCCTGGCCTTGCAGGAAATACGGGATGCTTGCAAGTGGGGCAAATACCGGATACTCCAGATAAGGCCGGACCGAAAAAAACCGATTTTCACCATTGGAGAAGGTCAGGGTAATTGTGTAGTCTTCGTGGCAGTGCGCCTCAATAACTCGCGGATTCATGGTTCTCCTCAATCTAACGGAATTATCTTCAAACTCTCAATACCCCGGTCATCAACAATCTTTACCGCCACCTTGCGGTTATCGCCCGCCTCGAAAGGAAGCGAGACGGTGCCGTGGAACTGCTCCAGCAACTCTTCGTTCAATTCGGCGCGAATGTCCTTTTTCAACTTCTGCCACCCTTCCCCCTTGCCGGCCATGGGAAAGAAAACCTGGCGTGGGAAGAGGGAGCGCTCGTCGTAGTCGGTGTCCAGCAGCCACATGGCGATCTTTCCCTTGCCGCCGGAGACCAGTTCGCCCTTGGCGGTGTCGAAGTAGTCGAAGCCGTTCACCTCAACTTGCCATAAATCCCCCCGACTCGCCAGCTCGTCACCCCCCTTTTGTAAAGTGGGGTTGTCTTTTGCTCCCCCCTTTGGGAAAGGGGGGCTGGGGGGGATTTTCCGCACTTCCACGTCCGGTTGACCCATGAGCCAGAAGCTCTGGTTGCTGGAACGGGCTTTTTTCAGGTCTTCGGTGAGGAGGTCGGTGTTCATCTGCGCTTTCAGTGCGGTGATCCCCTTGAGTTGGTCAATGTCTTTGGCCGCTTCCGGGTCGAAGATGAAGGCGCAGAAGACGATCATCTTGGGGAGCGGGAACAGTTCTCCGGCTTCGCGCAGGGCCAGTTCCACCTGGCGCTGCTCCAGTGCCGCATGCTCAGGGCCGAAGCTGACGACTACCCGCTCACCGCTGTCCAGGTGGCCGCTGGCGTGCAGGTAGCGGGTGCCGGGCAAGGTTTCCAGTTCGGCAAATTTAAGCATCTGGCCGCCTTTGCCGCGGATGCCGGTCTTCAAGAGTTCGTCGCACCATTGGTGCTGACGGGACGATTCGCCGGAGCGTGCTATAGTCACGTCCGCCTCATGCTGATGTTCAGATTCATCCAAAGAGAAAACTGTCGGGAACGGCACTGCCTCCACCGTGAAGGGGCCGGTGATGCGCAGCTTCTTCTTGTCCGGTTGGGGCTGATCGTAGAGAATTTCCGAATCGGCATGGCTGGCGATGGAGAAGTCCATCTGTTTCTGCATGGCCTGGCGAGCCTTGTGGAAGGCGTCGAAAGGCCCTCTGGCTGCTTCCGGCCAGTCGGCGGGAAAGTCGAAGGGGACGGTCCATTCCTGCAATTCGCCGGATGTAGGGGCGGGTTTGAAACCCGCCCTTACGATGGTGGCATTTAACGCCTCCAGAGCCTTCTCCACCGCCGGGTGCATCCGCTCGTAAATCTCGTCGATCTCCGGATTATTGGCAATGGATTTGAGGGTGACGTGGGGAACGGTCTTGTAGATGAATCCGCCCTTGAGCCCTTCATGGGGGTAGCGCAGCTCGAAATAGTCATAACTTGCCGTCACCAGCCGCTGCTTGGCCAGGGTCACGGCCACCCGCGAAGTGTCGCAGGTGATCCAGCGGCGACCCCACTTC
>JBAQKZ010000056.1:0-2590 GCA_049301475.1 Geobacteraceae bacterium | reverse complement strand
GCGTCCCAAGCATTGGCGTGTACATAGACTTCAAACGGCGGCACGCCTCGGTTCACTATGCCCGTCAATATAACGGCAGCTTAGACCTCGGACCGAATGACGTGACATTGGGTCATCTGGAGGCTGCTGGTAAATAATGGCACGCAAAGCATGAGCCTATAGGGATTACGATTAAGCAATTGATTGAACCACAAAAACCAACGGCGAGAACACCGAATATCCAGCCAACGGCAGACGAGCCTTTATTATTATGAAAAAAAAAGGACTGACAGCGATAATGAATAAGGTTAGAGGAGGATGATCGGATGGAACAGGCCTGAGGAAGAATGAGGGTCACCTACCTATGCTTTGCCCCTGCTCTTTGCCGGGAGTACTGCATGATTATCATTTAACAAACACTCGCAACCAGCCTCAAGGAGGCCTCCCATGAAATGCATAGTTTTCCTGACCACCACTTTTCTCCTCTTAAAACTATCCCCCTGCCAGGCAGGATTTTTTGACGATCTTTCTGGAATCCTCCGGCCACAAGTTGAACAGCAGATTTCTCTTGATGAAAACACCATCGTAAATGGGCTTAAGGAAGCCTTGGCCACCGGGACCGAGCGAGCCGTTGCAGCAGTCGCCAAGCCTGACGGTTATTTTGGTAATCAAGTGATCAAAATCCTGCTCCCCGATAAAGTCCAACAAGCTGCTGATGTCCTGGGGTCGCTCGGTTATCAGCAGCAGGTTGACGAGTTTGTGCTGACCATGAACCGGGCCGCAGAGAAGGCAGCGCCAAAAGCTGCCGGCTTTTTTGGCGATGCCATACGGCAGATGAGCGTTGAAGATGCCAAAGGGATACTCAGCGGAGGAGATACGGCGGCAACCGAATTTTTCAGCAGGAAGACCCGTCCGCTACTCGTAGATGCTTTCAAACCGGCTGTTGCCAAGAGTATGGATCAGGTAGGAACTGCCCGTGCTTACAAGGAGATGATAGGAAAGTACGATGTAACTCCATTGGCTTCTCTGGCAGGCATCCCTTCACTGGACCTCAATGCTTACGTAACAAACAAGGCGCTTGACGGTCTTTTCAAGATGGTTGCTGAAGAAGAGAAGAGGATCAGAACCAACCCTGCTGCCCGCACCACCGATCTTCTGCGGAAGGTTTTTGGCAGCAAGTGAATGGGTAGGGATGTGGGGAGATTCTAAGCTGTCAACTAACGGGAAGAAGACAAAGCATTGCAAAAGTTGATAGGCACTTTGACGACAATAATCAATAGATGGAATATGGAGAGTTGACCCTTTAGTTTCTGATATCCTGGAGGCCTTTTATTTATGAGATTGCGTCTATTGCGGCTCCTCCTGTTTGCCGCGCTCCTCTTGGCACACCCTGTCGCCGCCGCTCCGCCCGAATTCCCGACGAACCAGTTCCCCCTCCGCCAAGGAGTAAATGTCCCGATTCTCCTCTATCACCGCTTCGGCCCAACGTTGGCCGACGGCATGACAATAACCACTCCGGTATTCGAGTCGCACCTGAAATACCTGAAGGAGAACGGCTACAAGGTCATCCCGCTTCGTCAGCTTATCAATTATTGCCGGAAAAACGGCCCGGCGCCTCCCGCCAAATCGGTAGTGATCGTGGAGGACGACGCCCACAAGTCAGTCTACAGCGATATGTGGCCTCTGGCAAAGAAGTACAACGTGCCGGTGACCGTGTTTGTTTACCCCTCCGCTATCTCCAACGCCAAGTATGCAATGACGTGGGACCAGTTGCGGGAGTTAAAGAAGACAGGGTTGTTCGATTTCCAGTCTCACACCTACTGGCACCCGAACTTCAAGCGAGACAAAAGGAAAATGAAGCCGGATGAGTTCCGGAAGTACGTCGAGATGCAGCTTATGAAGTCAAAGTTAAAGATCGAGAAGGAAGTGGGGGGGAAAGTGGACATGCTCGCTTGGCCATTCGGCATTTACGATGACTACCTGCTGAAGAAGGCCGCCGAGTCAGGTTACACAGCCACCTTCACCATAGAACACCGTCACGTTACCCCGGCGGATAATATAGCAAGATTGCCACGCTATCTTATGACTAACTCCGATCAAGGGAAGGCGTTCATCCGGATACTGGCAGGGACGGCGCCAAAGCGGGACATAGTTTATTGACGCATCTTTAACATGTCCACCTCAAGGACTGCACATTCCCTCGCTGACTCTGGCTCCTGCAGCTCCGTGATCTCCTCGCCTTCGTTGCCTGGGCGCTCTCTTTTCTCGGTAACCGAGTCCTCTTGCGGCCATTGAGGTGGCCACCGCAATCGTAAAATCAAAAACAACGGTGGGAAAAAAACAGCCTGAATTTCAATCATCTATGGATGATATCGGGTAAGATATGGAAACAGCCATGATCCGGAGAAAGTCATTTAACTGCGGGAACGCAAACAAGAATGCAAGCATGCCTGTTTAGCCTTAAATTCTCACCAACTCGTACTTTCTTGTTCCTATCCGTATCTTTTCCGCATGCTCCAGTTGCACCTCCCACTCTATGCTGGGATGGACCCCCCTGAACTTGTCGCCTCCCGGCTCCAGGCCGCTCTGCAAGGCAGTGCCGGGATTGCCG
>JBAQKZ010000055.1:0-5385 GCA_049301475.1 Geobacteraceae bacterium | reverse complement strand
CGCTTGGGGCGCTGGCGCGGCACATCACCAACGCCGAGCCACGGCATTTCCAGCCGATGAACGTGAACTACGGCCTGTTTCCCGAACTTCCGGGCCGAGTGAAGAAGAAGGAAAAGCGGGCAATGCTGGCGGGGCGGGCACTGGCGGACCTGACGGAATGGATGAGGGTTGAAGGAGCATAACCATGCTGGTAAAGGGTAAAATCATACTCGCCTCCGCCTCGCCACGGCGCAAAGAACTTCTCGCCTTGGCGGGAATAGAGTTCGAGGTCATACCGAGCGACGCTTCAGAGGCGCTTCTTCCCGGCGAATCTCCTGAAGACCACGTAATTCGTCTGGCGCGGGATAAGGCTATAGATGTGGCGAAGAAGCACGACGGGCGCTTTTTTATCGGCGCCGACACGGTGGTGCTCTGCGGGGGCGAGATCATGGGAAAGCCGCGCGATGCGACCGACGCCGAGCGGATGCTCGGCAAGCTTTCCGGTGTTGCGCATTCAGTAATCACCGGCTTCGCTGTTTACGACAGGGAGCGACACAACGCCATCAGCAGGGCGGTGACCACCAGGGTGTTTTTCAAGCGCCTTTACCCCGAAGAAATCCGGGCTTACGTCGCCACCGGCTGCCCGTTCGACAAGGCCGGTGGGTACGCCATCCAAGGGGGCGCGGCCCACATGGTGGAACGGATTGACGGCTCCTACACAAACGTGGTGGGGTTGCCGCTTTGCGAGGTAGTGGAGGTGTTGAGAACGATGGGAGCAATAGAATAAACCTGAATCCGTGACGATTGAATGGCGGAGCGAGCGTAATGCCGGGGTCAATCATAACACGGACAGCGCCTATTTTTTTATGTGTCGAAAAAACCTTGACTTGGCGCATTATTTTGGCTATTTTCAAAAGCTGGTCGGAATATTTAAAATTAGAGGCGGTGAAGCGCATGTACGCAGTTGTCAAGACCGGTGGGAAGCAGTACAAGGTTTCCGAGGGAGATATGCTCAAGATCGAAAAACTGGATGGGGTGGTGGGCGACACCGTCGAGCTTGATCAAGTCCTGATGGTTGGCGGCGAGCAGATCAGGATCGGAACGCCTGTAGTGCCAGGCGCCACTGTGGTTGGCAGGATTGTCGAGCAGGGAAAGAACAAGAAAATCCTTGTTTTCAAGTTCAAGCGCCGCAAGAATTCGCGCAAGCTGAACGGGCACCGTCAACTTAGAACTATCCTGAAGATAGAAAAAATCAACGCATAGCCGGTATTATTCCGCAGAAGGAGTTTTGAGCAATGGCACACAAGAAAGGGGTCGGCAGTACCCGCAATGGGCGTGATTCAGACGGTCAGAGGCTTGGCTGCAAGAAATTCGGCGGCGAAACTGTCAGGGCAGGGAACATAATATACCGGCAGCATGGCACCAATATCCATCCCGGCGTCAACGTCGGATGCGGCAGGGACTACACGCTCTTTGCCCTGATAGACGGTATAGTAAAGTTTGAGCGGCTCGGTCGCGACCGGAAAAAAGTTTCGGTTTATCCGCCTAACTAAGGTGCATTCGCTGATGCAGATCGCGAAAGCCTGGGACTAATCGTTCCGGGCTTTTGTTGTTTGTTGTGCGGCTTCGGAAAACTAATGAAATTCATCGATGAAGTTAAAATACGTGCCGAGGCAGGCGCAGGCGGCGCAGGCTGTGTTTCTTTCCGCAGGGAAAAGTTTATCCCGGAAGGCGGGCCGGATGGCGGTGACGGTGGCAGGGGAGGGGACGTAATTTTTGAGGTCTCCAGCCAGCTTGCCACACTATTCGACCTCCGCCTGCGACCGCACCAGAGGGCCGTCCGGGGACGTAACGGCATGGGGAAGGATCGACATGGCGCAGGTGGCGATAATCTACGGATATTGGTGCCGCCGGGAACGATCATACTAGACGCTGAGACAGGCGAGCTATTGGCCGATCTGACTACGCCGGGGCAGGTAATTACGCTTCTCAAGGGGGGACGCGGGGGGCAGGGGAACGCCCGTTTCGCCACCTCCACCAACAAAACCCCAAAGTTTGCCCAGCCCGGCGAACCTGGCGAAGAGCGCTGGCTGCGGATGGAACTGAAGCTGATGGCGGACGTCGGACTACTCGGGATGCCCAGCGTCGGCAAATCGTCTTTGATAACAAAGGTATCGGCGGCGCGCCCCAAGATCGCCGACTACCATTTCACCACGTTGAAGCCAAACCTCGGGGTGGTGCAGTACAAGAACTATCGGACGTTCGTGATTGCGGACATCCCCGGCCTCATCGAGGGGGCCCACATGGGGGCTGGACTGGGGCAGCGCTTCCTGCGTCATGTGGAGCGGAATAAACTGCTGCTCCATATATTGGACATATCCTGGATGCCGGAGCGCGACCCTTTCCAGGAGTACGAGGCGATCAACCGTGAGCTGGCCCTCCATAGCGAGGAACTGGCGGCCAAGCCGCAGATCGTGGTCATCAACAAAATCGACCTGACGCAGGTGAAGGAAAATCTGCCAAAGGTGCTTCACTGGTTCGCCAAGCGCGGCCTGACGGTCTTCCCCATATCCGCCGCGACCGGCGAAGGTATTCCCCCGCTCCTCGACGAGATTGCAAAAAAGCTTTGGGGAGCGGCTGAGGATGGGGCTGTAGATTAATCATAATACCGGCGGATACTCCCTGAACAGCACCTCCAGTTTTTCTATATGCGCCTCCCTGATATCTTCCGCCAAGAGGCCGGTTACGGCCGTTGCAAACTCCAGCGGCTTGCCGCGCCTGACAAGCATCTCCAGTGTATTCCCTAACGTTGTAAGCTCCGACAATTCCTGGCGCAGGTCGATCTCTGTCACTTTTCCATTCTTCTCGCGACCTTGCGGACAGGTTTCCAGGGCCAGGAAGCGGGCCGCAAGCCCTGAGAGATCAAGGCTCTTTGCGGCTGGGATGGTGACCCTGTATCGCACCCTCTCCATGATGACCGACAGTGCGGGGCTTTTGAGCGGGATGGCGGCGGCTTCCAGGATGAGCACCCCCTTCGGCAACGCCCGGTTCAGCCCGTCACGGACCCGCTCCGGCCCGAACCCTGCGGATATCTCCATATCAAAGTACTCGGCGCGGGATTCCACCCCTACAGATAGGGCTGTTGCGAAAGAGAATTTTGGATGGGGATGGAACCCCTGGGAAAAACGTATCGGAATCCGCGCCCGGTGGACAGCGCGGGTGAAGAGCGTAAGCATCTCCAGGTGGCCAAGGCAGGCCATTACCCCCGTTTTCTCGAACCGGAGCCGGATCCGCTCAACCTCTCCCGGCAACGTTGCAGCGGGTAGTGGCTTGTCCGAGGGCGCATCGGTATCCGTCCGGTCCACGTCAGGCTCTTTAAGGCGCATTATGACCCGCTTGAAATCGCAGACACCGCAGCCGTTGCAGCGACCGCTGCGGCAATCCCCGGTGTAGTTGCCCTCCGTTGACCGCTTTAGCTCCAGCGCCAGGAACTCCTTTGTCACCCCGTAATCAAGGTGGTCCCAGGGAAGAATTTCGTCCGGATCGCGGCGGCGGTGGTAGAATAGCGGGTCGATATCGGCGGCTTTGAACGCCGCCTGCCAAGCGGTGAAGGAGAAATGCTCGCTCCAACCGTCCAGGCGGCATCCAAGCTCCCGCGCTTTAAGCAGAAGACGGCCAAGCCGCCGGTCGCCACGGGCAAACAGTCCTTCAACGACCGAAATGGTGGGGGCATGCCACTTGAAATTGAGCTTGCGCCGCTTCAGCTCCTGTCGGAGAAACTGCTGCTTTTCCAGAATCTCCTCATAGCTTATCTGCGGCTCCCACTGGAACGGGGTGTGCGGCTTGGGGACGAAGGTGGAGACCGCAACGTTAACTTCGCCGCCGCCGGAGCGCTTTCCCTGCTGTTTTACCTTCGCGGACAGTTCAACGATCCCTGCCAGATCCTCCATGGTTTCGGTAGGCAATCCGATCATGAAATAGAGTTTGATCAGCCGCCAACCGGCCCGGTAGACCTCGTACGCATTATCCAGCAGGTCCGCCTCCGTTATCCCTTTGTTGATTACCTCCCGGAGACGCTCGCTCCCCGCCTCCGGCGCCAGGGTAAAGCCGGTCTTTCTGACCTTACGGATTTCCTCCACCAGTTCAAGCTTGAGGGAGCCTACCCTCAGTGAAGGGAGGGAGATAGCGATCCGCCGCTCCGCGTACCTCTCCATCAATTGCTTCAGGAGGGGCGCAATGCAGCCATAATCGCCAGTGGAGAGGGAAAGGAGCGATATTTCGTCGTAGCCTGTATGTCCGAGGGTCTCGTCTATGATCTCCAGTATTCTTTCCGGGCTCCGCTCCCGCACCGGCCTATATATGTAGCCCGCCTGGCAGAACCGGCACCCGCGTGTGCAACCGCGCGCAATCTCCATGCTGATCCGGTCGTGCACGGTCTTCAGAAAAGGGACAACAGGAGCGGTCGGATATGGGGCTGTCTCCAGGTCATCGACAAAGCGACGCCTAACCCTCGGGCTTCCATCGCGTAACGGCGTAATGGCTTTGATGCGCCCTGTATCGTCATACTTGACGCTGAAGAAGCTCGGCACATAGACCCCGTCGATGGCGGCCAGCCGGTCAAGGAGTTCTGCCTTTGGCAGCCCGCTTCGCTTCCACTCACGGACCGCCACGGCGATCTCCACCACCGCTTCCTCGCCGTCACCCAGCACAAAGGCATCGAAAAAATCGGCCAGCGGCTCCGGGTTTGAGGCGCAAGGGCCGCCGCCGAGAATGAGTGGGAATTTCTCGCCCCGCTCCGAGGCCAGGACCGGTATATGAGCCAGCTCCAGCATATTGAGGATAGTGGTGTAGGAAAGCTCGTACTGAAGGGTGAATCCGACAATGCCGGCCTCTGACAGCGGGCCGCCGCTTTCCAGGGTGGCCAAAGGCAAGCCGTCCGCGCGCAGCAACTCTTCCATGTCGGGCCAGGGGGCGTATACCCGTTCGGCCGCCAGCCACTCCAGGCTGTTCAGCACCCCGTACAGTATCTGTAGACCCAGGTGGCTCATCCCCACTTCGTAGACATCGGGGAAAGCCAGAACAAAGCGGAGTTCCGGGCTTTCTTTGGCTATAGCGCCCATCTCTCCGCCCATGTAACGGGCCGGTTTTTCGACCCTCAAAAGATTACGGCTCTTCATTTTTAATGACTCTCCAGAATGCGAAAAAATTTCCGGCCCAAGGCGCACCGGATCGTTACAATAAAACGGAATTCAACAGGTGTCAACTTTCAGGAGGATTCCGGCCACGGTGAATATGTTCTATCATCTTTTTTGAGCAATAACATTGAGTTTCATTATTTACTGGTCAAACACCTTCAATACGAGTAGTATATGCCCCATCCTATTTGTACGGGAGGCGTTCTTCTGT
>JBAQKZ010000054.1:0-3280 GCA_049301475.1 Geobacteraceae bacterium | reverse complement strand
TTCGGGAACAAGCAAAGTCAGCATCGGAGCTACGCAAGGCTTTATCATTGCTGTTAATAGCTGAGCTCGGTCTTGACTCAGACAAAGCGGCAGAGATTCTTGGAACAAGCAAAAGAACTGTCTTTCGCAATCGACGTAATATTTGCAGTCAAGATGGCACTTCACAGAAAACCTGGGGAGGCCGTCGGAACTGCTCAATGATACATTTAACAGACATAATCAAGCAGTCGGTCAATGTGAACCAGCAATTTTATCTAAGATATAGACGGTTTTAGTTACCGAAATATCCGGGTATAAAACATCGGGCTTAATCCCGCTTCCAGCACATGAAGTCTTTTCATTTTGTTCCCTCCTATTGTGGTATGGCTTGCCAGAACTATGGATTATTTGACGGACAGATAAATAGTTTCCCTCAATGTTGGGTTGTGATTTTTTTCCATTTATGATGTTGAGGGATAGTTGAGGTTGGAAATGTAAGAAAATTGAGAGGGGATTTGGATGCCAGAGAGTTGGAGGAAATGGTCTTATACCAATTCCAAATCAAAGCGCCCTCTTCGTTGGCTCGTCTTCGGCTCCTCAACATACTGGCTGTATGCCTTCGTCGCCTCAATCCTCGCTGCCTTGACTGCATCTTTGATTTGAAATTGGTATTAGGCCCTTCTTTCCAGCAAATCGAACGATGAGCCCAAAAGGGACACCGATTTTCTGCAGCGTCTCCAGGGTCGGATTCCCCCTGTCCCGCTCAATCTCCATCAGCACACGAGGATATATTTTCAGCACCTTTTCCGCATATTCTGTCTGAGTCATGCCAACAATCTTGCGCATCCGGCGCGTTGCCTGACCTATCGTCAACCTTCCCGCTTCGATGTCGGCGTAGAGCGACTCCTTTTCGCTTCTGATCTCTTCAGCTGTCCTCGTGCGCTTTAACCGTGGCGGCATCCAATTACCCCTTTATCTCCTTCAGATCACTCGCTATCTCCGTACAGCGGCCAGTGACTCGATCAATAACCTGATCTTCAACTCCGCACGCTTTCATTGTTTCCGGCAGCCTGGTTACAGCCTCTGAATCCCGCAACAGAACTGACCGCAACTCCTCCGGATTAATAACTGAAGCGAGTGATTGCGCAATTAATCCCCATGACGGCCTGCCGATAACCGGTTCCAACGCCCTCTCCCATCGCGAACTGCGGGGAATCCCTTCCGGATCAAGGAACATCGGGGCAAAATCATAGATAGGGGAAAGTGCTACTGAACCGTCTTCTTTTTTTAAAAACGAACTGTTGCGCCCATGGTTGTCAGTATTACGCAACGCCGCATTCAGGATATCCCGACGGATATATTCGATTATCTCGGACTTTGAATCAGTAGCGTGACGGGAAATGGCGGCGCAGAACGCAGAATGGTCCCCGCGCCTGCCGAATTCAGCAATACCGGCAGCAGAACAGAGGCTTTCAAGGCCATGACGTTTGACTAAGCCTGTGACAACCGTCCGATCAAAACGGGGGATGAATAAAGCATCATCGATCCGTTCGAGAGGCGATCCAACCCGAAGACCGAATCTGCGTGCTACTTCAAGGTAGGGTGACTCATTTCGCAAAACCGCGTGGTCGGCATCAGTTCTACCCCTGGGAAATTTTACAATCCAGAAGTCATGAACCTCATAATCCGGCAGCGCTCCGTCAGGGTGCCAGCGGAGGTTACGATCACGCACCAGGAGAAATTTGGGGGCATCGCCCTGCACATCCGTGGCTCCGGCCACCACCGCGCCCCGCTCCTCGGCATACTCGATGAAATCGGCATTCTTCTCGACTATTTCATCCCTTGAAAATCCCGGATGCGCCGGACCAGGCGGCATTGCCGCTCCTGCGATTCTAATGTTTCCGGGCGAATTTCCGGCTCCATTCCTAAGCAGTTCCCAGTCGGCTTCGACTCCATCAGCAAGCCCCAAACGACGAAGCCAGACACGGCGGCCAGCACCGGCAGGCATGATATCAAGAAGAAACGCAGGCCAACGGAGAGAGCGGAAAAGTTCGAAACTGACGGGGTAGCAAAGTCCCACCCGATGAATGGAAAGGTTGTCCAACTGTTCGACGGTATAGTCGATGTCGTACTCAAAGGTACCGCCGCAGGCAATGCCACGATTGATGGATTCTTTGTCAGGTGAGAATACCCCGGCTGATTGCCAGCGCCCGCCTATGAATATTTCGATATTTACATTCATAGCTATTTCAATAGCATAAACAATGTCGATTATCAATTAAATTATGCATTAAAGTAGCCAACTAAAGACGTGCCGACTATTGTAATGCTCTGTTTGGGCATTATGAATCCATGCTTGCTACGTCTGACTACATCTATTCACTCCGGCACGGTTCAGGCAATCTCCAGGGCTTTGCTCCGCTACACCCTTCCGTTGCCTGCCCCGGCCTCCGTATGCTTGAGCTCACTGAACTAGGGGGGCAACAAGGCGGAAGCCAAGGCTGTTGCGTCTGCGGTCGGGGTCGTCGTAGGAACGCGTAGACGCCTGAGCGTACGCAGCTCCGTCACTCCAGCTGCCACCTAGGGTGACGTAGCTGGAGCCCGAAGCATCCTGAACCCACTCCCAGACATTGCCGCTCATATCGTAGATGCCGAATCCGTTCGGCTGTTTTGTGCCGACACGGTGTCTCATGTTTCCGCTGTTATTGTCGTACCATGCTACTGCATCAACATCGTTGTCGCCGCAGTACTCTTCGTTTCTCCCGCCACTGGTGCAGGCATAGTGCCACTCGGCTTCACTGGGCAAGCGGTATTGCAAGTCGCTCTGTCGGTTTAGTCGCTCAATAAAATTCTGCGCATCGTTCCATGATACATTCATCACCGGACAATCTGCTCCACAACTGCTGAAATGGGACGAATCGTTCTCCATGATTCTCTGCCACTGACCTTCGGTTACTTCGTACATACCGATGTAATAGATCGTCAGGCCGTTTTGAACTCGCACAAATTCCATCCCAGTTTTCTCGTCCTTGAATCTTATTCCATACTTTGCCAGTGTTTCGGCCTTCACTGTCTCTTTTCTCACAAAGGCAAGCGTATTGTTACTGGCCGAATTAAATGCAGAAACCTCAGCAAGTTCGAGGGGAGTAAGCATCCCCCGGCAAAGCCGGGGGCTTAACCCATCTTTAACACTATCAGCTCTATTTTCACGCATTTTCAGCGACAACTGCATAAAAACACCAATGATATCAGTAATTGACAACTGGAATTTGCAATGTAGTGCCATACGATATGAATTAAC
>JBAQKZ010000053.1:0-5883 GCA_049301475.1 Geobacteraceae bacterium | reverse complement strand
TTCGGGAACAAGCAAAGTCAGCATCGGAGCTACGCAAGGCTTTATCATTGCTGTTAATAGCTGAGCTCGGTCTTGACTCAGACAAAGCGGCAGAGATTCTTGGAACAAGCAAAAGAACTGTCTTTCGTAATCGACGTAATATTTGCAGTCAAGATGGCACTTCACAGAAAACCTGGGGAGGCCGTCGGAACTGCTCAATGACCATTGAAGAAGAACGTAAATTTCTGTCTCAATGGGCTGATTCAGCAACGGCAGGGCAAGTTCTCTCTGTTCCGCCCATTCACGCCGCGTTGGTAGAACGCTTGGGTCACGCAACTCCTACTTCAACAACGTATCGCCTACTGGCACGGCATGGCTGGCGTAAGGTTCAGCCTGATACGAAACATCCTAAAAGTGATCCGGTTGCTCAGGAGGAGTTTAAAAAAAACTCCCCGAAATTGTGGATGCCGCCTGCCTGAAAAATAAGGATGACCTTCCCGTCCGATTGATGTTTCAAGATGAAGCGCGCTTTGGTCGAATGAGTGATCCCCGTGCCTGCTGGGCTCCTGCGCCACATAGACCAGTTGTGAATTTAGCTCTGATCCGAGAATATCGGTATGAGTACGCCGCCATAAGCCCTTGGGATGGCAGCCTTGATTTCATGACCTGCGAAAAGATGAACACAGAAAACATGAGTTGCTTTCTGGAGCAGGTCAGCAGATTTCACCCGAATGACTTTATTGTCATGGTACTGGGTGGAGCATCCTCACACAAAAGTAAGGATCTCAAAATTCCGGAAAACGTTTCTCTTGTTCTGCTACCGCCGTATTCACCAGAGTTGAACCCAGCAGAACAGATATGGAACGTACTACGACGAAACTACTTTGCAAATCGTGTGTTCGATTCCTTGGATGCTGCCACTGCACAGGCAGAGAACGGATTAAATCAAATGGCATCAGATAAGCCGAGCATGAAGAGCCTCTCGAATTGGCCATGGATTAATGCCATCTTGAAGGCTTAATGGAGTAAGCAAGTTTCATCTGCTTCGCCCGCCTTTGATCTACGTGGCAAAAAGGGGCAAAGCAGGTGAGTCGTTTGCTTTGCCCCTACGTTTTAAAACGGTATATCAAGAAATTCTACGCCCCTAGGCTCCCTCCCCGCTTCCTGCCCGAAATGAATTCCCCGCAGCGAACCGCGGGGAATTCTATCCTGGGAGATCAGAACACAAACCCGAGAGTTAACTGGAACTTGTCGTTGTCAAGCGGTAGCTCACCTGCGCCTCTGTGGTCGTCGTATATCTGGTAGTCGGCCTTAATGGCCAGGGTGGTTACCGGTTTGAAGACCACCCCGAAGGTGGTGTAGTTCCGGTCGTAAAGCCCGCTTATCCCGGAGGCGACATTCCCCTGCTGGGTATCGAATTCGGAGTAGCGGGCGAACAGAACTGCGTCAGACTCGGCCAGTTTCCCTTTCTTCAGGCTCTTCGGCATTACGTGGCAGGCCCCTTCCACCCAGTATCCGGACATCCTGTTGCCGATGTCGGTGACGCCAAGATATCCGGGGTTATCCTGATAGATGTGAACATACTCGCCCGCAATATCGAAAATTCCGATAGAGTATCTGCCGTCAAAGGCCGCAATTGTCGTATACGCCGTGCCCACCTTTGCCGAATTACCTGTGTAGAACGAAAAATTGGTGTACAGATTCGTGGCGGGACGGATTTCAAGACGGCCGACAACCGCCTTGTTCCTGTTGACGTCACCGTCCAGATCCTGTCGCCCTTTCCGGATTCCGTCCTTGGCCGAGAACTTCGACCCGTCAAGGCCGTTCATGACGAGAAGTTCGTAATTTACCCTGCTTCCCAGCGCGCCATGTATCCCGGCGCCCATTTCCCGCCATGTTGAAGGGATGAGAAAACGGTCAAGCTCCGGCCGTTCTGTGGAGTTGAAGTTGGTCGGTTCGTGGTAGGGGTTGATCGCCCCGAGTGGAACCAGCAAAACGCCTGCCTTGATGTTGAAGGGGCGGGCGATTGTGAAGTCCAGAAAGGCCTGCTCAATCGCCACCTCGCCGTTTTTCTCGCTGCTGTCTCCTCCGTGCTCCCACTCCAGTTCGGCATTCAGAGTTACCCAGTCTGCCAGAGGCGAGTTTACGTAAAGGACGAAACGGTGCGGGTCAAAGGTATTTCCCCCCTTGCCGTTGCCGTTTTCCCTCTTGAATATGTAGTCCAGTTCTCCGTAGCCCCCGAACCTGGTCTGCTCCAGGGCCTTTTTGACGACTCCTTCATCTTTTGCGCCGGGATTGGCGGCAGTCCCTGCGGTGGCCTTGATCGCCCGCACCTGCCCGGCCAGTTCTTCCACCTGCTTCTCCAGCTCTTCCACACTGGCTGCCTGGGCTGCGGTGGCTGCGGCCAAGAGCAGCACGGCGGTGATTACGCTACGTACAGTTTTTTGCATGTCGATCTCCTCCCTGTGGTTTATGGTATTAGTCCGCGACTGGCCGGACGCTAATGCTGATATTAAAATTGAAAGTCTTTATCGTTTAACACGACGGCCTCAAACAGTGCAAGCGAAAAAATATTATTTTATTTTAAAAGGTGGAGAGGTTGACGCCCTTTTGGACGAGTGTTATTGTGGCTGAAATGCGGACCATTCGTTGTGAAGCCATACTTGTCGGGGTGATGGATTACGGGGAGGCCGACCGGATCGGGACGTTTTTCACGCTCGAATACGGCAAGCTGCGTGGCATTGCCCGCGGGGCTAAACGGAGTGTAAGGCGGTTCGGCGGGGCGCTGGAGCTGTTCGCCAGGCTCCGGCTTCAGCTCATACTCCACGAGGGGCTGTCAAGTGTCAGCGGCGCGGACATCGTGACGATTCACCCCGGCATCCGTAGCGACCTCCTGCGGATCGGTCATGCCGGTTATGCCTGTGAGCTGGTGGACCTCTTGCAGCCGGAAAGGCTTCACAATCCGCGGCTGTTCAGGCTGCTGGCCGCCTACCTGGAGTGCCTGGACCAGTTCCCGGCCACCACTTCCGACCGGCGCTTCTTCGAGATAAACCTCTTGAACATCTTAGGCTACCGTCCGGCTCTGGAGCATTGCGCGGGTTGTGGCTGTGAGCTGGCGGGGGGCGCCTTTTTCGGGCGGGTTCCCGTAGCTGACGGCCTTTTCTGCGACCGTTGCGGCGCAGGGGGGGGGCAGGTTATGTCTGGCACGGTTGCACAGTTGGTCAAGGCCATGCGGACAGGACGTTTCGGCATGCTCAGCTTTACCGAGGACGAGCTGGCGGAGGCGGGTCAACTGCTCGATATCGCCATCGCCGCCCAGATAAGCCGACCGCTGAAGTCGCTCCCCTTCCTGCTGGATTTATAGGGATTTCTGTTGTGCTAATGCCGGTGAAGTGGTATATGAGTGCCAGTTTATGCTGATATCTAGGGGCAAACATGCTGCAAAATGATAAGGAGTCCTACTGGGGCGGGATCGTCAAGGCGTTAGGTCTCGTTTTCGGCGACATTGGCACCAGCCCCATTTACACCTTGACCGTTATCTTTGCTCTGACCAGTCCAACCATTGAGAACGTCTTTGGTATCCTCTCCCTTGTTTTCTGGACCATGACCATTCTGGTTAGCGGGCAGTACGCCTGGCTTGCCATGAGTCTGGGGCGCAAGGGGCAGGGAGGAGAGATCGTTCTCAGGGAGATACTGATCAAGCTCCTCAAGAAGGGACGGCTCCTGACCTTTGCCGGCCTGCTCTCCTTTCTGGGTGTCTCGCTCCTCTTGGGCGACGGGGTCATCACCCCCGCTATAAGCATTCTCTCCGCCGTGGAGGGGATGTTGCTGATTCCCGGATTAGGGGATATCCACCAAAACACACTGGTACTGATCGCCGCAATGATCGCCATCACCCTCTTTTTTTTCCAGTCGCGGGGCACCGACCGGATGGCGGGAATCTTCGGCCCGGTCATGGTGGTCTACTTCGGTGCGCTGTGTGTGTCGGGAATGGTCTCCATAGCCCATATGCCATCCATCGTCACCGCCATAAATCCCTGGCATGCGTTGAAGTTTTTTCAGAATAACGGTATTCCCGGCTTTTTCGTCCTCTCCGAGGTGATTCTCTGCGCCACCGGCGGCGAGGCGCTCTATGCCGACATGGGGCATCTCGGCAAGCGACCGATCATTCGCGCCTGGTATTTCGTCTTTGCCGCACTGGTAATCAATTACCTGGGACAGGGCGCATATCTCCTCCAGCATCCCGGCACGAAGAACCTCCTGTTCGGCATGATAAACGGGCAGGCCCCCCTGCTTTACATTCCATTTCTGCTCCTTACCATCATGGCAACCATTATTGCTTCCCAGGCGATCATCAGCGGGGTCTTCTCCATTGTTTACCAGGGGATAACCACGCGCCTAATGCCGCTGATGAGAGTTGACTACACCTCGACCCACATCCAGTCCCAGATATACATAAGCGTCGTCAACTGGTTTCTCATGTGCGCCGTTATCCTGGTTATGTTTCTCTTCCGCAAGTCGGGCAACCTGGCGGCTGCGTACGGTATGGCGGTAACTGGCTCCATGACCATAACCGCCACCATGATGATTATTGTCTTCGCCAATACCACCAAAAAGTGGAAGGTCCCTTTGGTCGCACTGATTGCCGCTATTGATTTCCTCTATCTGCTATCCACCTTTTCCAAGATTCCCCATGGCGCCTACTGGTCGATCATTATTGCCTCTATCCCGCTGACGACCATCCTGGTCTGGACCAAGGGGCAGAGGGCACTCTACCGGGCGTTGAAACCGCTCGATATGGAGACCTTCCTTCTATCCTACGAGCAGATATACAAAAAGCAGAAGAATATCCCCGGCGTTGCTCTCTTCTTCACCCGTGAATGGAACATCATTCCCCCATATATGGTGCACTGCATAATCAGGAGCAACATCATCTACGAGAGGAACGTCATGATATCCATTGTCAGGACCGATGAACCGTTCGGTCTGGAGGCCACGCTTAAAACCGGTTTAGGGGCTGGTCTGGACGCATTTGAGATACGGGCGGGCTACATGAAGATGTTCGACATCGAGAAGCTCTTGAAAGATAACGGCATTGCGGAGAAGGTCATATTCTACGGCATTGAGGATATAGCCACCCGTCATCCGGTATGGCGCCTGTTTTCGCTGATAAAGAAGATTACCCCCAACTTTGTCCAGTTCAACAAACTGCCGGCGAGCAAGCTGCAAGGGGTTGTGACGCGGGTGGATATGTGATGCCTTGATTTCATCCTTGATTTGAAATTGGCATGATACGGGACCGGGCCGTCATATCTGGTAATCATCCATAAACAACCGCAGATTGCGCGGCCTCACGAAAACTGTCTCTCCCGTCTTTAGCTCAAGAACCTGGGCGACATCCCGGGTGATCTCCGCCTCGATCATTTCGAGATTATCGCTCCGCTCCAGTTCCACCCGCACTATTGGGCCAACTGCGTGGATGCGCCGGACAACCGACTCTATGGCCGCGCCGTCCTTGTATTGCCGCTCGATCTCCAGGTCGTGGGCCCGCACGTACCCCACCGCCGGGGTATCCGTGACTGCGGCATGCTCCGGCGCCGCCAGATTCATTCCCCCCAGTTGCGCCCTTCCCTGATGCACCCGGCCATGAAACAGGTTCACGTTGCCGAGGAAGTTATAGACAAACGGTGACGCCGGCCGGTCGTAAACCTCCTCCGGCGTTCCGACCTGTTCAATTCGCCCTGCATTCATTACCACGATCCGGTCCGCCACCTCCAGCGCTTCTTCCTGGTCATGGGTGACGAAGACGCTGGTGACGTGTATTTCATCGTGCAGCCGGCGCAGCCAGCGGCGCAGCTCCAGGCGGACTTTGGCATCCAGCGCTCCGAACGGCTCGTCCAGGAG
>JBAQKZ010000052.1:0-16907 GCA_049301475.1 Geobacteraceae bacterium | reverse complement strand
AAAGCTGGATGTTACCATACAGCCTCCAAGGACTCGCTACCCGGTGGTTGGCCTGCCTTCCGGGACGGGATTCCCACCCGCTGAATTACACGACCTTGCCCGGCCGCACACTTAACAACGTCCCCCTAGTCCCCTCCAAGGCGGTCCTCTTTCGCCACTGCTCGCCAACATCCTCCTCGACCATCTGGACAAGGAGCTTGAGAAGCGTGGCCACAAGTTCGTTCGCTACGCCGACGACTTCGTCATCCTCGTGAAGAGTCAGCGTGCAGGTGAACGGGTCATGGGGAGCGTCAGGAAGTATCTGACTTCCCAGCTCAAGCTCACGGTCAACGAAGACAAGAGCAAGGTCGCCAAAAGCGACCAGATCAGCTTTCTTGGCTTCGTCTTCAAGGGAACCAAAATCCTCTGGTCCGACAAGGCATACAAGGAATTCCGCCGCCGCGTCAAGAAGTATACCGGAAGAAGCTGGTTCGTCTCCATGCAGTACCGGCTGAACAAGCTGTCTACCTACCTCAGGGGCTGGATGGGCTACTTCGGCATTTCCGAAGGCTACCGCGACATCCCTGAGATAGACGGCTGGATACGGCGCCGGGTGCGGCTGTGCTACTGGAAACAGTGGCGGTGGTGCCGCACCAAGATTCGGAACCTGCTCAAACTGGGAGTCCAGCTTGGGACTTCCATAAGAGCAGGACTGAACCGAGGCGGCCCGTGGGCCATGTCCCGCAGACTTGCCGCCCAGCACGGTATGACCAACCAATGGCTGAAAGATCAAGGTCTCATATCTGTCAAAGAACGGTGGGTGAAGACTCATTACCCGGCTACGGCCCGGTAACTTCAGCGAACCGCCCGGTGCGGACCCGCATGCCGGGTGGTGTGGGGAGGGGGGGAGTGAAGCCCCCCCTTACCCGATTGAGTCGTCAATATATGGTTAATCGGTTAAAGTTATTGTTGTTCGACACAATACAACGACATCTTTTGAAGACATCCCCAGGTACTTCCTACTGAAGAAATTGATAATACTCCTTTTTGATATGTTGTACCCAAGCTTCCACTACTGCTATTATCTCCAATTGACCAACCTGAACAATCAGACCCTTTTAAATAGTTTGAAGGGCCTCCAATGCCAGTCCATACATTATTAGCCATTACATACGGGTCGTTAGACTCGGGTAAGCGATCAGCAATAGCATTTGTAAGATCGGTATACATTACAGGTAGTAATGAATTACTTACGGTTTTACCTATTTCAACATTCCCATATGATTTATAATAGAGAGTATTAGGCTTAAGTACCCAATCTACATTGTTTACAGCATCTCTGTTTACTCCATCTACAATTAAAGCTTTGTAAGTGCTATTGTTAGGTTTGTTTGTATCGATATTGCAAAAGTAATCAGCCTTGCCTATAGCATTGGCTCCCTGCAATAATGGATCATTTTTAAAATCACCAACATGCTTAGATGCAGTTACAAAAATTTTGGGCCCAGTTGATACAGTTGACACAGCTCTTGAATTTCCATTATCACTACCTCCGCCACAAGATGCCAACAACAAGACAGCAACAACTCCTAAAAACTCACGCATTTAAGCCCTCCTCAAGATTAAGTTTCTTTCAATATAACTCCAAAAACGATGGATTTAAACATACCATAGAGGTCTGCGCTGGACAACAAAAAAGAAAAGCCCTTGATTTTTCAAGGGCTTTTGGTCTTTGCCGGATGGTGCCGGACTGTTAATTGGTGGAGGTGGCGGGAATCGAACCCGCGTCCGAAGATCGTACACGAAAGGCGTCTACATGCTTATACCAGTATTTGTTTTAGTCTTCTGAAGCTTCACTGGCCGGAATATTCAGTCGACGATCCTGCTTTGATTTCGCCTCGGGGCCACAGGCCCTCCTCTCGGCTATCCCACTGAAATGACGATCCATCCTCACCCGTGGGAGAGGCTCGGTGGATCGTTAGCAGGTTATTAAGCTGCTAAAGCGTATTCGAAATTATCGGCGCTTAATGCGTCCCGGATTGTTTAACGAGCCACCCGGATCTCGGCATGCAACCTTTGCTTATTACCCCCGTCGAAACCTGTGCACCCCCATATGGAACGCGCCTTTTGCGCAATCTCCGCGTTGATCTTCGAGGTTCCTTGTGCGACGTACCTTCCAGGTACGCCTCCGCGTCACCCCTCGATCGCCTTGAGCTTGCACAAAAATCGCGTTCCAAATTGTTTATGAGAACCTAATCCCTGCTTTTGTTCCGTTCCTTCAATGCTTGCGCCACGTCGCGACGCATGTCCTTCTGCTTCATTACTTCGCGCTTGTCGTAGAGCTTTTTCCCCTTGGCCAGCCCCATCTCCACCTTTACCAGCCCGTTCTTGAAATAGAGCTTGAGCGGAACCAGCGAATATCCCTGCTCGCGCACCTTGCTGAAAAGCCTGAGGATTTCTTTCTTGTGGAGAAGGAGTTTCCGCATACGGTCCGGGTCGTGGTTTTCACGGTTGCCGAAATCGTAAGGGGATATATGCAGGTTGTGTAGAAAGGCCTCACCGCTTTTAACGAGGGCGAAGGAGTCGTTCAGGTTCGCCTTCCCCATGCGTAGGGCCTTTGCTTCGGTCCCCTTAAGCACAATCCCCGCCTCGAATTTCTCCTCTATGAAATAGTCGTGGTGCGCCTTTTTGTTGTTGCAGATCAGCTTTTCTCCCATTTGTCGATAATAGCAAATTACCTCGAAAAAGGGGAAGAAAAAGGGGAACGGGTGTAAAAGAGCATCAACGGGCGACTGTCAGCCATTCCTTTAATTCAGCGAATCTCTTTCCGTCGATCCCCGGCACCGATTTAAGGTCTTCAATCTCCCTGTAAGAGCCGTTGGCCTTGCGGTAATTGAGTATTGACCGCGCCTCCCCCTCCGACATGCCCGGAAGACCGAGTAAAAGAGGCTTTGTCACGGTATTCAGATCCATGTAGCTGTGAAGGGTGTTTTCCCCCTTGATATCCACGTATTTTTTAAACCCTTCGTAACACCTCTCGGAAACGCCTTTTATGCGTTTCAGATTCCTGGTTTCCTTGAAAGCGCCCAGTTGCTCCCGCTCTTTTACGATGCGAAACGCTATCACCTCTCCCACACCGGGAAGACGGGTCAGGTCAGCCGCGGAGGCGGTGTTGATGTTCAGCTTACCGGTATAGACACGACGTGTTCCGGCAAGGGCCGGCAGAGCGGAACATGCAAGAAACGCAAAAAGTGACAGGAAGACAAGAAGGCGGTTTTTCATAGGGTCTCCTTATATGTTCGTTTTTAATTGTCGAGGGACAACGGCTCTCCGCCGATGAATACCATCTCCAGATGGCTATCCCCGATGAGCGTCTCGGACAATAATTCCACGGAGGGAATGTGAGTCGGCCTTACCACCAGGAAATCAGCCCGTTTCATTTTATCCAGGGCGCCGGTCTCTCCATCCATAGAAAGCGCATGCGCTCCCCCGGCGGTCGCCATTCGCAGGACTTCATCAGGAGTGAAGACACCAGGGAATTCCTTGAGGAGAAAACGCATCTCATCCCACATGGAAATAGAATCATTGCTTGCCAGAGAGTCGGTCCCCAGTGCAAGCGCCACCCCCGTTTTTTTCAGAATGGCGACCGGCGCCCGGCCAACCGCCAGCCGGTCGTTACTGCGAGGGCAAAGGACTACGGCCACATTCCGTTGTTTCAGTATCTCGGCATCCGCCTGTGTGACATGCACACAATGAATAGCCGTTGTCATGGAATTCAAAACGCCAAGCGAATCCAGATAGCCTACTGGTGTGGCGCGACGGGGCAGAGGGATGTAGGATGCCCAGCCTACAAAGGGGTAGAGGACTTCCGATATCTTGCCGCTGGAATCATGGATGAACAGTACTTCTTCGCGGGATTCGGCGACATGGATAACGGCAGGGACGGAATGCCTTGCAGCAAGGGCGGACACCTCCTGCATGAAGCTGGATGAAAGGGTGTGGGGCGCGTGTGGTGAAAGACCCGGCAGTAACCTGTCGTGCCGTGAAGAGCTGAGCAACTCTTCCGCGGAGCTAAGAAACGCGGCGCACCGCACAGGGTCATGGCCTATGGCTTCACAAAAGAGCCTTCCTGAGGGAGGGGACTCGTGATAAAGGGGGAGAAGCGACTGGTCGGTGACGATTTCACCTATTGACGTTGTGCCGGATTCCAAAGACTTGCGTAATCCCTCGCGGACCGAGTGGATAAGTTCGTCGCGGGTGAGGGCGCGCCTGACCTTGCCCACCTGGATAAGCCAGTCCACGTAGGTCCGTGGAGAGTAGTCAATCCCCTTGCGCAGTTTCCATGAGGGGAAATGGGTCAATTCCAGATGGGTATGGGCATTCACCAGCCCCGGCATGATAACGCAGCCGGGAAATTCCCGCACCATGCCGCCGTGCGCCCCTTTTAGCCTGTCAAGGGGCCCTACGTCAACGATAAGGCTGTTATTTACTGCTATAGCCCCCCCCGCAATGGGCGGAGATGATATGGGGAGAACGTATGAGGCGGCAAAGATATCCATAAATATTTATTGTCACCAGGCCACTTTTTTCAGTGTCCCTTGTCCCGCCACTTCCTTGCGGGGCGAGAGCATCCTGTTCTGCTCATCGACAAAGACGAGTTTCGGCTCGTACAAGAGCGCCGCGGCGTTTTCCATGTTGGCGAAACTTGCAATAATCACCAGGTCTAGTGGTGAAACAAGGCGGGCGGCGGCGCCGTTAATGCATATGACCCCGGAGCCGCGTTCTCCCTCGATGGCATATGTCTCGAAACGGCTGCCGTTGTCCACGTCCCATACGCAGACCGCCTCGTATGGAATGATGTCGGCGGCGTCCATCAGGTCCTGGTCGATGGTGATACTTCCTTCGTAATGGAGGTCGGCGCCGGTCACCGTCGCCCGGTGGATTTTGCTCTTCAGCATTTTTCTTTGCATCTTAAGTTTCCTCCCCAAGTATGCGGTTGTCAATAAGCCTGGTTTTCCCTATTTTTATCGCCAGGGCCAGCAGTGTACGGTCGTCGGCGACAACGACCTCGTCCAAGGTGTCGCCATGTCGGAAATCCACGTACTCTATTGTTACAGCCGGATCAGCCGTAATAATCTCTGTCACCCGCTGTCTTAGCAGTGGGATATGTCGTTCGCCGCTTGAATAAAGCGCATGTGCGGCAGTAAGGACGCGGCTTAGGCAGAGGGCGCTCTGACGCTCCAAGGGCGAGAGATAAACGTTTCGGGAACTCATGGCCAGGCCGTCTGACTCGCGCAAGATCGGCATGCCTACGATCTCTGTCGGGATATTGATATCTGTCGCCATCCGCCGGATCACGGCCAGTTGCTGATAATCCTTCTTGCCGAATATTGCCGTATGGGGCATTACGATATTGAACAATTTGCAGACCACGGTGGTGACGCCGCGAAAATGGCCGGGACGGCTGCCGCCGCAGAGGGGGAGGGTAATCCGTTTCACATCCACCCAGGTCTGAAATCCCGCCGGATACATTGCCGACGCCTTCGGCATGAAGATTACATCAACCCCGGCATCCATAGCGATCAGCCGGTCCCGCTCAAAATCGCGCGGGTAAGCGTCAAAATCCTCCCCTGCCCCGAACTGGGTTGGATTTACAAAGATACTGGCCACCAGCATATCCCCAAGTTTACGCCCCTCTTCCATGAGTGAGGCATGCCCGGCATGCAGATATCCCATTGTCGGCACAAAGGCTATCCGTTGTCCGCCGCTTCTGGCGGTATGCGACAATCCCTGCATCTCTTCTATGGATTCGATAATTTTCATATCAGTTGAAGGAATGCCCTTCCGTGGGGAACTCTCCACCTTTAACCTCTGCGATATACCTGGAAACTGCTTCGGAAATGACCGATGTCACGTCCGCGTATCGTTTGACGAACTTCGGCGAATACTTCTCGCACAAGCCCAGGATGTCGTGGATCACCAGCACCTGTCCGTCACAGTGAGGCCCTGCGCCTATGCCGATTGTCGGAATGGAGATATCCATGGTAATGCGGCGCGCCAGTTTGAGGGGTATCCCCTCCAGTACCAGGGCGAATGCGCCGGCTGACTCCACGGCATGCGCATCAGCCATGAGTTGCTCGGCCTGCTCATCGTGTTTCCCTTGCACCAGATATCCCCCCATTCGATGGATTGATTGGGGTGTCAGACCAATGTGAGCCACCACCGGGATATCCATGTCAACAATGGCCCGGATGGTGGCTGCCACGTTAGCGCCTCCTTCCAGCTTCACTGCCGCGGCTCCCCCATCCTTGACCAATCGACCGGCATTGAGCCTCGCGGATGTAAGATCAATCTGATAGGAGAGAAAGGGCATGTCGGCAACGACAAGCGCCTTCGGTTGCGCCCTCATTACGGCACGGGTGTGATATATAATATCCTCGACCGTTACCGGCAAAGTATTGTCATGTCCGCTGACCACCACTCCCACCGAATCTCCCACCAGAATAATGTCAAGCCCGCAGGCATCCATGATACGCGCGGTCGGGTAGTCATAACAGGTAAGGACGGTAATCTTCTCCCCTTCCTTCTTCATCTTCTGAATGTCCAGAACGGTTTTACGCTTGTTCATCTGCTTGTGCATCTCGCCTCTCACTCTTATCCATCCAAAAACAAAAACGCCTTCCGATTGGAAGGCGTTTGACAACATGGATGAGAAATTACCCATCATCTATGGTCGGCTATTGCCTTCCGTCCCGGTTCAATCTGCAAATCCAGGCGGTATTTGATTTTTACGGACAGGCACTAGCGGCTCCACTTTGCGTAGCGGGCCTTGCCTCAATATATCTATCGCTTTTACGTTTACCATATCGGGGCGAGAGATGTCTACAACTTTCTATCTACTTTGCGATCTCTTTCATAATATCCAGTTCCTTGACCACTATACCGCTCTCCAGCCTCCGCTGCTCCATATCGTCAAGAATTCCCAAGAACAGCTTAGCGACCTCGTCGACAGACTTCTTTATTTCAGCGCCATCTTTAACCTGACTGCCGGTGGCTTTGACCATTTCGTGCAACATATCCTTGATGGAGTCAATAGCTCGGACAATGCTCTTGGTGGCGTTGGCCTGTTCCTTGGAAGCGTTGAATATCTGCGAGGTCATGCTGCTAACCCCCTCAAAGGAGTGGGTGACCATCCGTACTCCATTACCCTGCTCTTCGGTGGATATCTTGATCTGCTCCGTCATTTCCATAGCGCGGAAAGCGCTGTCAACGATCATCCGCAGGGCATCTCCCGTCTGCTGTCCCAGATCAACCCCTTTCTGTGCCAGTTCCCTGGTGACGGTCACGTTGCTGTCGGCAAGACGGTATTCATTCATGATCTCTTCAATGATATTGGTGATCTCTCCGGTCGACTGGCCGGTCTGCATTGAAAGATTTCTGATTTCATCAGCCACCACACCGAAGCTCTTGCCATATTCACCAGCCTGGGCAGCGATGATTGAAGCATTCAGAGCCAGCAGGTTAGTGCGTTTAGTGATATCGTTGATGACGGTGACGATGCCTTCGATCCGTTTGCTGTTTTCACTCAGTCGTTTGATGCCTTTGTAGGAGAGGTCAACCGAATGCTGTATCTCCGACAAGGCGGCTATTGTCTCCTCCACGACCTTGCTGCTTAAATCGGCCTGGTTTTTGACCTGACTTGAAAGGCTATGTGAGAGCGCCGTGTTCTGCTCTACATTTTTCAGTGACATATTAATCTCTTCCATGGACGACACCGATTTATCTACAGCCTCCGACAGAGAATCAAGATTGCGGGTTACCTGCTCGATTGCCACTGATATTTCACTCACTGCGGAACTGGTTTCATCCACTGATGCCATGACGCTCTCTGACGAGGAAGAAATGTTGGCGGTGTTGTCGGTCATTGAGACCACCGAACTCCTCAGGCTGCGCACATTGAGGGTGGCAAGCTCCCTGCTCTGAAGAAGATCGGTGAAGGTCTTCCCAAGTTCAACGGTCAGTTTGTCAATAGCCTTAAGGAGGTTGATCCGGGTTATCGACGAAGCGGCCTGATCTGCGAACAGCCTGACGGTGTCCACGTCGGAGTCGTTCAGCGCCCTGTGGCTCGTCCTGTTGTCAATGCAGAATACCCCGACCGACTCTCCCTTGACCACAATAGGACAGATGACGAAACTGCGTGATCTGAGAGGCTGAAAATTGTCGAATGGAGGCTTCAGGTTGAAGTCCGCCGGGTACTTGGTGATGTCATCTATGAGGTACAGCTTGCGCTCGGTCAAACACTTATAGATGATGCCGCTTCGCTTATCGAACGGCAGGAAAACGTCGGCGGTGTTGAATCCTTCGCTCCCGGTAGCCGCCAGGAAGGATATATTGACCCTGGCTTCATCGAGCATCAGGATGTTGACCCGTTCATAGCCCAGAATATCGTGAAGCCCATCGGCGCAGAGCAGCAGGACTTCGTTGGTATTAAATGATTTCTGAATGCGACTCGATATCTGGTGGAAATTTTTAATGTTGTTGTCGAGTACTGTGTAACGGTTTTCAAAAACCTCCTTTTGGCTAGCGACTTCGCTGTGAAGGATATCGAGTTCTTCAGCCCTTTTGTTAAGCTGATCCGTCGCCCTGCCGATAAAAAAGCCCAGGGTTGCCATGACCAGGGCGGTGCCGATTCCCATATAGCTGTATAAGGCAACGTTATAAGCACTGGCGGTAATGTCGGAGAAAATCTGGTTCCACAATGATGTCTCTGAATCGGCGAAGAATATCAGTCGAACGATCGTCCAGACGACCGGCGCGCTTATCCCCAGTATGAAGCCTAAAAAGGGGAATAAAACGCTTCTGTTTAAGGTGCCCACTTTGTCTCGCATAGGCGTTACTACCCCCCTCCATCTAGGAGTCTGTCGGACTTAGGGTAAATCTGCTGCAAATCCGTCTGGACGGTCCAGATTTTGCCGCTTTCTTGGTCAATAGAACAAATCTAGTGACCTTCAAAATCGACAAAAACTGTACTCGCCCAGCCGAATTTTCGCTTAGATTTCCTAAGTCCGACAGACTACTAGCGCTGATTGTATCCGAAGCACATGCCAGGATATCGTCATGGATATTGCAATCTACATTTTAAGTATGAAATAGCACTTAAACAGACACGCAGCAGGCAGTCTATGCCAGGAGTTGGGGAAAGTCAACATCATCCCTGACCGAAGCAGCAAAATACTCACCACTTACCTGCCGAGCATTATTCCGAGTTCTTCCGCGCATCTAACCATCTCGCCTTCAGGGTCAACCAGTTTCAACTTCTTGACTGCCGTTTCAATAGCCACCGACCGGATGTCTCGCCCCCGCAGGCAGACCATTTCTCCGAAGGCGCGCTGTTCCACCAGTTCCACCGCCTTGACGCCGAACCGGCTGCCAAGACAGCGGTCTAAGGTTGAAGGGGAGCCGCCCCGCTGCAAGTGGCCAAGGACTGTGACCCTCATATCCATGTTGAGACATAGCGCTATTTCCCTGGCCAGATACTCTCCAATCCCCCCCAGTCTTTCCAGTGAATGGGTTTCCCCGGCAGGCGCCATGATAACCCTTTTCCCATCAAGCGGGAACGCCCCCTCGGCAGCTACTATGATGCTGAAACGCCCACCCCTCCGGCGACGTTCATCAATGGCGCTGCATATCTTTCCGGCGGAAAAAGGGATTTCGGGAATCAATATCACGTCCGCGCCGCCGGCGATGCCAGACTCCAGGGCGATCCAGCCCGCATAGCGCCCCATGACCTCCAGGATCATGACACGATGGTGGCTTTCCGCGGTTGTATGCAGTTTGTCGAGGGCGTCCGTGGCGGTTTCGAGCGCCGTGTTATAGCCGAAAGTGACGTCGGTTTCCATGAGATCATTGTCAATGGTCTTCGGAACCCCTACGACCGGAACCCCCTTCATAAAAAGCTCCAGAGCGATCTTCAGCGAGCCGTCCCCTCCGACCACCACGAGCGCTTCAATCCCCAATTCGCGCACATTTGCAGCCACCCTGTCGGAAATGTCAACAAGTTCGATCTTCCCATCCTTCTCAACCGGGTATGAGAAAGGGTTCCCACGGTTCGTAGTCCCGAGTATGGTGCCGCCGCGTGGGAGTATTCCGCGTACGTCGTCCAGTGTCAGGGTACGGCACTTGTTGAAATCCAGGAGCCCATCGAAGCCGTCCTCAATCCCGATGACCTCCCAGTCGCGTTTTATGATCGCCCCCTTTACAACGCCCCTGATAACAGCATTAAGGCCGGGGCAGTCACCCCCTCCGGTGAGTATTCCGATCTTTTTTTTCAATGATTCCCCCTGCCTGTCATATATGATGTATTAGCCAGTGCCGCGCTCCCCATAAGCCCGGCATCATCGCCAAGTTTTCCCTTGAGCACCTTTATCCTGGCGGCGTTGACCGGAAATGCCCTCGATGAGATTTCAGTCCGGATAATCTCGCCCAGAAGATCGAAACTTTCCGCCATCCCTCCTCCGATAATCATTGCATCGAGGTTTAGCAGGTTTGCGGCTGAGGCGCCTGCTATACCAAGGTAGCGTCCCGCTTCCCTGTAAAGTGACAAAGCAAGCTCGTCTCCCGCAAGAGCTGCGTTGGCGATGGCCTCTGACGTCAACTCAGACGGCGGAATATCCCCGAGCAAACCACCAGACGGATTCTGCAAGGACCGGACGGCGGATGAGACTATAGCAGTGGCGGAAGCGTACTGTTCCAGGCAACCGCGATTGCCGCAGCGACAAGGGATGCCATCGGGCTCGGCCGTTATATGGCCGAACTCCCCGGCCACTCCGTCAATGCCGGTCCAAAGCCGGCCTTCGAGGATCAATCCGCTCCCCAAACCGGTCCCGAGTGTCAACATCAGCAGGTTGGCATAAGGTCGGCCGGCCCCGTACAGCTTCTCACCCCAAGCGCCCGCATTAGCATCATTTACCACCACAACCGGCAGGCCGCAGGCCTTGAAAAGCGCGTCACGCAGGTTTAGCCCCTCAATGGGGGGAAGGTTTACCGACGAGAGAATGTTCCCATCTCCGTCGATCAATCCCGGCGCCCCTGCGCCTACGGCATGTACTACTATTCCATTACCGGTCGCCCATCCCCGCAAATCGGCAATACCGTCGGCCAGTCGCTGTATAAACTCATCTTTGCCGATCCGTATATCGGTGAGTTGCCGTTCCCTGCGAAGAATGACGCCATCGCTCGAAACCAGCGCAAACCGCAGATTTGTGCCGCCGATGTCAATGCCGATGCCGACGTTTCGACCGGTTTTTGTCATGGCTTCTCCGATGGCCGGGAGAACTCCATGAATGAGGGAAGCAGCATATCGTAAGTATCAAGCAGGTTTTCCGGCATTATGCGGATATCGGTCATGACCGACATGAAGTTGGTGTCACCATTCCATCGGGGGACAACATGGATGTGGATATGCTCGTCAACCCCCGCGCCGGCCGCCTTGCCGAGGTTAATGCCGATATTGAACCCGTCGGGGCCGATGGTCCGGCGTAGGATCGAACAGCACTGCCTGAGAGTTGCGGAGATATTGAGCATCTCCTCGTCCGAGAGATTGTCAATTTCGGCGGTATGCCGGTAGGGAGCAATCAGGAGGTGGCCGTTGGTATAAGGGTAGCGGTTGAGCATGACGAATGAATGGGACGAACGGTAGATAATGAGCCCTTGCCGGTCGTTTGTCTGTTGCTCTGGTACGCATAAGATGCACCCTGCCAGTTTATCATAAAGAATATACTCCATGCGCCAGGGGGCCCATATTCTTTTCATGCTCGGAAACACTCCTTTTCTTGGGGTGAAGTGACGGAATTTAAAAAGATATTATTTATGAGTCGGCAAACCGTTAAAGGAACTGCCATAATAGTCCCCAGACATTAGATTGTATTGCGGTAAAGACGTCAACAAAAAAACCGCACAGATCAGACACTCCCGATTACGGCTCTGACAACTATCTTGATTTAGTGCGTTCAATTGAATGAGTAATAAATTCTTGACAATGTAACCTGCTCGGGAATAGAATACTTTAATATAAATAAAGTTTTCGCCATTAACTGTTTAATTTGGCAAGGTTTTATAGCTATAATTTTAGTCTGAGTAAAATAAATACTATGTAAGGGAAAAGCCGATGAGCAAGAAACAGGACGCCCTGGACTATCATTCCAGCGGACGAAAGGGAAAAATCGAAGTAATTTCATCGAAACCATGTTTAACGGCCCGCGATCTCGCACTGGCCTATTCTCCGGGGGTTGCTGAACCCTGTCTGGAAATTGAAAAGAATCCTGAAGAAGCCTACAACTATACCGCCAAGGGGAATCTGGTTGCAGTGATTTCAAACGGCACCGCTGTTCTTGGGCTGGGCAACATCGGCGCCCTTGCCGGAAAACCGGTCATGGAGGGGAAAGGTGTACTCTTCAAGCGATTTGCCGATATCGATGTATTCGACATCGAAGTAAACTCGGAAAATCCTGAAGATATCATCAAGGTCTGCCAGCTCCTGGAGCCCACCTTTGGGGGGATAAATCTTGAGGATATCAAGGCGCCGGAATGTTTCCATATCGAGGAAGAACTGAAAAAAACCATGAACATTCCGGTTTTTCATGACGACCAGCACGGCACGGCTATCATCTCCAGCGCCGCCCTGATTAACGCCCTCCACCTTATGGGGAAAAATCTCGAAGATGTCAGGATCGTAGTAAACGGCGCCGGGGCCTCGGCAGTTGCCTGCGCCAACCTGGCCATTTCGCTGGGGGCAAAGCGCGGGAACATTATCATGTGCGACACCAAGGGGGTCATCCACAAAGGGCGTACCGAAGGGATGAACAAATACAAGGAGCAATTCGCCGCCGACACCCAGCTTAGGACCTTGTCGGAAGCCGCAGAAGGGGCTGACGTGCTTTTTGGCCTTTCATCCAAGGGAGCTTTCACCAAAGAAATGGTGGCGAAGATGGCGAAAAATCCCATAATTTTCGCCATGGCCAATCCGGATCCGGAGATCACCCCCGAGGAAGTGAAGGAGGTGCGGGACGACGCAATAATGGCGACTGGCCGCAGCGACTATCCAAACCAGGTGAACAACGTCCTGGGCTTCCCTTTCATCTTTCGCGGCGCCCTTGACGTGCGGGCCACCACCATAAACGAGGAGATGAAGAAGGCGGCGGTCTTTGCCCTTGCTGAGCTGGCGCGGGAGGAATGCCCTGATTCGGTCCGGCGCGCTTACGGCAATGTCAAGTTCGCCTTTGGCCGGGAATACATAATTCCCAAGCCATTTGACCCGCGCGCCCTGCTCCGCGTCGCTCCGGCGGTGGCTAAGGCGGCTGTGGACTCAGGCGTCGCTCGCCAGCCTATTGCCGATATGGACAAATACATGGAGCAGTTGGAGTCCCTGCAAGGGAAGGCCAAGGAGACCATGCGCCATATCATCAACAAGGCGAAGACCGATCCCAAGAGGGTGGTACTTCCCGAGGGGGAAAACGAGAAGGTGCTACGCGCCGCACAGGTAATGATCGAGGAAGGGATTGCCCATCCGGTATTGCTCGGCAAGAGGAAGGAAATTGAAAAAAAGATTGCGGAGATGCGGCTGGATATGGACGGTGTCGCCATTATCGATCCCGAGGAATCTCCCGATGCGGATCGCTACGCAATGACACTGTTCGAGCTGCGCCAGCGAAAGGGGATCACCCTGTCGGAGGCTCACCGGCTGATTCATCGCAGAACGCGGACTTATTTCGGCTCGGTCATGGTGCATCTTGGTGACGCCGACGCGCTCCTGTCAGGAATAGACGCCCAGTACCCCGACACCATCCGCCCGGCGCTTGAAGTCATCGGCAAGCAGGAACGGCTCTCCAAGGTTCACGGCCTTTACATGCTGATATTCAAGAAGGGGATTTACTTCCTTGCCGATACGACGGTAAACATCGATCCGACAGCCGAGGAATTGGCCGAAACCGCCATCCTTGCTGCGGAAACGGTGCGACTGCTCGACATTGAGCCCAAAGTCGCCATGCTCTCTTTCTCCAATTTCGGGTCGGTACGGCACCCGTTGACCCTGAAGGTCAAGCGCGCGGTGGAGATTGTCAAGTCGCAGGCTCCGGATTTGCAGGTGGATGGCGAAATGCAGGCCGACATGGCCGTTACCCCGGACAGGCTTAATAAAAACTATCCCTTTTCGCTCCTGAAGGGATCGGCCAACGTCCTCATCTTCCCCGATCTCAACTCCGGCAACATCTGCTACAAACTGTTGCGCCATCTGGGAGGGGCTGACGCCATCGGACCGATCCTGATGGGGATGAACAAGCCTGTGCATGTCCTTCAGCGGGGCGATGACGTGATGGATATCGTCAATATGGCGGCCATTGCCGTTGTGGATGCCCAGAACATGTAAGGGGCTCAGCATTTACTGAAATACCATTTTTGTTGTAGGGGCGTATTGCATACGCCCTGGTGGCAATGGCAACAGCGTCGGTTATTTGCCAGCAAGGGCGCAAGCATTGCGCCCCTACATAAACGCATTTGAAAACGGTATATCAGGAATTTCCAAGTCCCTAATACCAATTCCAAATACTGCGAGGCTACCGTTCAGGCTCACTCTCCTCGCATTCAAGCTCATCCAGCAGTTCAAGTTCCTCCAGCTTGCCGGCAGCTTCCTTTCCCATCAACTCAACGAGCTTTTGCTGCGTATCACGGAAACCTGACATCACTGCCTGGATGTCCAGGTACGTCAGGAGAGCTTCATCCTTTCGCCCCGTTGCTTCGTAGAGGAGCGCCAGTTCATATTTCAGACTGAGAATTCCTTCCGGGGTAATTCCATCCATCTCTATAACAGCCTGAAAAACCTGCTCTGCCGTCTCCATGTCACCCTTGTCCCGGTAACAGACCCCCTGTAGAGTCAAACAATCCAGCTTGCGATGAGGGTCAACCACAGCAGACTGAAACTCATTTATGGCCTCATCCATAAGGCCCATTTCCATATATGCAATGCCGAGGTTGTAGTGGGTTTCCGTATCTCCCTCGTCCACCTGCTGTTCCAGCCCCTTATTGAACGACGTGACGAGACCGTCCGTACTGTATTTGTCGTGCGGAACCGTTGTCAGGGGTTCTTCAACGGGTACTTCCGCCGGGAGTTCTTCATTACCAAGGTTGAAAAGTTCACCGTCCGCGGAACCAGGAAGTGAGGGATCCGGTGTGGATAGTTCATCAACTGTCGGCAGGGCGCCCTCTTCATTCTCTTCTCCAGCAAAGGCCGGTTCTTCATAAGCCTCGTCAAGCCAGTCAGTTCCCAAAAAGTCATTATCCAACTCGACATCCGCTTGTAAAGTGGCCTCATCCAACGGTATAGCGCCTTCATCTGCGGTCGGAGCAGCGGCGTTTTCCCCTGACTGAGTTTCATTTCCCGATGCGTTAGGTATGGCATCCGCCCCAGTTCCGTAGTCATTCGCCGCCAAAGGTTCGGGTTCGATAGGTGCGGTTTCTTCAAGGAGCGCTAAATCGATATCTTCTTCCCAGTCAACGGTCCCTTCTTGCTGTTCCGGGGCGTCAATGAGAGGAGTAACCGGATTCACGGAAATATCCGGCGCTGCTGTCGGCGATCCGGTATGGGAGTTCTTTTCCAGTGACAAGTCGGCAAGCCTAGCACGGACTTTAGCCAGCTTTGCTGATGCAGAAGTGGCCTCGTAGAGTTTAGCCAGCCCATCCAACGCCCTGGTGTCATCCGGCGCCAGTTCCAAAAGGGCGAGATACAGATGTTCCGCGGATTCCTTATTTCCGTCGACGATGAAATGCGGGGCATAGGATGTCAGCAACTCTACAGCCTCCTCCGCATTCCCTTCATCCAGTGCGCAGCGAACCATCCCTTCCAAAACGACCGCATCGTCATGGAAAATGCCGGACATAAGATGGTAGGTCAGCTTCAGGTTTTCTGTTTCCCGCAGGGATTGATAGGCGCGAATAAGAAGTCGCCAGGCTTTCAGGTTCGGATTATCGTTCCTGATGATCCCCTGTAGGCGTGAAATTGCCTCAGAGGTCTCTCCCTTCTCAATCTGCGCGGCCAGCAGGTCCAGGATGAATTCGCATTTATCGGGGAAAAGTTGTTGTATCCGACCGGAAATCCGGTCAAAAGCTGTCTCGTCTTTCCTTTTCCTGAGCAAGAGGGCAAGGCTCGTAAATTCTTCATACGCCTTATCGAGCTGGCCTAAGGCATAATGGATTTCGGCAAACTTCAACAGAGTTGCAGGGTTTTGCGGGTCTATCGCCAGCATCTTCTCCAGAATAGCTAGAAGCTCTTTCGTGTCCCCTATTTTTTCATATTCCTTGCAAACAAGACCATACTCAGCAAGGGCGTTGCCTATGAGCCCCTGTTTTTCATTGAGCGAAGCAAGTGTAAGGGATATTTTTAACTCGTTCGGAGTCAGTTTCTGTATCTGTTTGTAAACTGCAATGGCCTTGAGATAGTAGGCATTATCGGCATAATGTCTGCCGATGGCCTCGTATTCCGCTACGGCATCATTCTTGCGGTTGACACGGACCAAGAGCTCCGCAAGCCGCTGTCGGTGCCTCATGTCGTTGGAATCAAGGGCGACTACCTGCTCGTAATCCTTTATGGCCCGATCTATCTGCCCCTTAATGATGGACTTCTGGGCGCTTTCCAGATATTTTTCTTTCTTGGTGCTCAATAGTGGTGCCTTTAATGTGTCAATAAATCTATTACCTTAAACTTGCTTTTCTACCGGAATGTCTTTACCATGTCAAGGCATATCGCCCTTTATCCCACGGTGAATATGTTCTATCATCTTTTTTGAGCAATAACATTGAGTTTCATTATTTACTGGTCAAACACCTTCAATACGAGTAGTATATGCCCCATCCTATTTGTACGGGAGGCGTTCTTCTGT
>JBAQKZ010000051.1:0-17157 GCA_049301475.1 Geobacteraceae bacterium | reverse complement strand
CACGGTGAGTGTCGCACAAAAAATGAGACAGCTCATGAGAAACGTGCGTATGGTCTTTGACTATTTGAAAATGACTCAAAACTCCTGTCCAGCATGACTGCTCACATGGAGAACAAATTTACCGTGGCAAGGCGCAGCTTGCGCCGGGTTGCATTACCTGCAAAGCGCGTCAGTCAAATTGGTCGTCTGTAAATTAGGTTTGCCATTAAAGCAGAATTGTGATATTTGAAAGCGTTTGTTTATTCTGCTACGTCTGCATTCCTCGTGTTCCCGTAGCGTCATTTCATCTCCGGTGAAACCGGAATTAAGGAGTCAACATGAATATTCACGAGTACCAGGCCAAGGAGATTCTTCGGAGCCACGGCGTGCCCGTTCCTGACGGGTATGTCTGCTTCAACAGCGCCAGCGCCAGGGAGCGGGCAAAGCGTCTCGGTGACGGCCCCTGGGTGGTAAAGGCCCAGATCCATGCCGGCGGGCGGGGCAAGGGTGGCGGCGTTAAGCTGGCTCGCACACCTGAAGAAGTGCGTAACTACGCGCAAGATATGATCGGCATGACCCTGGTGACCCACCAGACCGGCCCCGAAGGAAAATCGGTAAAAAAGGTTCTGGTGGAAAATGGGTGTAACATTGCAAACGAACTCTATGTCAGCCTGCTGGTTGACCGGGCCACCTCAAAAGTGACCATGATGGCTTCCACCGAGGGCGGTATGGACATCGAAGAGGTTGCCGCAAAAACCCCGGAGAAGATATTCTTCGAGCCGATCGACCCCCTCATCGGCCTTGCCCCCTTCCAGTGCCGCAATATCGCCTTCAATCTTGGACTCACCGGAAAACTGACCAACAAGGCGGCCAAGGTTTTCGCCGGACTCTACAAAGCCTTCATCGCAAAAGATTGTTCGATGCTGGAGATCAACCCGCTGGTGGTCACCGCCGAAGGCGAAATGCTGGCCCTGGACGCAAAATTCGGCTTTGACGACAACGCGCTATACCGGCAGCCTGACATATGCGACATGCGTGACTACGACGAAGAGGACTTAAACGAGATAGAGGCCTCCCAGTACGACCTCTCCTACATCTCACTCGACGGCAACATCGGCTGCTTGGTAAACGGCGCAGGACTTGCCATGGCCACCATGGATATCATCAAGCATTATGGCGGCAACCCCGCAAACTTTCTGGACGTCGGAGGCTCGGCCACCACGGAGCGGGTCACCGAAGCATTCAAGATCATCCTCTCGGACAGCAAGGTAAAAGGAATACTTGTCAATATATTCGGAGGCATAATGAAGTGTGACGTTGTTGCCGCCGGGGTGGTCGAGGCTGCAAAACAGATCGGGATCAAAGTGCCGCTTGTTGTCCGGCTCGAAGGGACCAACGTTACCACCGGCAAGGAAATACTTGCCAAAAGCGGCCTCAACATCGTGCCAGCTGACGGCATGGCTGACGGCGCGCAAAAAATAGTCGCGGCCGTAGCCGCCGGGAAAGGGGGCCTGTAATGAGCATAATAGTTGACAAGGATACAAAGGTCATCACCCAGGGAATTACAGGCGCCACAGGTCTGTTCCACGCAATTGCGGCCCGTGAGTACGGCACCCGGATGGTCGGAGGGGTTACTCCGGGCAAAGGGGGAACCACCATAGAAGGCTTTCCCGTTTACGACACCGTGCGTGACGCCGTCCTCAAGTCAGGCGCCACCGCTTCCGTCATCTACGTCCCCCCCCCTTTTGCAGCCGATGCAATAATGGAAGCGGTCGATGCGGGTCTTGAACTGGTTTGTTGCATAACAGAAGGGATACCCGTTCTCGACATGGTCAAGGTCAGGCAGTACATGCAGGGGAAGAAAACCCGCCTCATCGGTCCCAACTGCCCCGGAATAATCACCCCCGGCGCATGCAAGATCGGCATCATGCCCGGCTACATCCACAAGCCCGGTAGAGTCGGGGTCGTCTCCCGGAGCGGCACCCTCACCTACGAGGCGGTCTGGCAGTTGACCTGCCTCGGAATCGGCCAGTCCACTTGCGTCGGGATCGGTGGTGATCCGGTCAACGGCACCAGCCATATCGACGCACTGAGGCTGTTCCAGGAAGACCCGGACACCGATGCGGTTATCATGATCGGTGAGATCGGCGGAAGCGCGGAAGAAGAAGCTGCCCGTTTCGTAAAAGATCACATGACCAAACCGGTGGCAGCCTTCATAGCCGGTCGAACCGCCCCTTCCGGCAAGCGTATGGGCCATGCAGGGGCCATTATCTCCGGCGGCAAGGGAACGGCGGCGGAAAAGGTTGCGGTACTTGAGGAGTGCGGGGTCAGCGTGGCGGACAGCCCGGCCGAAATGGCGCAGGCGCTTCTGAAGATATATAAGCCGTAAATTTTTCGCCGGGCCGCTTCCGGCGACCCATATACAAAATAAAAGTGTGTTAGAAAGGCCGTTGCCATGTAGTAACGGCCTTTCTTCGCACAGAGGGCGCCGACCGTGCTTCAGCCGCTTTTAACCCGCCTGTAACAGCGGACAACTTGACAGGCATCCGCCGCGTTATTATAATCCGGTTTATTCAATATTACGGAGGTAACTATGCATAAAATGATTGCGCAGACAACGAAACTGTTGGCGGTGGTGATGGCAGGCACATTCATTGGCGTCGGCACCGCCAGCGCCAAGACCGTCGCTCCCGATTTTGTTGAATTGGCGAAGAAGCTGAAGCCTGCCGTGGTCAACATCAGCACTGCCAAGAATATCGCGCCTCAGAAGCGGTTCCGCCGTCCACACACACCCTTTGGCGCAGACCCCTTTGAAGATTTCTTCGAGCGGTTCTTCGATGACATGCCACAGCGCTCCTTCAAACAGCGGAGTCTCGGCTCCGGCTTCATCATCAGTGATGAGGGGTATCTCCTTACCAACTACCACGTTGTGGTCGGCGCTGATGAAATCAAGGTGAAGCTCTCCGATGGCCGTGAGTTCAAGGGGGAGGTCAAGGGGACGGATGAAAAGCTCGACCTGGCCCTGCTTAAAATCGAGGCGAAGGAACATTTCCCGGTGGCGCAGTTGGGCGACAGCGATGCAATCGAGGTAGGAGAATGGGTAGTGGCGATCGGCAACCCGTTTGGACTTTCCCAAACAGTGACCGCTGGCATCGTCAGCGCCAAGGGGCGGGTTATTGGCAGCGGCCCCTATGACGACTTCATACAAACAGACGCCTCCATCAATCCGGGCAACTCGGGAGGCCCCCTGTTCAATGCCAGTGGCGAGGTAATCGGTATCAATACCGCTATCGTGGCCGGTGGACAGGGTATTGGTTTTGCCATTCCGGTTAACATGGCCAAGAGCATTATCCCGCAGTTGCGCGACAAGGGGAAGGTTACACGTGGGTGGCTCGGTGTGCTTATTCAGCCCATAACCGAAGAACTGGCAAAGTCATTCAATCTTGAAGGGGAAAATGGCGCATTGATTGCTGAAGTCGTCAAGGATGGCCCGGCTGAGAAGGCAGGCCTGAAAAGCGGCGATATCGTTCTTGAATTCGACGGCAAGAAAATACATGAGATGAATGAGCTTTCCCGACTGGTGGCAGACACCACTCCCGACAAGGAGGTAGACATTGTGCTTCTCAGGGAGGGCAAACAGACGACGGTTAAGGCTACAATTGATCGTATGAAGGATCCAGAAACGGAAAGCAAGGCGGCTTCAGATGCAAACCGGCTCGGGATGGTTCTCCATGAGCTTACAAAGGAGATGATTGCCAGGCTTGGGCTGAAAGAGGCCACGGGAGTGGTGGTGACAGAGGTTAAACCAGGTTCCCCGGCCGGTGAGGCCGGGATCGTCCGTGGGGAGATAATCGTGGAGGTAAACGGGAAACGCATTACCACCATGGCGGAGTACGACAAGGCGGTTGCCGCGCAGAAAAAGGGAACCTTCATACGTTTGCGGCTGCGTCATGGGGAAAGCTATCGGTTTGTGGCGCTTAAAATCGAATAGGGGAAATTTGCAATATTGCAAAATAAGGCAAGGAGACACAGTCCATGAAAAGGAGAGTGCAGGTTTCGCTTCCCATTGAAGAGGAGCCGGAGCTGGCCGGTCGTCTGAACAATCTCGCCAAGGCAACGTGGAAGATCAAATCCGTCATAGTATCTCAGGCTATTCAGGATTACTTGGATCGGCCTGGCCATTCGGGACATGAGGACTTCATTGCCGTGGAGAACCCGTAGGCAGCGGCAAAGATGGCGGCGCGCATTCTGTAGGGTACCACCAGGAACCGGCAGAGCGCGTGAACCGCACCCGTTCCGTGGAAGAGTTGGTAATTTCAGGCCGTTAACGGGAGTTCGATTGTTAGCTTTTCGTATGGAGCAAAAACATGGTTCCTGCTGTCGCGTTCGATTAAGCCCGACTCTTCAAGTATCTTCACGTCCTGGTGAACGTTCTTATAGTCACATCCGAGGAGCGCCGCAAGCGCTCGACTTTCAGTTTTAGCCCAGATCATATTGTATCTGCTGCGCCACAGCTTTCAATCTTACGCAGCCTGCGAAAGTGGCCGCACTTGACGCACCTTCTGCGCCAGTGCTTTTTCGGCAATCTTCAGACCATAACTAGTTTGCAGGTTCATCCAGTAGCTAGGCGTCTTGCCAAATGCCTTGCCGAAAAGCAGTGCCAGCTCAGCAGTGACAGGACGAGTACCCTTGATAACATGCGAAACTCGCATAGACGAAACGCCAATAGCCTGAGCAAAGGCATTCTGTGAGATGCCAAGTTCATCAAGTATTTCTTTCAGGAATAACCCTGGATGAATGGGAGGAAGACCATTTTTTTTCGCCATGAGATATCTCCTTAATGGTAGTCGGTTATTTCAACATCTGTTGCTTCGCCGTTGGTAAAACCAAAACATACACTCCACTGGTCATTAATTCTGACACTCCACTGTCCTGCCCTGTTGCCGGAAAGGGCTTCAAGGCGGTTGATGGCGGCATCAACAAATCCGAAACCTCGCGTGCGTTGTCCAACTGCGTCAGACGCATGATTGCGCGAGTAATGATTTCTGTAGGGAGCTTTTTGGACTTCCCCGTCGCAAAGAGTTTTCCCGTTTCCTTGTTTACGAACGATACAATCATGAGTCAAATGTAAACAATTTGTTTATATGTGTCAATAGCAAAAAAGGGGGAGGCTAGAGGAAAAAGAGGAAAGGTTTATTCAACGGTAGACCTCTTTGCGGTGGCCGAATAAATAGGAATAAAATCAGCGTTGTCCGGACAACGCTGACGTATTTTAACAAACGTCGGCTGAGTTATTGCCGGGAATTATCGGGGTACTCGCTTTTAAAGAGAGGGACTGTTCGGCGATATTCACTGGTTAAGGGGAAAATGGAAATAGCGGCGAAGCCATGAAAAGTTAGGAGTCTTGTTATGAATTTGCATAAAAAAAACTTGTCGCCGATTGTCCTGGCAATACTCATGTTAAGCCTGTCCGCCTGTTCAGGAGTCAAGCCGTCATTAACAGCCGAGTGTCCGAAGGATGAAGCCTTCCGCACGGCACTGAAAAAGGAGATGTCCAGTCTCAACGTGACGATTGAAGCATCGTCGGACGAACTCGGTAAGGCCTTGAACCAGACAATCCGCAAGGAACTTTACAAAGGTTCAACCAGGAACAGGGGGCTGACTGCTGATATAGTGCGAAACGGGCCGATTGTTGTAAGCGCCGCCGATAATTACCTTTATTTTACCCTGCCGATTAGCATGTCTCTAAGCTACGGCATGTTCGAAACACCTGTCATTCCTCTTAAAATGAAATTCAAGGCAATCGCGAGGGTCACCCCTGACTGGAAGCTGGACATGGAGATCTATTACATGGGGCTTAGCGAACTGCTTGCAGAGGAAATATGGATCGGCCCGCTTTCCATAAAAGCACGCAGCATAGTGGAGGGCGTTACCCAGCCGGTTCAAAAGGTACTTTCCGAATTAATCAGCAAAAAGATCAATGACATGTTTCCTCTGAAGACCCAGATTGCCAAAGTCTGGAACGCCGCCCAGAAATCTATTTTACTGGACAGGAACTACAACGCCTGGCTGAAGCTGACTCCCCGCGAGGTCGTGCTTTCACCGCTGTACGCGCAGAACAACAGGGTCAAATTGAGAGTGGGCATCAACTCTTTTGCCGAACTGGTGGTAGGCCCGGAACCGGTAAACCCGCCTCCGGTTCCCCTCCCCAACTTGAAATTGGTAAACACATTCGACAGGAATTTTCGCATTGCCCTGAATGCCGAACTTTTCTACCGGGACATTATCAACATCGCGTCTCCCAGGCTCCTCAACAAGGAATTTAATTCGGACGGGAAAACCATAATCATTAAAGATCTCGACATTTATGGTAACGGAGACAAATTAGTAATTAAAGTAGAGACCAAAGGGTCACTGGAGGGGCTATTTTACCTGACTGGCAAACCTCGCTTCGATCCCCAGACCAATATTTTTTCCGTGGAAGATGTGGAGTTTGATATGCATACCCAGAGTCTCTTATTCCAGTCTGCCGACTGGCTTCTCCACAGTATGATCAAGAGCAGGATTCAGGAGAAGCTCAATATGGACCTGACGCAGAGATTGGAACAATCCTGCAATATGGCCCGGAAAGCGATTGCGCAGGTCCAACTGGCGGATCACATGCTTCTTAAAGGGGACATCACCACCCTGAAATTCAGCGATGCGCTGGTGCAGAAGGATAAGATATCCATCCAGGTTTACACAGACGGGGAATCGGCCATTTATTTCCAGTAAAGTTGGGGGAGCCAAGAGGAAATATGAGGGACTCGTTATTGCTAATGTGCATCTCATGGGTATTGATTTTGAAGCGGCAATAAATGTTCTGCGTCATGCTCTGCAATGGATGGCAGACAACAGAGCGAGGCGAGGGCGGCGCAGGAAAGGTGCCCGGAGATGGAACGTGTGATTTTCGCGCTGTTCAGCGAGGGGGCCTTGCAGATTTACAGGGAGACCTTACATGGGGTGTTCGGATGAAGGCGGTTATCCAGCGGGTGACAGAGGCGCGGGTGGATGTGGGAGAAAAGAGCGTTGGAGCTATCGGACGGGGGATTCTCGTGCTTCTCGGGGTCGAAAAGGGAGACAAGCCGAGAAATGCGGAGTGGCTTGCGGAGAAAATTGTGGCCTTGCGCATTTTCGAGGACGACGCCGGCAAGATGAACCTTTCTCTCCGTGATGCGGGCGGGGCTATACTGGCGGTCTCCCAGTTTACCCTGGCCGGCAACTGCGCCAAGGGAAGACGCCCTTCCTTCGACACCGCCGCTTTGCCGGACGAGGCGAACCGCCTTTACGAACATTTCGTGGCAAAGGTGAGAGAAATCGGGATACCGGTAGAGACAGGGGTCTTCCAGGCCAATATGCAGGTGCATATCATCAACGACGGGCCGGTTACATTTATCCTTGAAAGCCGTGCAAAGTGAATATCAGATGGTGAACAGCACAAGACTCAAAACCGTCCTCGACAACCTGTACTCCATCCGTTCCCAACCCCATCTGGCTAACGACCCCCTTTCTTACTGCCACCGCTACAGTCAACCGGAGGATCAGGAGATCATCGGGCTGATCGCCGCATCCTTCGCTTATGGCAATGTCAGGACTATCCTCAAGACGCTGGAAACCATATTCAGTAAAATGGGAGATTCGCCCAGGCGCTTCGTGGAGGAGTTCGAAGCAAAGCGGGGACTTTCCCTTTTCGCCGACTTCAGGCACCGCTTTAATGACGGGCGCGACCTCTGCGCCCTGTTTCTGGCGGCCCGCACCATGCTGGAGGAGGCCGACACCATAGGCGAGTTTTTCCTCGGCTGTTACGACGCAGAGGCCGAAGATATCACCCCCTCACTCATAAGCTTCACTGCTTCGGTATTGGCTATGGACTACAGCCAGATATTCGACGGTGGACAGATACCGGCTGACTCATATTTCCCGTTCTTCTTCCCCTCCCCGTCCGCAGGAAGCGCATGCAAGCGTCTCTGCATGTATCTGCGCTGGATGGTGCGTCCCGCGGATGGCATCGACCTGGGGCTTTGGCGCGCCATTCCACCCGCCAGGCTGATTATCCCGGTGGATGCCCATATCCGGAGGATTGGCCGGTATCTGGGCTTGACCTCACGACGTCAGGCGGACTGGCGGATGGCCCAGGAGATCACCTCGGCGCTTCGTCTGCTTGACCCCGCCGATCCGGTAAAATACGACTTCTCCCTATGCCACTTGGGGATATCGGAAGGGTGCGACGGCCGGGACCGGTTAAAGTGCCTCTCCTGTCCCATCGTCGAAATATGCAGTGGAGAGACGGAATGAGCCGCATCCCCCAAGTGCTGCTGGATTCCTTTGTTCAGGGGGACTACGGTGCTTCCTACGGCTTTGCCGGTCTGGAAGAGGTGATAGTCGCCCATGATCTTGACGACGTGCTCCCTGCTCTCGCACGGGTGGAGCAGGCTGTGGCGCTGGGCTTTCACGCGGCAGGCTTCATCTGCTACGAGGCCGCATCAGGCCTCAATCCCAATTTTTCAACCCAACCTCCCGGTCCCTTCCCCCTTCTCTGGTTCGGCATATTTCGAGAGCGAATCTTACGCAACCCCAGCGATATGAGGGGGGAAGAGACGAACGGCGGCTGGCGGACCTCGGACTGGCGGATATCCTGCGACCGGCAGCGCTATAATGCGGCCATAGACCGGATCAGGGAATTTATCTCATTGGGGGATACCTACCAGGTAAACTTCACAGCCCGCCAGCGGTTCCGCTTCGATGGTTCCGCGCGTGCATACTACCGTGATCTCTGCCGTTCCCAGAGCGCCTCATTCTGCGCTTTCCTCGACATCGGCCGCTATCAGGTGCTTTCCGCCTCACCGGAGCTCTGTTTCAGCCTACGCGACGGGCTTCTCACAGCCCGCCCCATGAAGGGGACCGCCAGACGGGGACGCTGGACCGACGAGGACGCGAAAATGCGTGAGGCGCTTCGCGGAAGCGCCAAAGAGCGGGCCGAAAACCTGATGATCGTGGATTTGCTGCGAAACGATCTAGGGATTGTGGCCGAGACCGGATCGGTCCGGGTGGAATCGCTGTTTACGGTGGAAACCCTGGAGACGTTGCACCAGATGACTTCCACAATCACCGCCCGCCTAAAGCCCGACACATGCATCGTAGAGCTGCTGAGCGCCCTTTTCCCATGCGGGTCGGTGACCGGTGCGCCAAAGCGGCGGACCATGGAGATAATCGCCGGATTAGAGGATTCGCCTCGCGGTGTCTATACCGGCTGCATCGGTTATATCTCTCCGACAGGAGGGAAGACGAATGCGTACGAAGCGGTTTTCAATGTAGCCATCCGCACGGTGGTCATCGATGCTCAAACCGGCATGGCCGAGTTGGGGATCGGAAGTGGCGTAACCTGGGAATCCAGGGCCGACGACGAGTACGCGGAGTGCCTTATCAAGGGCAGCTTCGCCCTATCACCCACCCCTGAGTTCCAGTTGATCGAGACACTGCTGTTCGAGCCGGGAAGCGGATATTTCCTGCTTAATCGGCACCTTGCACGCCTGGCCAGGTCGGTCGGTTATTTCAACTTTGCACTGGATATGGAGCCGGTAGAGCGGCTGCTGGCTTCGTTCGGCGAGGGGCTCTCAGGCAACTCCAAGATCCGCGTGCTGCTTGCCGGGAACGGCGACATCTCCCTGGAAACAGCACCGGTTTTATGCGACCCGCCTGGCACGCCTCTTACTGTTACACTTGCCGACGCGAAGGTAGATTCCTCTGACCGCTTTCTGTACCACAAGACCACCAACCGTTCTAGCTATACCGAAGAACTCGCCCTGCATCCCGGCTGCTGTGACGTCATCTTCTGTAACGAGCGCGACGAAGTGACCGAGGGGGCAAACCACAATCTGGTGGTGCGGCTCGGTGGGCGGCTGGTAACACCGCCGGTTGCCTGTGGGCTTCTTCCCGGCGTTTTTCGTGAGGAGCTTCTGGCGCGGGAGGAGATTGAGGAGCGTGTCGTAACACGAAAGGAACTGATTGACGCTGAGGAGGTTTACCTGATCAACTCGGTGCGTAAATGGCGGCGTGTGCGGCTCGGGTAGCAAACATCTTCAACCTCTTCCCCCGTCCCCGGCCAGCGTAACCCGGTTTTTGCCGTTTTTCTTGCTTCGGTACATCGCTTCGTCAGCCTTTGTCATCACAGTAACCACATCCTCCCCATCTGCGGGATAGGAGGCGATACCCGCTGACAAGGTGGTTTTAAGTGTTACTCCCTGGAACGCGAAGGAAGCGTCCATGACATCCCGGAGCAGCCTTTCCACAGCTTCGGTCACCTGCTCCTTGGAACTCTCAATAAAGAGTATTACGAACTCATCTCCCCCATAGCGGGCCGGAATATCGGTAGCGCGGACGCGCTTGTTGATTGTCTTCCCTATATGTTTGATCAACTCCGTCCCGGCAAAGTGACCGTACAGGTCGTTTGTCTGCTTCAGGTTGTCCGCATCCAGCATGCAGATGCTGAACGGGCGCTGGTACCGACTGGCTGCTTTCTCCTGAATACCCGCCAGGTAGAAGAAATTGCGCATGTTGTTGAGGCCGGTCACTTCATCGGCCAGAGAGAGCCGCTCCACCTCTTTCCGCGTCTGCTCCGCTTCATTGGACAGCATTGCTCCCAGGTGGGCAATCAGCATGAATGGAAATAGCTCCAGGACGTGGTTCACCAATGAGTGTTGATACAGGAGTATCGAGAAATGCTCGGAAAGCAGCAGGGTATAGGAAGAGATCGCCAACGCCGCCATGAAGTAGGTGACCCGTTTGCCTTGCGTCAGGGAGGCCGCCATCAGCACCAGGTACATAAGCGATATGAAGGGGCTGGTGATCTTGCCGGTGAACCAACTGACTGCTACGATAAAAGTGAGGAACACCATCAGATCGATGAATGTCTTGACCGGTCCGTAGCGTCCGGGGAATATAACGTAACGCGCGGCGAAGTTGTAAATCAGGAGCAGCACGCAGAATATCACCAGGAAAACGGTGCTCTTCTGGTCCGGTGGGAGGAGCTTTATATCAAGTGAGACCAGGGCGATCAAAAGCCAGGATATGTTGCCCATGATCTTGTCATAGCCCGCATATCGCTTGTGGCTCCCCATGTCGCTGTCGTGAGCAACTCGCGTGAAGTCCATACGCCGGGTATCCTCAGTGGGGGGTCCGCTGCAACCCTGCCTTCTGCGCTCAATATTCGAAAACAGTTACAGTTTATGTACAAACAAAAGAAATGCAAGCATTCTTTGCGCTTCAGGCGACAGACGGCAGACCATGAACGGATAATTAAGGATTCCAGCCCTGCTTATTTATTATACAGGGTTGACATCGTTTTTCTGGATTAAGAGCCGCAAAAAATGTGAGCAATAAAAAAAGGTGTACTTTGTATATTTATTGTGCAATATATGTGATGGCAAAGGTTGCCAGATTATATTGTGCACAATAATTAGGCAAAAGGAGGTCTTTATGCAGTCAATCGATGAGAAGCTTGAATCGGTCTATCAGGAAGTGCTCCGTCGTAATGCCGGAGAGATTGAGTTCCATCAGGCGGTTCGTGAGGTGCTGGAGTCGCTCGGCCCGGTGCTGGTGAAACACCCGGAATTTGCTCAACGCAAGATAATCCAGCGCATTTGCGAGCCGGAGCGGCAGATTATTTTCAGGGTGCCCTGGCAGAATGATCAGGGCGAGGTTCAGATAAACCGGGGTTTTCGAGTGGAGTTCAACAGCTCGCTCGGTCCTTACAAAGGAGGGCTCCGCTTCCATCCGTCGGTGTATCTGGGGATCATCAAGTTCCTCGGCTTCGAGCAGATATTCAAGAACTCCCTGACCGGCCTGCCGATTGGCGGCGGCAAAGGGGGCTCTGATTTCGACCCGAAGGGGAAGTCAGACGACGAGGTAATGCGTTTCTGCCAGAGTTTTATGACGGAGCTGTATCGGCATCTGGGTGAGCACACCGATGTTCCCGCCGGAGACATTGGCGTTGGCGGTCGGGAAATCGGCTATATGTTCGGCCAGTACAAGCGAATCACCAACCGTTATGAACCTGGCGTCCTGACCGGCAAGGGGCTGGATTGGGGAGGGGCGCTTGTACGTACCGAGGCTACCGGATACGGCGCCACCTACTTTGTTAACGAGATGCTCAAGTCGCTTAAAGAGTCCTTTGATGGCAAGATATGCACGGTTTCAGGTTCCGGCAACGTGGCAATTTACACAATCGAGAAAATCCACCAACTGGGCGGAAAAGTTGTAGCCTGTTCAGATTCCAATGGCGTGGTCTACGACGAAAAGGGAATAGATATCGATCTGGTGAAACAGCTCAAGGAAATTCAACGCCGCCGTATAAAGGATTATATTGAGCACTACAAGCATGCCAAGTACATCCCCAGCGGAAATATATGGGAGATTCCCTGCCAGGTGGCCATGCCTTCCGCCACCCAGAACGAAATCAATGGCAAAGATGCTGCGTTACTTGTGAAGAATGGCTGCATTGCGGTGGGAGAAGGGGCGAACATGCCAACCACTCCGGAAGGTGTCAAGGTATTTCTGGACGCAAAAATAGCTTACGGTCCCGGCAAAGCGACCAACGCAGGCGGGGTCGCCACATCGGCCCTAGAGATGCAGCAAAACGCCTGTCGTGATAGCTGGTCGTTCGAATTTACCGAGAAAAAGCTGGAAGATATCATGAAAAACATCCATCGACTCTGTTATGAAACCGCTGACGAGTATGGCAGCCCTGGCAATTACGTGGTGGGCGCCAATATTGCCGGTTTCACCAAGGTGGCCAAGGCGATGGTCGCTCACGGCCTGATCTAGGCGCCGGAGTTGCACTATTACGGAACCAAGGAGCCCGGTTAAACCGGGCTCCTTTTTTTGTGCGGACGGTAACATACGACCTGCTGTGAGAGGATGTCCGCCAGGAGTTTCAGGTGCGGAGCAGGGATATCACGGACGGTCACTACCTCTTTATAGCAGGCCGCATCCGGCATCAATTCAGTCAGGCGGTTTGGCATATCCGCCAGACAGCTTGGGTTGAAAAGGCTGCCTGGATGGTCCGGGAAGAGGGCAACATAAAATATGTCGCTTTCCACAAGGTCCTGGAAGAAATGGCTACCAAAGGAGAGATCCGGCATCAGTCCGCCGGCGGAGAATGCAACTTCAATCAACACAGTGACGTTGGAGATTTCCGCAAAACTGATCGGCACGCCGAGTCCCGGAGTGGAGGTTCCCCATCGGCCCGGCCCAAGCAGCAGGGTGTGACAGACTTCACGGCTTATGCAAAGCTGGTTGAGCTTTCCAACAAGTCGCGCTATATCGTACTTTCCCGCCAGGGGAAGCGCATCATACTGTTCGGGATCGACGATAATAACCCTGTCAAGGATTTTGGCAATGCTCCCACCCATGAAATTTCCTTCCGTACGGAACAGCACACGCTCGGCAAGAAGATGGAGAGGGATTTCCACCCGTTTTTCCTGGACACCCTTGGTCTGTAGCGGACGGCACTGGAGCAGGTTGATACGCATATGGCGGTCCACTTCCACATTTACGGTAAACTCGACGTCTACCGGGTATTGGTATGCCTTCTCAAGAATTCCCAGCATCTCCCGCATGATGGCAGTGAAGGGGGTGGTTTCCAGCAACCCTTTACAGGTCAAAATCCAGGCATCTTCGTCGCTGCGTCCCGACTTCAAAAGCTTTTCGCCGGTTTCGTGGTCGCGTTCGGCCAATAGTTCAATCGGAATATCGAGTTTCTCCTGAAGAAGCTGACGGAATGGAACCGTCTGAAGCGCATTCTCGGAAAGGTTGAGAAGGTCCACGTCCCGTTGGGTGGCGAGTCGCTGCTCTTCCCGGTTGCCGTGAGGGGTCAGCAGGGGGCGGTCAAGCGCCACAAGGCGTGGATAATCTCCTTCAACCCGATCGACGGCTCTTGTCCCGAGGCCGCAAACAAGACGGAGCAGCCCGGCTTGCGGATCAAGTTCCCGGTTCCAGACGAAGGTGTTATAAGATATTGCGACCCCGGCCAAATCGGGAAGAAAATAGTGGCGGCGCAGGGCGCCGGAGACCCGCTGCACCAGTAGCGCCATATGTTCATCATGTTGGTCCAGCCCCCGCTGTCGGCGGTAGGCAAGGGCCTCTTCGCTCATGGCGCTGGCGAAAATGCGCCTGACCGCATCCTCGAACTGACGATAACGCTGTTCAGGGGTCCCCTGGTTGACGCAGAAAAAACTGTCGTACTTGCCCGCGAAGGCGTTGCCGAAGCCGTCTTCCAAAAGGCTGCTGGAGCGGACTATGATCGGGTACTGGCCGAAGTACTCCAGCATTTTCTGGAACTCCTCCCGGATGTCATCAGGGAAATATCCTTGCAGCAGATTTTCCCGTAGCCGGGCGGCGGCCGTAAAGTACCCTTCCGGGCTGCGCTGCTCCAGGAACAGACGCCACCAGCCGTTGTGGACAATGTAGGAAGTAAACAGGTCCGAACCGACATACCACGAGTCATGTGGCTCGATGATCTGTCGCCAGTCCCGGCAATGGTCGTTGCGGAGAATAGACCGGGCAAGCAGCATTCCCACCGCCTTGCCGCCTATGAAACCGGTGCTTATCAGTCGCGACTTGATCTCCAGCATGTCGGAAATGGAGAAGTGCTCTCGGGCCAGCGCCAGTATCCGCGCCTCCCGGCCGATAAGTATCCGGCTTAGTTCGTTAACCATCGCCTGGCGCTGATCGTCGTCCGCCGCTGTTGATACCAGTTCCGCCGCTTTAAGAAAGAGAATGTCCCAGTAGTCCAGATGTCTTTCTGTGCTTTCCGAACCGGTTCTTGGCAGTCCGGCGAAAAGATTGGTGGCGTCAAAGCTGGTGGAGATCGGGATGAACTCATCACCTTTCTGTCGATGGGGGAGAAACATGGTGGGAGTGGAACGCTGCCAGACCTTCAGGGGGTGGAGGTAGCGGTCGCTTCCGTCATTGTAAAGGTCTATCAGGAGCTGGGTCGTGGCCCGTATCCTGGCAACGGTCCTGAAGGAATGGCTGTCCCGCATCAGCGCAAAATAGGCCACGGTGTCCAACTCATACAGGTATGGGCAGGTTACCGTGAAGAAATTGCCGATCATGGTATCCGTGGCCCAGGCGTCGAGGAGATCGGAGAGACAGTCGAAAACATAGAAGACGCCGCTTCCCTCCTGGCCGATAATCGTGTGAAGCTTTACTGTGAAAGACTCAAAGCCCCGGTATGCATCCAGATTGTATACCGTTATTCCCGGCTGCTCATCCAGCAGTGGCTCATGATTGCCGAAACGGCAATACACAACCCGCTTCCGTTCAGCCAGTGATGAGTCAATAAACGGCTGGACAAACGCCCGGTAGTCGTCTAACGCGTTGACTCGCCATACCACGTTATCGCCGGGCCGCAGGCCGCCAAGAATGCCGTCAAGCCCCGACAACCCCGTGCTTACCAAATTGGAAGCGCTCATGGTTCTCCTCGAATTGACGTATTTTAGCGCATATTGATCCCGAATGCAGCCTTATCCTGGCAAGGTGAATTTTGTAGCCAATTTTACCTTGCGCTTGCCATGTCAAGTGTTATATTCACCATTACCTCCCCATCGCCCTCATCGAGGCCAAGGGCAACAACCACTCCGTCGGTGACGGTATGCAACAGGGTCTTGAACACGCCGCCACCCTCGACGTCCTATTCGTTTTTTCGTCAACTGGCGTTGGATTTCTTAGATAAATAGACAAGAACGTCCCCCAGGGGTTCTACAGCTATTTCCGGAGGAGTAACAATGAATCTCACTTCCCAGGAACAAATCGCGCTCAAGGAGTTTACCGGCTTCCTTTCAAACCGCTTAGCGGACAACTATCTCTATAGTTGCCTTTTCGGCTCCAAGGCTAGGGGTGATGCGCGGAAGGACTCGGATTTGGACGTGGCGGTGCTCCTGAAGCATTCGGATTACCAAACGAAATGCGCAGTGATTGATCTGGCCTACGAGGAATTGCTCAAGACCAATATTGAGATATCGCCACTGGTTTTTTCCCTTGACGATTACGAACGCCAGCGCAGAGAAGGATTTCCCATAATTATGGAGATCGAGCGGGACATGGTGAGACTATGACGGAAACTGTACTGATTGCGGAATTGAAGCGAGGAGATGAGTCGTTGCGGAGCGCGGAAGTCCTCAACAATGAAGGTCTGTGCCTTGATGCCATGTCACGTTGCTACTATGCCTTGCTACATTACGCACGCGCAATGCTGCCGACACGGCAGATCGTTCCCAAGAGCCATCATGGGGCATTCCTTACGTTCAGCCAACAATTTGTCAAGACAAACGAGGTGCCCCCGGAATACGGTAAAATGCTGGCTCGCCAGCAGAAACTGCGCGAAGAGGCCGATTATGCGACCGACTCTTCCTTCTCACAACAGGATGTAGCCGCCGCTCTGAAGGATGCCGGGAAATTCAGGGAACTGGCGTATCAATTCCTTCACCAAAAGTAACACTGAAGAGCCATGAGGGAATGTCTTATGTCAAGGGCAGACCCCTTAGATTGCGAAGTCCCGTCCGGGGAGTTGTCCGTTCGCCCCGGTAGCTCAAGGGAGCGGCGTTCTGGTAACAGAGGGTCGTAAGTTCCCAATTGGCAAAACAGCAGGCCGTAACGCAAGTGAACCCACAGGTAGCCTCGTTAGTTAATTTGGAGATGCCGACCCAGTGGACGTATGGGGAAGGCCGATGTCACAGGCACTGATAACGGAATCTGTCTGTGTAATCTTCCGGGGTAGCAGGGACGGCATGTTGTAGAAGATATCCAACCCAGTGCTGGAGACCCGTTACGGTGATGTCTCGGGAACATCAACCGGTGCGTATAGTGAAGGAAGTCAATGCCACCGTAAGAGGTTGGGTCGGTCACTTTCACTATCGCAACTGTAGTAAGGCTTTGGGGCAAATACGAAGCCACGTTGAAGAGCGACTGATAACGCACCTTCGCAAGCGGCACAAGATCAAAGATAGGGGACGTGGCGGGGGACGTTGTTAAGTTGTTGACTAACTCGTTGCCATCTGCTATCTTTCTTCCATGCCACGACACGCTCGACTCGATATACCTGTACCTGGATTCTGCTTTGTCCACGACAGGTTAAGCTCG
>JBAQKZ010000050.1:0-3078 GCA_049301475.1 Geobacteraceae bacterium | reverse complement strand
CAAAGAGTTTCTCGGTGGCTATGCCGGGAGGGTCACACCCGTTCCCATCCCGAACACGGAAGTTAAGCCTCTCAGGGCCGATGGTACTGCATGGGTGACTGTGTGGGAGAGTAGGTCGCCGCCGGGATTTTTTAAGAACGCCCCATCACTTGAAACAAGTGGTGGGGCTTTTTTGTGCTGTGTGCGCCCAGCATGGCGCGTGGTGCACCGGAAAAGGCAAACTGACCAGAATGATCGAGGAGCCGACAGAGATTCAATCCCAAATTCTCAAGGCATTCGGTCACGCTGTGACAATAGGTGGGGTCTTACAAAAGGCTGGACGCTAACCTGCTGTTATTGTGCGTATTTAAACCTTTTTTGCAGCGTTACTCTTAAACTCCTGTTTAATAAACGGCGAATAATTTCTGCTTCACGAAAAAAGCAGTTCCGGCAACAGGCCGCGAAGATTTAACCCCCTCATTTTCCTGTGACCTCCTATTTCCCCGATTTTTAGTCTGCGACCTTGACTTTCTCTCTTTGTAAAGTTAGTATTCAATTCTAATATCCTAATTTTAAAAATTTAGCTTGCGCTATGATGTCGATGGCGGCGAACTAAAGACTTGATATCTGTGATAAAGGAGGAGATATGCGCTGCATAAAATGGATCACGGTTCTCTTGGTACCCCTGATGTTATTGTCCTTGGCCGGCTGCGGAAGCGATTCGAACGGGACGACGGAGGCAAGTAACCCGTTCTCAGGTAGTAGTACCATATTCGGCAACATTTCCACTGCCAGCGGCAAAACCGGCATAACCCTCACAACGAATCCCATAACCGTCGACGTCGATAACGGCCAGGTGCTGGCGACTGCGAAGCTTGTCAGCGGGGGTGTGGCGGTTTCGGGGGCGTCGGTCGCCTTCAGCATCGTATCCCCGACCAACGGGCCGGCAACCATCGACGCAGGTCTGACCACGGTGCCCACCGACTCGAACGGGGTGGCGGTAACCCGGATCACCACGGGCAACGTCCTCACCACCACCAACGTCATCGTGAAGGCGACCTCGACGATCGGCGGGCAGACCGCCACCGCCTATGCGACCTTCCAGATTGTGCGGGGCGGCGGGGTAATCATGTTCACCAAAAGAGCTGGTCTCACGCCTGGCGACCAGATAAACCAGTTGGATGACGTGATAAAAATAGTAGATCCTGCCATAACCACTGCCGTGACGTTCCTGTTGCAGCTCCCCTTCAAGGTGACCGATTCGAACGGCAACCCGCGGGTAGGTGTGCCGGTCACCCTGTCGATAGTTAGCAATATAGGCGCTCCCGTGACGCTGGCTGTGGACCAGTCGCCGGTCACCACCGACTCCGCCGGCCAGGGCATATTCAATTTCAGCATTACTATGGCCTCCCCGCCGGCCGGCTCATTCACGTCGGCCTCGGTCATCTTCCAGGCGGCGACCAACGATGCTATTCCTGTCACCGCTTATGTCGGCGGCAACTTTTCCATTTTTACGACGACGACTCCATGATGCAAGGATACTGACAATGTTATAAACTGAAATCATTTCATATGGCAAAAGGAGGTTGTATGCGCAGAGTTATCGTTTTGACAGTCATTGCCCTCTCCCTGGTCGCCGGCAGCGCCATGGCCGAAAGCATCGAAGGCAGGCTGGGACTGACCGGCAAGCTCGGGGTTATTGTGCCGCTAAAGGATAGCGATGTCGGCGGCGCTTCCTTTGAAACCAGGACAGGCTTCGCCGCCGGAGGCGGGCTCATTTACGGTTTCAACAAATATCTCGCAGGAGAAATAGACATTATCCATGCCCCCTCCATGGATGTAAAGATTGGAGGGACAAAGGTCGCGGAAGCTCAATTCACCGATTTCTCGCTTGGCCTCCAGTTTCGCATCATGCCCGACCATGCCCTTGTTCCCTATCTGGGCGTGGGTGGCGATGCGATCAAGGGTGACATTGACGACACGACCCTCGATTGGACGTTCGGAGGGCATGTAAACGGCGGGATTGACTACTTCCTCAACAAGAGCATCGCCCTTAATGCGGACGTCAGGGGTATCTTTGCCGCAAAAAGCGACATCAAGCAAAACGACGTAACGGTCGGAAAATTTGACCCCATAAGTTTCGTCGCCACAGTCGGTGTACGGTTGTTCCTTCCGCAAAAATGGTGATATGATCGTACCAAGATAATGCGGTAAAGTTGTAATAAGCAGCAAACGGGGGCCAGGCGGCCCCCGTTTCTATGCGGGACCAAAACGGGGCAAATCGAAAGCGCCGGTAAAAGTCGGCAAAGGGTAGGTGGTGCAAGCCCGCCACATGGTAAAGGCTAGCGACCAACCGTGGCCCCGAGTCATGTTGCGGCTCATCGTGAGGTGGGCGGCGAAGCGTTGACAGGGGGCATGTATGCAAGCCCTTTGCACGGAAACCGGGATATCCCAGGAGCGACCGATTGTTATCCGCAATCGGTCCGGTCGAGGAAGGCCTGTGGCCGTAATCTTGGCATGTACGCGACTGGGGAAGTCGGACTGAGGGCATAGTATCGATGAAGCGAGCGAACAAGGCTACTCAACCAGGTTATACCGGCCAACCACTGGCGGAGTTCGTGGAGAAAAGGCCCTCGGCCAAGGGGAATTCATTGCAAGCGACCGTGAGCAGCACACAGAGGCCAAAGGTAACGTAGAGCGCGAGAAATGGATACGAGTGGTTGTAAGACGGAACTCGAACCGAGAGTAGTCCAAGACAGTGGAGGGGCCTCCACAGGGTGTTGAGAGGTAGATTTAACTCTCGATACTACGTCTTTGACCTATGGATGAAATTTGATCCGTATCCAGACAAACAACCCTGCGTCTAACCCGAGGCAGGAGCCGTATGCGGTAGTGCCGCACGGATCTGTGCGGGGGGTGGCGGGCCACCGCCCCATCCCTGCCGCGACTATTTTTCAGCCCCGCTTTTTTCTTCTTATACCAATTCCAAATCAAAGCGCCCTCTTCGTTGGCTCGTCTTCGGCTCCTCAACATACTGGTTGTATGCCTTCGTCGCCTCAATCCTCGCCGCCTTGACTGCATCTTTGATTTGAAATTGGT
>JBAQKZ010000049.1:0-5787 GCA_049301475.1 Geobacteraceae bacterium | reverse complement strand
CCGCTGGCCGGGCCGGTGGTGGCTGCCGCAGTGATCCTGCCGGAGGGGGTTGAGATGGCGGGGGTCACAGACTCCAAGAAACTCACCGCTTCTTTAAGAGAAGAGTTCTTTGCCTTGATCCATAGCCGCGCCCTTTCCATTGGCGTCGGCTATGGCGACCATCTCCTCATCGACCGGATAAACATCCTTCAGGCAACCCTCTCTGCCATGAGGGATGCTGTTCTGGCCCTTACGCCCCTCCCAGATTATCTCCTTATCGATGGCATTTCCAAGATTCCCCTCCCTCTTGACCAGCGGACCATCAAGAAGGGTGACTCCGCCAGCCTCTCCATAGCCGCCGCCTCCATAGTCGCCAAGGTTACCCGTGACCGGTTGATGGTGGAATACGACCGCCTCTATCCCGGATACGGCTTTGCCGGGCACAAAGGGTATGGCTCTACCGCCCATTTGTCGGCCATCGCCGAGCTTGGTCCATCGCCGATACATCGCACAACATTTCGCGGCGTGAAAGAGCATATCCGGAGCGTGTAATGACCCAGCCTGTCGTGGAGGACAACAAGAGCATCGGCGAAAGGGGCGAGACGATTGCCGTAGCCTATCTCAAGGGGGAGCGGATGACCATTGTCGAGCGGAATTTTCGCTGCAAGAGCGGTGAAGTGGACATCGTCGCCCGCGAGGGAAAGACCTTCGTATTTGTCGAGGTTAAAACCCGCAGAACCCTGTCGTTCGGCTCTCCGCAACTGGCTGTCACTCCTTTTAAACAACGTCAGATATCCAAGGCCGCACTAACCTGGCTTGCAAAAAAAAAGCTAAATGACGTCAGCGCCCGGTTCGATGTAATCGCCATTCTGCTCAGGGAGCACGAGACGCCCGAAATAGAGCATATCCGCAACGCCTTTGACCTGGCGTATTGAATGCTGTCACCCATCATTTTCTAAGCATGCGTCGCGCTGAGGCTCATTGCTTCACAGGCAGATGGTAGTTGAAGGCGCGAAAATCATGGGCTCCAACATGATAATACCCGACGGAATATGTAAAGTTGGAGGTGTATATTTTTCCGTTTCCGCCATTTGTCTCGTTAGAAGCTTACGGCCTGAACGGGAAAGGGGAGTTGTAGTAAAAAACAATTGCAAGTTACTAATTGCCATTTTCAAATATTTCCAAACGGAAAGTCAAGCAAAACAGTCAGACAGCAAAAATCAACATGGTAATTTTTGTGGTTTGGAAATTTATTGACGGATGGAGAGAGACGCCATATAGTTTCGTTCATTCATGCATGCCTTCAAACGCCTCTTACAATTTAGCCGCCCCTATTGGTTGAGAATCGTCGTCGCCGCACTGGCCTCCCTTGCCGTCGGCGGCATGGACGGTGTCTTTGCCTACCTGTCTGGACGTATCGTCAAGCAACTTTTCGAGCAGAGCAACTGGCTCGTTCTCACCTACCTCCCTGTGGGGATCATTGTCATATTCCTCGTGCGCGGTCTGGGCCGTTTTGTCAACGACTACTTTATCAGGACCGCCGGCCAACTCGCCATCCAGGATATCCGCAACGATCTCTACCGCCGCACCATAAGGCTTGATCTTGCATACTTCAGCAGTAACCGGACCGGGGCGCTCATCTCAAGAGTGTTAAACGATGTGAGCGTTATGCAGGAAGGGGTGGCGTCCGTCATTACGGGCCTCTTCCGTGACGGCTTCGGCGCCCTGTTTCTCCTTGGTGTCATATTCTTTCTCAACTGGAAGCTCGCAATAATCACGTTTCTCGTCCTCCCCGCCACCGTCTATCCTGCCCAGAAAATCGGACGCCGGATCAAGAACGCCGCCCGAGCAAGTCAGGGACGGATGGGCGATCTGACCAGCATCCTCCAGGAAAGCTACGCCGGAATAAAGGTCATTAAAGCCTTCGGCCTTGAAGAGCGGGAAACCGTCAAGTTCAGTGCAGCCAACCGCGCCTTCTACCACTTTGTCCGCAAGGGGATCAAATACGAGGGGATATCGGCGCCGGTGATGGAAATATTGACATCACTGGGCGTTGCCGGCGTCTTCTGGGGAGGAATCGTCATGGTCCGAAACGGCACGTTGACCCCCGAAAACCTGATTTCCTTCGTCGCCGCCATGGTCCTTCTCTACAACCCGGTCAAGAAGCTCAACAACCTCTACAATGCACTCCAACGCTCATTGGGCGCCGCGGAGCGGGTCTTCGAGGCCATCGCGGAGATTCCTGATATTGTCGATCCGCCGCAGCCTGTGCCATTATCCCGGGCCGAGGGCCGGATCGAGCTTCGCGACGTCTCTTTCCGTTACAAGGATGAGTTTGTCCTTATGAACATCAACCTCAAGGCCGAACGGGGAGAACTGGTGGCGCTGGTCGGCCCGTCCGGCGGGGGAAAGACAACCCTCGTCTCCCTCATCCCCCGCTTTTACGACGTGACCGGTGGTACGGTTCTGATCGACGGCGTAGACGTGAGACAGATAAGCCAGACCGATCTCATGGCCCAGATTGCCCTTGTTGATCAGGAAACATTTCTCTTTAACGATACCATCGCCAACAACATTCGTTACGGCAAGTCCGACGCCTCCGACGCCGAGGTAATAGCGGCCGCCCAGGCCGCCTTTGCCCACGATTTCATCACTGAAATGCCAAACGGTTATGAAACCGGCATAGGTGATCGCGGGGTGCGGCTTTCCGGAGGCCAGCGGCAGCGGATATGTATTGCCAGGGCGATTCTGAAAGATGCGCCGGTTCTGATTCTGGACGAGGCCACCAGCGCCCTCGACACCGAGAGCGAACTGATGGTGCAAGAGGCGCTCAACAATCTGATGGCCAACCGCACGACCTTTGTCATTGCCCACCGCCTCTCCACAATTCTCCACGCCGACCGGATCGTGGTGCTGGACCATGGAGAAATCGTCGAGAGCGGCACACATGCGGAGCTCCTCTCGCTGGGGGGGGTCTACAAGAAATTCCATGGATTGCAGTTCAAGGAGTCATGAAAGAAATTCGCCGTAAAATCGCGCGACGTCTCTCCGACAGGCCGCTGACCTTGCTCGTCTACGCCCTGCTTCGCCTCATCCATGCCACTATGCGGATCACCGTGGCCGGGAGGGATATCCTTCCGGACTTTGTTCGCCGCAGAGAAGCATTTATAGGCGTTTCCTGGCATGGACGTCTGCTGATGCTACCATTTTTCTACCCCGGCAAGGAGTTGCATGTGCTTATCAGCATCCACCGCGACGGGGAAATAATAGCCAATATCGTGAAGCGCTTCGGCTTCAGTGCTGTGCGGGGATCGTCCTCCAAAGGGGGGAAAGAAGCCCTCAATGGAATGGTGCGGTTGGGGAATAAAAACAAGGACCTGGCCATTACCCCAGACGGCCCGCGGGGCCCCGCCGAAGTAGTGAAGCCGGGCGTTGCCAAGCTGGCTCGACTTACCGGGAAAGCTGTGGTTCCGGTGGCCTTTGCCTCTTCCCGTTGCAAAAGACTGAAAAGTTGGGATCGTTTTCTCATTCCCTATCCATTCAGCCGGGGAGCCTTCGTTACGGGTGAGCCTCTCTATTACCGGGAGGGTGAGGAGATGGAGGCTTTCCGCCTCCGTATCGAAGATGCCCTGCGAAGTGTTACCGAGCAGGCCGACGCTCTGGTTGCCTAAAGGAAAACCTGAATTCGTGACGATTGAATGGCTGAGCCGAGCGTAATGCCGGGGGCAATCGTCGCCCGTGCAGTATCACACCAGCTTTGCAGCGTGAACTTCGTAAATGCGGTCGTTATGTCCTGAAATGCCAGGGCAGAGGCATTTAAGCGAGAGAAGCCATGAAAGCGCCACGGATTCAGGGAGAACCAAAGACTGAAACGATGCTCTATATCCTCTACGACATATGCCTCTTTCTGGCGGCGGTGGTTATCATCCCCTACCATCTCTACCGCTCCATCCGGCGCGGACGTCCTCCAGCGCTAGGCGAGCGGCTCGGATTCGTTACCGCGCGCAAGCTTGCACCCATTGCCGGGCGGAAAACCATCTGGGTGCATGCCGTCTCGGTGGGAGAAACCATAGCCGTCCGCCCCCTCCTTATTGCCCTCCGGCAGCGATACCCCGAATATAAAATAGTCCTTTCAAACGGCACCGAAACAGGCCGGGGGGTGGCGGTGCGGATACCGGAGGTAGACCTCTGCATCTATTTCCCCTTTGATTTCGGCTTCGCTGTCCGCAGGCTGCTCCGTCGCGTCAACCCTGCGCTCATCCTTATCGTAGAGACCGAGATATGGCCCAACTTCCTCAGAGCGGCCCGGCTGACCGGAATACCGTCCGTGGTGGTAAACGGCCGTATTTCCGATAGCTCCTTTGACGGATACCTCCGTTTCCGATGGCTCTTTCGCAGGGTGCTCAAAGAGTTCGCCGCCCTCTGCATGCAGAGCGCAGAGGACGCCCGCCGCATCACCGCCATCGGCGCACAAGGGGAGCGGGTCTTTGACACCGGCAACCTCAAGTATGATATTCCGGCCGCCATTCCTCTGCCAGACGAAGTCACAGCCTTGCGAAAGAGCTACCGGCTCCCGTCAGACGCCCGTCTACTGGTCGCGGGGAGCACCCATCAGGGGGAGGAGGAGGTTATTATAGCCTCCTATATGGAACTCATCAAAGCTGGAAGGAAGCTGTTCCTGGCCCTTGCGCCGCGCCACCCGGAGAGGTTCCGGGAGGTTGCCGATATTATAGTCCGCGCTGGACTCCGTTTTACACGGCGTTCCGGGATCGACGACCGTCCGACCCCTTTCCTGTCCGGCGAGGTGCTGCTGGTGGACACCATCGGTGAGCTTATGAGTCTGTACGCCGTTGCGGACGTGGCGTTCGTGGGGGGGAGCCTTGTGCCGACAGGCGGACACAATATATTGGAGCCCGCCTCGCTCGGCGTGCCTGTGCTGTTCGGCCCTCACATGGGCAATTTCAGGGAGAGCGCGGCGCGGCTTCTTGCCTGCGGAGGCGCCCTTGAAGTGCAAAACGGCGAGGAATTGACCAGGGCGCTGGAGCAGCTCCTGGAAGATGATGCGGCTCGAAAGGCTATGGGAGGGAAAGGGGTGCGGCTCCTTGTAGACAACAGCGGTGCCACCGTCCGGCATCTGGAGATTATCGACCGTTTTCTGGGGGAGCGCTGATGGCCGGGGTAGAGCGTTTCTGGCGGGAGATGGCCGAGGGAAGGGGGCGTAAGGCCGGTGGGATCCTTCTGAAAGCCATTTTATGGCCTTTATCCCTGGTCTACGCCAATATCATGAGGCTTAGAGCGCTGGTATACCGGCATGGCGCGCTGCGGGTAAACCGTCTCCCCCGACCGGTAATCGCCGTGGGAAACCTGACGGTCGGCGGGACAGGGAAAACGCCCATGGTCGCCCTGCTCTGCCGTGATCTGCTGGAGCGCGGAAAACGTGTCACGGTACTTTCCCGAGGCTACGGCGGGAAAGCAGGAAAAGAGCCGCGCATCGTATCCGATGGCCGGACACTGTTTCTTTCCCCGGCAGAAGCAGGGGACGAGCCATATATGCTTGCAGTGACCATGCCGGGGCTTGCCGTGGTGATCGGGAGCGACCGCTACCGGGCCGGGCTTTTCGCACTGGAGCATCTGGCGCCGGATATATTTATCATGGACGACGGTTTCCAGCATCTGCGCCTTTGGCGTGACCTGAATATTCTTCTCGTAGATAGCCGCTCACCATTCGGCAACGGTCTGACCCTGCCCGCCGGCCTTTTGCGTGAGCCTGTTGGGGCGATGAAACGGGCTGATCTGGTGGTTCTGACC
>JBAQKZ010000048.1:0-8565 GCA_049301475.1 Geobacteraceae bacterium | reverse complement strand
ACCAATTTCAAATCAAAGATGCAGTCAAGGCGGCGAGGATTGAGGCGACGAAGGCATACAGCCAGTATGTTGAGGAGCCGAAGACGAGCCAACGAAGAGGGCGCTTTGATTTGGAATTGGTATTAGTAAGACCTCGGCAGGCCAAGCACATGTTCGGCGACATAGGAGAGGATCATGTTGGTGGAAATCGGCGCCACCTGATAGAGTCTGGTCTCACGGAACTTGCGCTCGATGTCGTATTCCGCCGCAAAGCCGAAGCCGCCGTGGGTTTGGATGGCCACATTGGCCGCTTCCCAGGAGGCGTCAGCAGCCAGAAGCTTGGCCATATTGGCTTCGGCTCCGCAGGGTTTACCTGCATCGAAAAGAGCTGCGGCACGAAAACGCATCAGGTTGGCTGCTTCCACGTTCACATATGCGCGAGCGAGCGGAAACTGTATCCCCTGGTTTTTACCGATGGGGCGATCAAAGATGATACGCTCCTTGGCATAGGCGCTGGCCTTCTCGACGAACCAGTAGCCATCACCGATGACCTCGGCGGCAATCAGTATCCGTTCGGCGTTCATGCCGTCCAGAATGTAGCGAAACCCTTTCCCTTCTTCGCCTATCAGGTTTTCCGCAGGGACCTTGAGGTCATCGAAAAAAAGCTCGTTGGTCTCGTGGTTCATCATGTTGCGAATCGGCTGTACGGTCAGTCCGTTGCCCACGGCATCCCGCAGATCCACGATGAATACCGACAGCCCCTCGGATTTTTTTCGGACCTTGTCAACGGGGGTGGTGCGCGCCAGGAGGATCATCAGGTCGGAGTGCTGAACCCGTGATATCCAGACCTTCTGCCCGTTCACAACATAATGATCCCCCTTGTGCACCGCAGTGGTCTTGAGTTTGGTGGTGTCTGTTCCTGTGTTGGGTTCGGTAACGCCGAACGCCTGCAAGCGCAGTTCTCCGCTGGCGATCTTGGGGAGATATGTCCGTTTCTGCTCCTCTGAGCCGTGCCGCAAAACCGTCCCCATGGTGTACATCTGCGCATGGCAAGCGCCGGAATTGCCGCCCGAACGGTTTACCTCCTCCAGAATAATCGAGGCTTCGGTAACACCCAGGCCCGAACCTCCGTACTCCTCCGGGATCAGCGCCGCGAGCCAGCCAGCCTTGGTTAACGCCTTGACGAATTCCTCGGGATATTCTCGCGCCTCGTCAACCTTGCGCCAGTATTCACCGGGGTAAAGCCCGCAAAGCTCGCGCACGGCGGAGCGGATTTCTTTGTGCAGTTCATCGGCAGCCATTGAAGTTCTCCTGCTATTCAGTCATTCACTATTTCAAGTATTTTTTTGGCTTGTTCGATCATCGGACGGTCAATCATTTTGCCATCGACCCTTATGGCCCCTTCGCCCATCAAACCTACCGCCTCAATGACGCTTTTCGCCCACGCAATTTCACTCTCCAAGGGGCGAAAGCCTTTATTTACGGCTGCAACCTGCTTGGGATGAATGCAGAATTTACCGCCAAAGCCGAGCAGCCGCGCCATCTGCACATCTGCGGCAAGTAAATTCGCGTCTTCAATAGCGGTCGTCACGCCGTCCAGAGGGGAAAGTATGCCGGCAACCCGCGACGCCAGCACCACTCGTGATCTGGCATACAGAAGCTCCTCATATTCCCCGATTATGTTGGTATCCAGGCGGAAGTCAATAGAACCGAAACCGAGTCGCTCTACCTTGGGCGCAGAGGCAAGCTCAAGGGCATTCCAGACACCCAGAGCCGTTTCCGCTATCAGGACAATACGCATATCGTCTGGAATGCGGCTTGCCAGCATCGCCACCTGCGACTGTTTTTCGGCCTTGGGGAGGACAACGCCTGCAACACCCGGAAGCTGTAAAATGTCCAGATCGCCCTGGAACCACTCCGTATCCGCCGCATTGATCCTTATATAGACAGGATGGGCGGCGGACAACCAGGAAGCGACCGTGTCCCGCGCCGACGGTTTTTCATCCGCCGGAACAGCGTCCTCCAGGTCGATGATGACGACATCCGCCGCCGTATCGCAAGCCTTGGCGAAACGATCAGGTCGGTTGCCCGGAACAAATAGATAGGAGCGTAGCGCCATATTACGCCGTTATCCTCGCGACTACGATTTCGGCCAGGTCTTTCACGGCCAGTTCCTCTTCGCAGCCGCCGGTTTTGATGCCGTCCTCAAACATGGTGAGGCAGAAGGGGCAGTTGGAAACGAGGAGCGGTGCGCCGGTTTCCTTGGCCATCTGCGCCCTTGCCACGTTTATCCTGTTTCCAAGCTTCTCCTCGGCTATTATGCGACCGCCGCCGCCGCCGCAGCAGAAGCTCTCGTACCCGGATTTATCCATCTCGGTGAGCCGTCCTCCGGCTGCCTGCAAAATACCTCGCGGCTCGTCAAGTATGTCCATGTAGCGTCCCATATAGCACGAGTCATGGTAGGTGAACTGGAACTCCTCGGGCTTCATGCGCAGCCTGCCGTCGGCAAGCAACCGATGGATATAGGTGGTGTAATGTTCAACCGGGATATCCAGCCCCAGGTCCTTATAGTCTCTGCCAAGGGTGTTCATGCAGTGCGGACAGGTAGTGACGATCCGCTTTACGCCGTAACCCTTGATGGCCTCGATGTTTTCCTGAGCCATCATCTGGTACAGATATTCGTTCCCCAGTTTTCTGGCCGGTTCTCCGCAACATTTCTCTTCTTTCCCAAGGATGCCGACCTTTACGCCTGCTGCTTTGCAGATAGTGATGAAGTCCTTCGCCACTTGCTGATTGCGCTTGTCGAAGGAGGCGTAGCAGCCGACGAAGTAAAGGATGTCGACGTCCGCGTCCTGCTCCAAAAGCTGCGCGTCCAGGCCGGTGGCCCAGTCGCCCCGCGCGGAGTAGGTCAGGCCGAAAGGGTTGCCGTTGACCTCATAGTTATTGATGGCTGTCCTCACCTCATCACCGGGGAATGCCCCTTCCATGAGGGTAAGGTTCCTGCGCATCTCAATGATCTTGTTGACGTGTTCGATATTGGCCGGGCATATCTCCTGGCAGGCTCGGCAGGTGGTGCAGGACCAGAGGACGTCTTCGGTTACCTTTTCGCAAAGGCTCGCATCCGGCGAGGCAAGGGCAACCTCGCCGATCTGCTTGACCACCTTCATGGGAGAGAGCGGCTTGTCCGTGTTCCAGGCCGGACAGCGGTCCTGACACCTTTTGCAACTGGTGCAGGCGTCGGCGTCGAAGATGTCTTTCCATGTGAAGTCTGCGACATGCGCGGCGCCGAACTGATCGGCGCTCTCATCCTCCATGTTTATGGTGGATATGCTCCCCTTGGGGGAAAGGTCGGTAAAGAGGTAGTTTGCGCTGGTGGTGAAGATGTGTCGCAGTTTGGTGAATGGAATTGCGGCGATAAAACCGAGGGCCAGGAAGAAGTGGAGCCACCAGACGAGCTTGTGGGCAAGGGAGAGATCGGCCGGCGACATGCCGACAAAGGGTTGGCCGACGAGCTTGCCTGCGGGGGAGAAGCGGGCCAGACCGGGGTTCTGCAGCAGCTCGGTGGCGGCCATTCTTATCCCTTCGGCAACGAAGCCGGTCAAAAGAATGGCGAACAGAAGCGCATGGACGACGTAGTCGTCGCGAATGGTTTCAAGACCTTCAGGCTTTACAAAGAAGCGCCTGACCAGAAGCCCGCCGAGCATGACCAGTGCGGCAACGCCCGCGACGTCCAGGACGAGGGAAAATATTTCGTAGAAGGGCCCTTTCAGAAACCTTATGTGGAACAGAAGATCGGTAAAGTCCGCCTGCGCCATGATGAGGAGGGTGCCTATGAAGAGAAGTCCGAACCCCCAGAAGAAGATGGCGTGCAGCGCTCCCGGATTAAGTACGCGGATGATCTTGACCTGCCCAAGCATATTCCTGACCATAAGGGCGATCCGCCGGGGCAACTGGTCGAGACGGTCGAGCGGCTTCCCCTGACGGTAGACCGGCAACCTGCGGTAGAAACCCCAGGCACAGACCGCTATGGCGATAAAGCTGAACAGGTACATGAGCCAGACCACGCCGTGGCCTACGTTCCAATATATCTCGCGGGTTGCTTCCATCTGGTTTCTCCTGAAATGTAATAATCCCGACTGCTAACGGGCGGTAAAGACGGGTGGCCGGTTCTCAAGAATCGCGGACATCGCTTCCGCGTGGTCCTTGGTCCTGTGTGATGTGGCCTGCATGATTGCGGCCATTTGCAGATGGGTTTCCAATCCTGTATGTTGTCCCTCGCGGATCAACTGTTTGGCCATCCGCACGGATATGGGGGGATTGACCGCTATGCGCCTGGCCAGATTCATCGCCTCATCCATCAGTTGATCGTCGGGCGCCACCTTGGAGACCAAGCCGCAGGCCAGCGCCTCTTCCGCATTGAGCATATCTCCGGTAAACGCCATTTCACACGCCTTGGACAGTCCGACCGTGCGCGGCAGCAGCCATGAGCCGCCATCTCCAGGAATCAGCCCCAGCTTGACAAATCTTTCCGAAAAGATCGCGCTCTTGGCTGCTATGCGTATGTCACACATGCAGGCCAGATCGCATCCCGCCCCGATTGCCGGGCCGTTGACAGCGGCGATCAGCGGCACGTCCATCTTGTAAAGGGCGAGCGGTATCCTCTGGATTCCATTGCGATACCAATCCGCCAGTTCACTTGGCGTCTTGTCGGAATCGGTCATCTCTGTACGAATTTCCTTTACGTTTCCCCCGGAGGAAAAGGCTGGGCCATTTCCTGTCAGAATGACGACCCTGACACTCTTGTCATCCTGCGCCTGCCGCGCCAGATCAACAAACGCGTCAATCACGTCCAGACCCGTTATGGCATTCCTGACTTCAGCGCGATTTATGCGCCAGATGACAATGTCTTCACTGCGCTCACTCGTTATCGCGTCACTCATATATCCCTCCGGCGAAAAATTTATTTTTTACTTATTCCTGAATCAGTGACGATTGAATGGCGGAGCGAGCGTAATGCCGGGGTCAATCGTCGCCCGTACAGTATCACACCTGCTTTGCCGGGTGAACTTCGTAAATGTGGCCGCTCTGTCCTGAAACGCCAGGACAGAGGCATTTAAGCGAGAGAAGCCATGAAAGCGTCACGGATTCAGGAATGTGTCTGCTCGGTAAGCCAGGGCCACAAACCGCCACTCCCAAGCCCAAAACAAAGATCGCCGAGTTTAGCCGACCACCGGGCCTCATTGCCATATTCATCGCGCCAGGCCCACAACCGGCGGGTGCTCATTTGCAACGGATGTTCCTGTGTGAACCCTATGGCCGCATGAACGGCATGCGCTATGCTGCACGCTTTACCGGCTGCCTCGCCCGCCGTTATCTTGGCTGCGGCGATACATTCCCATTCCTGGGGGGTGTCAAGATGCATTATTGCCGCATCCACCGCGCATCGCGCGGCGTAGGCGTATTCAGCCTGCACGGAAATCTGCTGCTGGACGGCCTGAAACTTGCCGATTAACTGGCCGAACTGTTTGCGTTCATTCGCATATTCAATGGTCCGCTCCAGTGTCCTGAAAAGCGCTCCGGTCATTTGCGCCGCGCGCCCAAGCGCGAGCCATGCGAGAACACGTTCAACGGATATCCCCGGCAGTTCGCGCATCCCATCCAGGGCGCCACCTTTCAGAACAACATCGTCCCTTGGCTCTCCCGCCATATTTGCGTGTGCGCGGTCAACCCGGATGGCGCGGTCAACCAATACAACCCCGGCATTATCCGCTCCCGGAACTACCACCACCAGGCTTTTCGCATGGCGAGCCCAGGGGACACGTCTGATGGCAACTTCCCCGCCGCCTCCATCCGCCTGATTGGGCACGGAATCCGCCACAGCCACGGTCGTCGGGCCTTCCGGTATCGGCAATCCGGCGATCCCCAGAAGATAGGCGGCAAGTAGCGACTCAACTATGGGCAAAGGGACTGCGTGGTAACCTGAAAGACGCATAAGAATGTATGCGCCGGCCAACCCCATCCCGGCCCCGCCGTCATCCTCCGGCAGCGCCACGTGGGTCCATCCGGCCTCGCTAAAATCGCTCCAGAACTTCGCGGGGAAACCTCCGGACTCCATGGTCTCAACGGCATCCGAAGTCGCATGGCTCTCAAAGAGACTTTTGACAGATTCTTCTATCAGCTTCTTTATTTCATTCATCGCAAACCCAGTCCTTTCGCCAATATTCCCCGCAAAATCTCGCGCGTCCCACCTCTAAGCGAAAATGAAGGCGACTGCAAGATCGAGCTGCCCAAAAGCTGGCCAATACGTTCATCCGCATCATATCCCGGTTCAACCGCCAGGACCGTCCGTAGAGATTCCGCCAACTCCTGCTCGAATGAGGTGCCGAGGTCCTTGACGATAGACGCCTCAGTGACCGGCAAAGCGCCGGTCTGAAGCTGGCTCGCAACGGACAATGACATTTGCCTGAGCACCATGAGGCGAGCGGTAAGTTGACCGATCAACAGTTTGGAGGATTCGCGCGAACCCGCCTCGCGAAGAACCTCCAAAGCTTCCACCATCAACTGATGGTTAGTGAGAAACCGTTCTGGGCCGCTCCGCTCAAAGGCCAATTCTGCCATGACCTGATTCCAGCCGTCGTTCTCCTTCCCCAAGAGCCTCTCATCCGGCACAAAAACATTGTCGAAGAAAACCTCGCAAAAGTGCTCTTCGCCTGACAGATTGCGGATAGGCCTGCGCGTAATGCCCTCACTTCCAAGATCGACGACGAACTGGCTCATTCCCTCATGTCGTTTCCTGCGATCCTCGGATGGCGGCGCGGTTCTACATAGCAACACCATATAGTGCGCGGAGAGCGCAATGCTTGTCCATATCTTCTGACCACTGATCTCCCAACCCCCGTCGACCCGTTTCGCCTTGGTCTGGATTGACGCCAGGTCCGAACCGCTGTTGGGCTCGCTCATGCCGATGGCGAAAAAACAGTCACCACGCACCATCCGAGGCAAGAAAAAACTTTTTTGCTCCTCGGTTCCAAAACGAAGCAACAATGGACCGGTCTGTCGATCCGCAAACCAGTGCGCGCCCACCGGGGCTCCGGCAGCCAGCAGCTCCTCCGTCACCACGTAACGTTCAAGGTAGCTCCGCTCGCCTCCGCCATATCGTTTTGGCCAGGTCATCCCTATCCAGCCCCTCTTGCCCAGCAATCGGCTGAATTCAGGATCGCTGACAGACCAGGAATTAATGGCAGTGGAGGTATTAAGAAGATGCCTGTTCTCGTCAAGGAAGCTTCTTACCTCCCCGCGCAGGGCATCTTCTTTGTCAGAAAGTGTTGCAGGCTCAAAATTCATAGAAATGACCTCATATTCTCATATGTCCGCAGCTATGGAAACTTGGGGGCGCGTTTTTCACGCACGGCCTTCACACCTTCCGGCGCATCCTTGTCCATGAAGCAAAGCATTTCCAGCGCCAGAGAGTTGTCGAATATCGGACCGGCCATACGCATCCAGTTATTCAACGACTTCTTGGTGGCGCGGATCGCAATCTGGCTGCCGGAGGCGAGTTTATCGGCAACTCCCATCGCCTTCTCCATCAGCTTGTCCTGGGGGGCGCAGAGGCTCACCAGGCCGATCCGCTCCGCCTCCTTGCCATCGATGAATTCAGCGGTCATAAGGTAGTACTTGGCCTTGGCCATTCCACACAAAAGCGGCCAGACTATGGCGGCATGGTCCCCCGCGCTCACGCCGAGACGCACATGACCGTCCGTGAGACGTGCGGTTTCGGACATGATGCTGATGTCGGCCAGCATGGCCACCGCCAGCCCGGCCCCGACAGCTACGCCGTTTATTGCGGATATGATCGGTTTATCGCAGTTCAGCATGTTGTAGACGATATCAGCCGCTTCCTGCATGACCGTGGAGATAGCATCGGGATTGCCGACCATTCCGCTGACCCATTCGAGATCACCGCCGGCGGAAAAGGCCCTGTCACCGGCGCCGGTGATGACCACAACCTTGGCATCGGGATCGTCGGTGACAACACCCCATATCTTTGTCAGCTCCCAGTGCAGGCGGCCATTGGTGGCGTTCATGACCTCAGGCCGGTTGATGGTGATCAGCAATACGCCGTTCGGCTTTTTGTCAAACTTGAGAAATTGAAAGTCGGAATAGTTCATTTATAACTCCTTTTAATGATAAATCTAAGAAATATCTACACAGGTCAGATTATTTCGGCGCAACCGTTATTGAGTACCATTACGTCCCGTTCGATGGCGCGGGCGCGGAAGGAGACAATGCCGCCGTCCCGCCATATTTCCGTCCGGATGGTTTCACCGGGATAGACGGGAGAGGAGAAGCGTACATTGATGGATTTGACGCGTGTCGGATCGTAATCGCAGACACTCTTCAAAATGGCATGCCCCGCCACTCCAAAGGTGCATAGACCGTGCAGAATCGGCCGCTCGAATCCTGCGGCCCGCGCCACTGACGGCTCGGCGTGCAAGGGGTTGTAATCGCCGCTCAGTCTGTAGATCAACGCCGCCCGCGCAAGCGTGGGAAGGTCGCAGACTGCGTCCGGCGTCCGTTCCGGCAGGG
>JBAQKZ010000047.1:0-4653 GCA_049301475.1 Geobacteraceae bacterium | reverse complement strand
AGCAGCGATTGCGCATCCGGCGCCAGTTGCGCTGGCGGTGCGTGCAAGCCGTCCGGCCTGGTCCAGCAGTTTGGCGATAACATCCGTCTTGGGGCGATGAGCTTCAATCCCTACGGCTCGGCAGCGGAGGTCACTTCGGGCTTAATAGGTGCGCCGAGAGTCTGCTCTAACGACACTACCATTGTCTGTACGCAAAATATTGATTGTGGTAGCGGCAACAGCTGCAACCCCACCACCAGCGGCAGCACCAACCTTGACGGTGGACGCATTCTTTATCCTATTGGATACGGGTATTGTGCCACCATGACCGGCACTTCCTGTGCCGCCGATAGCGACTGCAGCGGCGGGAACACCTGTCTCAACAGCTACTGCGGCGCGTTAGGAACCACGGTCTGCACTACGTTGGCGAACTGTGCCGGAGCCAACCAGGCCTGCATCGGCAACAGTGTGGGGGATCACACATCGTCCGGCACACTGATCAAGGTATTGGATGACGTAAAAGCGAACGCCTGGACTCCGCTATCGGAGGCCTTTTATAACGCCATTGGCTACTTTGCACGGGTTCCCAGCGGCACTGATGCTGGAAAGAGCAGAACAGACCTCCGTCTCAATGCGCTTAATCCGACGAGTACTGACTACAGCAGCTTCTCAACCGCGCCTGTAGATTTCAACGAGAACTACAACCCATCCGAGTACCGTTGTCAGCAAAACTACACTCTGCTCGTAACCGACGGCAGTTCCACGGCGGACCGCAACAGTTCGGTCAATTCCCTTGCAACGCTTTACGCCTCCCAGTCAGGGATAACCCAGACCACCTGTACGGGAGCGACGACTGGGGTTACGTCAGACTATGGCGGGAATAATAATCTGCCGATCATGTCGTGGATCGGCAGAAACAGGCAGATTTCCGATCTCAGCAAGGTTTCGCCGGCATCGACGACACCTCCTGGGAATGCCCGCGACTCCATTAACAGTTATGTGGTCTTCAACGGCGAGTCCAACGGCGCGAGCGGCGACTGCAACTCCGTCACCATGCTTTCCAAAACCGCCATCAATGGAGGTACGACACTCAAGCAGGCGAATGACTACCCAGGACTTGTAACCGCACTCACTTCTGTTTTCCAGGACGTGGCCGCCAAGGCCGCATCGGGAACGGCGGCCTCCATTCTCAGCAACAGCGAGGGGAGCGGCGCAAATATTCTCCAGGCGGTGTTCTATCCCAAGAAAATATTCGAAAACCAGACGGCAGCCAACTGGATCGGTGAAATGCAGAACCTCTGGTATTATGTCGATCCTTTTATCAATAACAGCACTATTCGGGAGGATACGAACGGTGACCTGAAACTCAACCTTGTCAGTGATTACGTCACCCGATTCGCCTTTGACAACAGTTCGGACAAGACTATGGTGCAACTCTACCAAGACACAAACGGTGACGGCAGTGGCGATACGATCACCGGCAGCCTGATCGATCCTGATTATGTAAATAGCATCTGGCGTTCAGGCAAGCTACTCTGGTCACGTGACCTGACGGTTTTACCGCGGACCATATATACGCCGCTCATATCGGGTGGGACGGGAGTCACCGGCACTGGTCTTATGAAGTTCTCCTGGAGCTCTCCCGATAACTCTACGGTTTTGCAGTCCTATCTGCAGGAGAGTGACAACAGCGCGGCGATCAAGCTCATGCAATACGTCCACGGGTTCGACTTTCCCGGCGACTCCACCATGCGGAGCAGGACGGTGAAAATCGGCAACATTCCCGCTTCCGCCGTGAGCGCCGTCAGCACTGACCTGTATGTGACCAATCCGCGTGACAAGGGAATCGGAGTCTGGAAGCTGGGCGACATTATCTCCTCCACCCCCCGGGTGCAGTCCACGGTCCGCCTGAATTCCTACAATCTGCCGCCGCCCGGCGGTTATAATGACAAGACTTACGAATCCTACATAAATTCCAGCGGCTATCAAGGCCGCGGCATGGTCTACGTGGGGGCAAATGACGGCATGCTGCACGCTTTCAAACTTGGGATTCTGTCGGTCAAGGCTTCGGGCAACCAGAAAGCATCACTAAGCGGAACAGACCTGGGCAAGGAGCAGTGGGCGTTTATCCCCAAAAACTTCCTTCCCTACCTTAAATATATGTCAGACCCGGACTACAAGCACCTCTATGCCATTGACGGCAGGACGCTGATCCTGGACGCCAGTATAGGGGATGCCGGAAGCGGGGCGAACTACTGGGAGCAGACCAAGTCGGCCAATACCTGGCGGACGATCGTTATCGGCGGCATGGGCCTTGGTGGGGCTTCCGTAAAAACTGCCGCGGCCAACAGCGTCGTGGCGCCGATTGCCGACCCTGCCGACGCGGCTAAAGGTCTGGGTTATTCTTCATATTTTGCCCTGGATGTAACCGACCAGGACAATCCGATACTGCTCTGGGAGTTCAATGATCCGGCTCTGGGATACTCCACATCCGGTCCGACCATCGTGCGGGCTGGTGATTCCCAGAAGAACGGCAGGTGGTTTGCAGTGTTCGGCTCCGGCCCCACCGGCCCGATCGATACCAGCACCCATCAGTTCCAGGGGCGTTCCAGCCAGACCCTTAAATTTTTTGTTGTCGATCTGCGTACAGGGGCGCTGGTCAAAACTATTGAGACAAACATTGCCGATGCCTTCGCAGGCTCCATGCTCGGCGGCGCCATCGATGCCGACCGCAGAGCCGGAGGGGCCGTGTCTGGCAATTACCAGGACGACGCCGTCTATGCGGGGTATGTCAAATATGTGTCCGGCGCCGGATGGACCGGCGGCGGAGTGGGGAGAATCATGATAGCTCCGGTGAGCTCCGGCGCCCAGCCTGACGCTACCTATATTGGCGGCACCTTTAACTGGAGTAAAGTAATTGACGATATCGGCCCTGTTACTACCTCTATCGCCCGGCTTCAGGACACGAGGCTTCTCAGCAAGAATCTCTGGCTCTATTTCGGCACGGGCCGATATTTCTACCGCGACGGAACCGGTCTTGACGACTACACTACCCCCCGTACCTTGTTCGGGATCAAGGAACCCTGTTATAACACTTCGAACAAGCCCGGCAACTTTCTGGATGAAACCTGCGTGGAACCTAGGGACGGAACCCTGATCGACCAGACCAGCTCCGTATCGACACTGGCCAGCGGGGATCCGGGCTGGCGCGTAGACCTGGACGCATCCACCACGACCCTGGGCGCCGAGCGGGTGGTTACCGATCCTGTCGCACTTACGAACGGGACGGTTTTATTTACTACATTCAAACCGACCATGGATAAATGCGGTTATGGCGGCAACTCTTTTCTCAGGATAGTGAGTTATAATAACGGTGGAGTGCCTTCCTGTAATGCACTTCAGGGGAAAGTGCTGGTTCAGCTTTCTACAGGAGAATTCAAGGAAGTCAGTCTGGCGGAGGCGTACGGTTGTCCTACAACGCTTCCGCCTGGGCCACCGATCTATCCTCCCAATCCAGGTGATCCGGCGGGGACTCCTCCGGGTACTACACCGCCGACAACGCCACTACCTCCAATTGGTATCGGTGGGGGCAAACCGCCTTCGGATGCCCCTCCGGTAATCAGCAGCAGCACAAACAGGCCGCTGAAAAAGATTCTCCACATTCAGGAGCATTGATATGCGACAGGGTGGCTTTACTCTCGTGGAGTTGATGGTTGTTATTGCGGTTATGGCGATACTGCTCTCAATTGCCACACTCAACTGGAACGAGATGCAGAAGAAGACCGCCATCGAAAGCCAGATCAAAACGATGCATGCCGATCTCATGGAAATACGCTTGCAGGCGCTCTACGGTAAAAGGGCCCGCAGTGTGGTCATCAGCGGTCAGGTGTACAAGTCGTATTCATCGCAGGTGATTACGTCAACGCCGCTTGAGACAAAGCAGCTTAGGTATCCGGTTACATGGAACGGCGGTGGGTCGCTGACCTTTAACGCACAGGGGCTGACCAACGACCAAGGGTCCATATGCGTACTGCCGACAGGGAGTACAGCAGTTATAAATTCGGCGGCAGTAGACAGCATTGTTGTTTCACAGGCGAGGATTAATCTCGGCAAACGGACGGAAGGAGCTTGCAATAGTGCCAACATCGAACAGAAATAACAGCGGCTTTACCCTTGCCGAGGTGATGGTTGCCATCCTGATCATGATGGTGGGGATGCTCGGGCTTCTGGAGTCGATAAACGTCGCCACAGAGTATAATCTGAAGAACCATCTGCGGGACGAGGCGGTCTATGTGGGTGAAAAATACATGAATGAACTGAGAGGGAAAGCTTTTGCCACATCTACTGTAACCTATCCATTGATCTCTACTGCCACTAAGATCAGGGGGGTGAACAAAAAACTGATGGTTGAAACCAGTTCTACACAATTGGCTGATGATGCGATTGGAACTACGAATCAACTACAGGTTCTGGTCAAATGGACCTACAAAGGGGTGGAGTACCAGAACAGGGTGACGGCTCCCCGCTCCATTATTAAGTAGTTTCCATCCGGAAAGGGTGCTTTTTCGCCCTGGCGGTGTCAACCTGCGGGCTTGCTTGTGCGGCGTACCGATGTACGCCTCCGCGCAATCCCTTGGTTTTCTTGCCAGGACAAAAAATCCCCGCTTTCCGAAT
>JBAQKZ010000046.1:0-9471 GCA_049301475.1 Geobacteraceae bacterium | reverse complement strand
GGGGATGGAGGCGTGCGGCTGGCAGCCGCTTGCGCCAAGCCCACTCCCCTTTGACGCAGGTCACCCTGTTCCCCGTGCCATAACACTCGACGAGATGGACGAGATCGAAGCCAATTTCCGCGCCGCAGCACGTAGGGCGCTTACCGCCGGTTTCCAGATGGTTGAGGTGCACATGGCCCACGGCTACCTGCTCCATGAGTTTCTCTCTCCGCTAGTCAACCATCGGAGGGACGACTACGGAGGCAGTCTGGAAAACCGGCTTCGATTCCCCTTGAGGGTGGCCCGGGCGGTACGGGAGGAGTGGCCGACGGAACTGCCGCTTTTTGTCCGGATTTCGGCTACCGACTGGGTGGAGGGCGGCTGGGATATCGACCAGTCAGTGCTTCTGGCCCGGCAGTTGAAGGAGATCGGGGTGGACCTGATCGACTGCTCTTCAGGGTTTGCTGTGCCGGATGAGCCGGTTCCATTCGGTCCCGGCTTCCAGGTCCCCTTTGCGGCCAGGGTTCGGGCTGAGGCCGGGATAGCCAGCGGAGCGGTTGGCTTCATTACCGAGCCAGCCCAGGCTGAGCAGATAGTGGCCACCGGTCAGGCTGACGTCGTATTGCTGGGGCGGCAGATGCTGCGCGACCCCTACTGGCCGCTCCATGCCGCCAAGTCGCTGCGCGTGGACACGCACTGGCCAAATCAGTACTTGCAGGGCAAATAGTCACAGCAATTTCAAATTACCGTTTATTAGACGGGATTAAAGAGCGAGGAACAGAATCTACGTTTTCCCACAGGAGGAAATATGAAAGCTTTGATTATAAGTGCGAACAATTTTGAGGATTCTGAACTGCTGGTTCCCTACTATCGACTGAAAGAGGCGAACGTCGAAGTGGAGGTAGCCTCTCTGAGCCGTGGGACCATCACGGGAAAGCACGGCTACGAAGTGGCCGTGGACAGGATATTTGACGAGGTCAACCCTGACGACTATGAAATCCTGATTCTACCCGGGGGGGCGGCGCCGACGGAGGTGAGAAAAGAGCCGAAGGCTCTGGAGATAGCCAGGAGCTTTATGGCGCGGAACAAACCGGTTGCCGCGATCTGCCACGGGCCGCAGATATTGATCAGCACCGGCCTTTTGCAGGGGCGACGCGCCACCTGTTACAGGTCGGTGGCTGATGAACTGAAAAAGGCTGGTGCGCTCTATGAGGACCAGGATGTGGTGGTTGACGGCAATCTGGTCACGTCCCGGCAACCAGCCGATCTTCCCGCGTTCATGCGCGAGACCATGAAAAAGCTTGGGCTTTACCATGTTGTTCCCGAAGAAAAGTGAGAAGAAGCCATATGAATCAAGTGACCGTTGGAAACTATCTGGCCCAGCGCCTGGAAGAAGTGGGGATCCGGGACTATTTCGCCATTCCGGGCGACTTTAATTTATCTCTGTTGGATGAATTGCTGAAGAACCCGCAGTTGAAGATGATCAATTGCTGCAATGAGCTCAATGCCGGATATGCGGCGGACGGATATGCGAGGGAAAAGGGGGTGGCGGCACTGGTGCTCACCTTCGGGGTAGGAGGCTTGAGTGCGGTGAACGCCGTTGCTGGAGCTTTTGCGGAAGATCTGCCCGTCATCGTCATTTCCGGGGGTCCCAATGTCAACTCCCTCATGGAAAACCGGGTTCTCCATCACACCCTGGCCCGGCCCGAGGAAGGGTACAAGTTTGTTCTATCGGTATACAAGGAGATCACGGCCCACGCAGTGGTAATTCGCGAGGCTTCCACCGCAGCCTTTCGCATCGACGAGGCCATCCGCATAGCCATCTCCGCCCGGAAACCCGTGTACATCGAAATAGCTTGCAATCTGGCCAGCGCTCTGATCTCCAAGCCCAATACCCTTTCTTTGGCGCCCACCCGGAAAAGCGATCCCGGCTCTTTGAAGAAATCTCTGGAACACGTTGCGGCTTTTCTGAATGGAGCTAGGCAGCCAGTCCTGGTGGCGGGAAGCCGACTTCGATCGGGCGACGCCATAGGGGCGTTTGAAACCCTGGCTTCCGCATGCGCCTACGGTGTAGCGAGCATGCCCAATGCCAAAAGCTTCTTTCCTGAAACCAGCCCCCAGTTCATGGGAATCTACTGGGGCAGCGCCAGTTCACCTGGGTGCCGCGAAGTGGTGGAATCCAGCGATGCCTACCTTTTCGCCGGGCCCGTCTTCAGCGACTACACGACTGTGGGCTTTTCGGCACTCATTCAGCCAGCCAGGCTGGTGGAGGCCTCGCCCGAACGCATTCTCGTGGAAGGCCAAGTCTATCACGGCATCATACTATCTGAATTCTTGGCAGGTCTCGCGTCGAAGCTCAATGCGAACCCCACCTCACTGGACGCGTATCTGCGAATAAAGGAGGTGGCCCACGTGATTCCCTCTGTGCCGCCCAAAGAGCTTTCCCTTTCCACCCGGCGCCTGTTCCATTACATCAATGAAAGCCTGGATGGCACGACCACCGTTGTGGCCGAAACCGGAGACTCCTGGTTCAATGGCATGGACCTTCACCTGCCGGATGGTTGTAAATTCGAAATCCAGATGCAGTACGGATCCATCGGATGGTCCGTGGGCGCCTTCCTGGGGCTGGCCGCCGCCAACCCCAAAAGGCGCATCATGGGGCTCATCGGCGACGGATCGTTCCAGATGACCGCCCAGGAGGTTTCCACGATACTTCGTTACGACTATACGGGAGTAATTTTTCTCATGAACAATGGGGCCTACACCATCGAGGTGATGATCCACGATGGTCCCTACAACACCCTTCAGAACTGGAACTATGCTGCCATGGTGGAAACCCTGAAGGGCCAATCCCCCATTCTCAGCCAGGTGGTGCGCACTGAAAAGGAATTGGTGGCTGCCCTTAAAAAGTCAAAAACCTTCAAGGGCTTGACCTTCATCGAGGTAATCCTGGATCGCACCGATTGCAACAAAGTGCTTCTGGGGTGGGGTACGGCCGTGGCCGATTATAATTCGGGCAAGGGCAAAGCAACTGGCTGAAAAATGAAAGAGGAGTGTGCGTCAGAATGAAAACTAAACCTGATCTTCCACCCGAGACGCCTCCGGATTCCAGTGACAAGCCGATCGAATCAGAACACGACCAGATCAGCCAGAATATCGGGGCTATACTGGATTTCTACGCACGCGAAGATCAAAAAATAAGTCGTTCTCAACGCATCATGGAGCGCATAAGCTTTTTTGTAGGACAACCAATTTTTCTTGGCATTATTCTGATCTTTGTAGCGCTCTGGATACTCGCTAATGTCGCGTTGCGCCAGTCAGGCATTGCCGAATTCGATCCTTCACCGTTTTTCTGGCTTCAAGGTATTATCGGTTTGGGAGCGTTGCTTACAGCGACAGTGGTTCTGTCAAAGCAGAACCGACTCTCCAAGCTCGAGGAACAGCGGGCACATCTGGACCTTAAAGTCAATCTGCTGACAGAGCAGAAGACCGCCAAAATTATCGACCTACTGGAAGAGTTAAGGCGCGATTTGCCAAATGTCATAGACCGTCATGATCCCGAGGCAGCAGCTCTGCAGCAGTCGATGAATCCGGAGCTTGTACTTGCCGCACTGGATGAACGCAGCGAACCATCATAATAAAAGGAATACTTATGGCACTCATTTTTGAATGCATTCAAACCGAAGGGATCGCCGAGCTTTCCTATCTGGTCGGCGATGATTCCGAGGGAGTAGCCGCAGTCTTCGATCCATGTCCGGACGTTGACTGCTACCTGCAACTCGCCCGCGAGAAGCAGGTGTCGATCACGCACATTTTTGAAACACACAACCATGTTGATTTCCTCAGTGGTGCGCGCGAGCTTTGTGCACGTGTCGATTCAGCGAAAATATTCCTCAGTCACGAAGGAGGCGCACGATACGGTTTCGACCATGAGGAGATCGCAGATGGAGACAACTTCCTGTTCGGATCTGTTCTCATTACAGCTCGGCACACGCCCGGCCACACGCCGGAGCACCTTGCGTATCTTCTCGCGGAGGAGGATCACCCGGACGTGCCTTGGGGCGTGCTCACCGGGGACTCGCTTTTCGTCAATTCCGCCGGGCGGCCCGACCTCCTCGGCAGTGGTGAGGAGAAAAAACTGGCCGAACAACAGTTCCACACGCTACGCGATTTTTACCTGAAGCTCAGCGATGGCGTGATTATCTACCCGGCGCACGGTCACGGCTCGCCGTGCGGTGCGGACATCGGCGACCGGCTCAGCAGCACGATTGGCTATGAGCGGCGCTTCAATGCTTTCCTCCAATTTAAAGATGTGAAAAGCTTCACCGATTACGCTCTTTCCACCGCGCCGCCTGCACCTACCTATTATCCGAGAATGAAGAAGCTGAACACCAAAGGCCCCGTGGTACTTGGCAACCTGCCGACAGCGCGTGGGCTCCCCCCCAAATTCTTCCAGGAAGCAATGGACGACGATGACAATGTCCTCATCGATACCCGCATGATGCTGGCCTTTGGCGGAGGCTATATCAAAGGCGCGCTCAACATCGGCGGCTCACCCCAGCTCTCCATCTGGGCTGGCTGGCTGCTTGAGCCCTCCAAGCCCATCCTTCTTGTCCTGGAGTCCGACGAAAAGCTCAAAGAAATCGTCCGTCTCTTTCTCCGCACCGGTTACACGAAGTTCGCCGGCTACCTCGTCGGGGGGATGAAGGCGTGGGATAACGTCGGCCTGCCGCTGGAAGATGTGGGGCAAATAACGGTGCATGAGATCAAACGCGCAGGGGAAAAACTGCAGCTTCTCGACGTACGCGCGCCCGATGAATGGCAAAGCGGCCACATCCCCAATGCCAGCCATATTTTCCTGGGCGAATTGCGCCAACACCTCGGGACACTGGACAAAACGAAACCAACGGCCGTGTATTGCGACAGCGGCTATCGCGCGAGCATTGCGACGAGCATTTTGAAACAGGAAGGGTTCGGCTGCGTCTGCAACGTCCCCGGAAGCTGGCAAGCATGGAAGAACGCCGGATTCCCGGTTGAAAAAGAGATCGAGCAGAAGGGGAAGAAATGAACTCGCCCACGAATACGCGTTCTCCTGGCCGAGTGATTCCGAAGTGTGTTTCTTATCTCATTGGCACCCTTGCTCTCCTGCTTATATGCGCTGCAGCCGATGCGGGGACAATCGTGGACGCGCGCGATTATGCGGGATCTGCCTGGTCACCTTATCTGGCAGGTGCGGGCATTGGAGTGCTTTCCTGGCTGACATTTTACTTTTCCGACAAACCCATTGGAGCCTCATCGTTCTACGCACTGCTCGCGGGCTTTCTCGGCAAGCTCATCGCGCCGCGCCACACCGCTTCACTCGTTTACTTCAAAGACAACCCGCCACGCGTGGGATGGGAAGCTGTCTTCGTGATCTCCATCATCGTCGGGGGCGCTCTTGCCGCCGTCACCGGTGGCGAGTTCACCAACGAATGGCTCCCGCCCCTGTGGACTGAACGCTTCGGCGACAGCATGACGCTGCGTGCGACAGCCGCATTTACAGGCGGCCTGATCATGGCTTTTGGCGCTCGCCTTGCCGGAGGCTGCACAAGTGGTCACGGCATCAGCGGAACGCTTCAACTCAACCTTGCCTCCTGGATCGCCGTGATTTGTTTCTTCATCGGCGGCATCGCTGTGGCCATGCTCCTCTTTAAATGGTGAGGAAACGATGATTGATCCTGGCAAAGCCGTAAAAAAATGGGGAAAAAATCCCGCGCTGCACGTGGACGCGGCTCCCGAAATGATCGCCGGCGCGATGTTTGGTTTGGCGTTTGGCTTCCTCTTGCAGAAAGGCGGCGTGGGGAAATTCCATGTTCTCATCGGCCAACTGCTCCTCCAAGACTTCACCGTCGCGAAAGTCATGCTGACCGCAATTGTCGTCGGCATGATAGGCGTATTCACGTTGCACCACTTCGCCAAAGTGAACCTGCACATTAAGCCAACGCGAATCGGCGCCAACATCATCGGAGGGCTCCTTTTCGGCACGGGCTTTGCGCTGATGGGCTATTGCCCCGGCACTGCCGCCGTCGCGCTGGGGCAGGGAAGCTGGGACTCGCTTTTCGGCATGGCCGGACTTATCGCTGGTTCCTGGATGTTTGCCGAACTTTCGGGATGGACAAAACGAACGATCGAGAACTGGGGTGACCTCGGCAAAGTACTGCTTCCCGATCTGCTGCACGTGCCACGTGGCGTGTTTGTGGTCGGCTTTGCAACGGCACTCACCGCCCTCCTCGTGCTGTTGGAACGATTCACCGGCCGGTGACTACAACCTCAATGCAAGGAATCCATGTCGCAATGTCCGATGATGAAGGATATGGACGAAAAATCGGGGGATGCCCACCCAAAGAACATCAAGACGAACATAAATGTAAATGGAGCGGGTCAAGTTGGTCTATGGGAAGATATGGCAGGGGTGAAAGGACTGATTCCTGGTATTCAAAAAAACATCGCTCTGTCTGTTACGACCAGTGCAGATGCTATAGAAAAGTGGAAATCCATGCCGGAACTGGATGCGTGGATTACATATGAATCTTGGCATTATCGCCTTAAAGAGCAAACGGATCTAGTAAGATTGCCAAAGGAAGGAAAGCTTTACAGGGGAACACCGATTGCGGCTACAACGATTTCAAAAAATAAAGAAATGGCGAATCAGTTTATTGACTTTCTGAAAACAGAACAATGCCATGAAGTCTTTCGGGAATGGGGATGGAAATAGTGCTCGATCAAAACATGAGCGTCTCCACCACACTTCCATGCCGGATTGCGCAGTCAGCATGATTGGAGCAAGTAATGAAAACTTCTGACCGTTCTCAAAACGCCGATCGCCGGATACTCATAAAACTCATGAAACCGGTGGCGGCGTTGTTGGGCTGGCTGGCGCTGTTTGTGCCGGTGACGATGGTGTCGGCGGCGACGGTGGAATACGACCTCACCATTGCCCGGCAGGAGGTGAACTTCACCGGCCAGCCCGTCAAGGCTCTCACCATCAATGGCCAGCTGCCGGGGCCGACCCTGCGTTTCATCGAGGGTGACCACGCAGTGATTCGTGTCCACAACCAGATGGACGTGGACACGTCTATTCACTGGCATGGCATCCTTTTGCCCAATGCCATGGATGGCGTGCCCTTTGTGACGTTTCCACCCATCGCGGCGGGCCAGACCTTCACCTACGAATTCGATCTGCGACAATCCGGCACCTACTGGTATCACAGTCATACCATGCTCCAGGAACAGCGTGGTCTTTATGGGGCGCTAGTCATCGCGCCGAAGGACGAGGGCACGTTTGACCGGCTCCGCGATCATGTCATGGTGTTGTCCGACTGGACCGACGAGGATGAAAGCTCGGTACTGCATACCCTCAAACGCGGCAGTGAATGGTATTCGATTCAGAAAGGCAGTGGTCAAAGCGTGTTGGGGGCGGCGCGGCTCGGCACGCTCGGCGCGTATTTTTCACGGGAACTTCAGCGCATGCCCCCCATGGACCTTTCGGATGTGTACTATGATCGTTTTCTCCTCAACGGCGCTACGCAGCAGTCCCTAGCCGCCAGGCCGGGTGAAAAAATCCGGCTCCGTGTAATCGCTGGATCGGCCTCCACGTTTTTCTATATCCAGTTTGCCGGAGGCCCGCTACAGGTCATCGCTGCAGACGGGTTGCCGGTGCAACCCTTCGACGAGCGGCGGCTGCTGATCGGCGTGGCCGAGACGTATGACGTTATCATCACGATGCCGGCAGACGGCAGCTACGAGTTTCGCGCCACGCCCCATGACGGATCAGGGAAGGCTTCGTTGTGGATTGGCTCAGGATCTCGGCACACCGCACCGGATATCCCCTACCCCAATCTCTATTCCAGCATGGGTGATCTCTCGCTCAAACACGTGTTGGCGTTAACCCCGGGCGGCTCGATGGGCATGTCCGGCAACGCAGTGCGCGCCGGCAAATTCGACCAACCGGGGATGAACGGCATGGACGAAATGAAGGGGATGGATCACGGCGCCATGACACAGGACGTCGGCAAAATGAACCATGCCGCCATGGCCTCCGGGCCCGCGATGGGCCATGCGGGCCACGACATGAGCGATATGGCACAGGGGAAAATGCCGACGGACGCAGCCACCAATGGCCACGACAAACCGGGGATGGTCTCTCACAAGAAACCTGCCGTCCCGGAGAGCACCTGGCTCGGGCTGCTGGCTGAGGACGTGAGTTCGAAGGCCCCTCTGGCCGTCGACGGTATGAGCCCCGAACGTCCCTGGCCGCCTTACGACAAGCTGCGCGCCTTGCAGCCCACCGCCTTCGATCCACACAAACCCATCCGCGAAATCCGACTCACCCTCGACGGCGACATGGTGCGTTACGTCTGGTTTCTGAACAACAAACCGCTCTCCGAAGCCGATCACATTGAAATCAAACGCGATGAAGTCGTGCGCTTCATTATGATCAACCGCACCATGATGCATCACCCGATGCATCTGCACGGGCATTTCTTCCGGGTGCTTAACAAACAGGGTGACTACTCGCCGCTCAAGCACACCGTTGATGTCGCCCCCATGACGACCACAGTGATCGAGTTTGCGGCGGAAGAGTTCGGCGACTGGTTTTTTCACTGCCACCTGCTCTATCACATGGAAAGCGGCATGGCGCGGATGGTTCACTATCAGAACTTCACGCCCGACCCTGCTACCGCCGCCGTCCGGAAGCATCTCTACCATGACCCGTTCCATCCTTATGGCCAGGTGGCTGTGCTGTCGCAGATGGCACAGGGGACGCTGGTATACGCCAACACCCGGCACATCTTCTCCTCCGAGTGGCGGGCCGGGTGGCAACGCGTGGACGAGGTGGAGTGGGAGGTCACGCCCGCCTACGATTACTACCTGAACCGCTTTGCCAGTGTCTTTGCCGGGGTTGATCTCGAAGGCGTCGGCGAACGGTTCGAAAAACACGAGGGCATTTTCGGCCTGCGCTATCTGCTGCCCCTCAACATCCAGTCCCGCGTGTGGGTGGACACGGCCGGTGAATGGCAATTCGCCACCAGCAAACACCTGGAACTCACGCCGCGACTCGCGGTTTTCTCGGAGGCTGAATATGACACCAAGGAAAAGTGGGAAATCCGGGCGGGCACAAGCTACATTATGAGCAAGCACTTTGTCCTGATCTGCCAATGGCATTCCCGGTTCGGTTGGGGTGGCGGACTGCGCTGGCAGTTCTGAATGCCCGAGACGGGAGCGAAATTACAGCAGAGGAATGAACAAGAGACCAGAACCACAAAAAACCGAAAAGAATTTCGACAATGATCTGATTTAACAGCCAAATGAAACGTAATTTCTTCTTAGGAACTGTAAATGAATAACATGGTCAAAATTGCGCTCAGATTTAGGTCAGATTTGGCTGAACTGATTGAGCCAAACCGCAGACGTAGCAGAGCTACGTTGAGGATTTGGCGATTGAAGTTCGGC
>JBAQKZ010000045.1:0-11819 GCA_049301475.1 Geobacteraceae bacterium | reverse complement strand
GCTCAAGCGCGGCCCTGATTCCGAGCCTGCCGCCGGGCGGCATGGCGTCACGGGCATTTATGAACAGATTTATCAACGCCTGCTGTAGTTGATGCGGGTCCGCGTAAACCGTCGGCAGCGGATCGTCAATGGCAAGCGAGGTCGTGATGCTCTTGAAGGCCCCTTGCCCGGCCAGTAGATCGATGGTGGCCCGGAGGAGCGGGCCTGTCTCCACCTGCTCGTTCACGGCGCGGCCAGGGCGGGCATAGTCAAGCAGCCCGCGCACAATTCTGTCCATCCTGGCGGACTCCTCGGCTATGCGGCGCAGATAATCGGCCTTTTCAGGGTCTTCCGCCAGTTCCTCTCTCAGGATGCCGGTATAGCCGATGATAGCGGCCAGCGGCGTGCCTATTTCATGTGCCATGCCGGCAGCAAGGAGACCGACCGACGCCATCTTCTCTGAACGGATAGTTTCCTCACGGGCCGCCTTAATATCCCTGTTGGCCTCTTCCAGCGACGCGACGTGGCTCTCCACCTCGTCCCGTTTCTTCCTAAGCGCCTCCTGCATGGCATTGAACGACTCGGACAGGTCGGCAATCTCGGCGCTCCCCGGCACATGCACGGGATGAGCGTAGTCACCGGCCGCAATCCGCTCGGTGGCGGACAAGAGCTTCCGGATCGGCGCCACTACGATCCGTGACAGCATAAAGGATCCGAAGCCCAAGAGGAGTATGAAATCAAGGATAAAGTAGGCAAGAAACAGGTGGCGCGACTTCATCAATCGCTCATGTTCGCCGGAAAGGGAGAGTGCCAGCCGGGATGCGCCGATGATGCGGTCGTGCTTGCGGACCGGCGCGTACAGGTAGACGTATCTGCCGTTCCCGGCAAATATGGAGGATTCCCGCCCCGAGCCGAGCGCTTCCCGCAATCCCTCGTCCATCCCGGCGCCCATGCCGGAAAGATACACCCGCTCCCCTTCCCCATTCACAATCAGCAGGCCGACAAAGCCGCGCTCTTTCCCCACTCTGTCGGCAAATTTGCTGACAGCCGAGTCGGGGCGTGGAGCGGCCAGGGGAATCGGAAGAATATTGTTGAATATTGCCAAGAGCAGGCGCCCCTCTTCGATTTTCTGGGCGAAGAGGTCTTTCTCGGCAGTTTTGAACGAGATGAGGCTTAGAAGTATCCAGGTAAGAACCAGCAGGCAGGATACGGATGCAAGGACTGAAAAGGTAAGGCTGAAACGGAACGGTTTCATGATTTAGAGTTTATCCCCCGAGATTCCCTCCCAGCGAGAAGTACCACCTTATTATCTCTCTCCCGCAAAATATATAAAGAAGAGCACCGAAAGCAAGGAATGGACCGAACGGAATAGCGAGTTTTGAATCTTTTTTTTGAGCCAGCATTATGGATACGCCGATAACCGAACCGGCCAGGGCACCAGTGAAAATAATGAAAGGGACCGCCCGCCAACCCAGGAATGCACCCATCATGGCGAGGAGTTTGATATCCCCTCCACCCATCCCTTCCTTGCCGGTGAAGAAGTGGTAGCCGTAGGCGACCAAAAGAAGGCTCCCGCCGCCGGAAACAGCGCCGATCAATGAGTCCTGCCAGCCAAGCCAGGGGAGGTAAAAAGATGCGGCAAAACCGATGACAATGCCGGGCAGGCTGATCAGATCGGGTATAATCTGATGCTTCAGGTCAATGAAGGTGACGACCACAAGCGCCGAGCAGAACATAAAGAGGAACAAAAAGGTGAGGCCGGGACCGAATTTAAGGAAGAGAAACAGAGTCAGCAGGCCGTTAATCAGCTCAACCAGCGGATACTGGATGGAGATGCGGGTTTTGCAAGAGCGGCACTTACCCCCTAGCAGCAGATAACTCAGGATGGGTATGTTGTCGTAAAAGGGGATACAATAATCGCATTTCGGGCAATGCGATGGCGGAAAGACCACCGACCGGTTTTCAGGCAGCCTACATATGCAGACATTAAGGAAGGAGCCGACAACCGCGCCCAGGAAGAATGCGAATATGTAAAACAGAAAAGGATATGCCATAAGTTCCTTTTTGTTCCTTCTCGTTGCCAAGCTCATGCTTGGTAACGTCTGACCGGACGCACGGTTGTGCGGTAGGAGGGCTGTGGTGACCCCGCCTCCTGTGGCTTTGACCTGCAGGGTTTTAGGGCAGGTCGTAAGCCTTGTTGGGAGATAACAGGAAATGGAACTGAAATTCACTATTGGCGAAGCAATCTGATTTCTGAAAGGCACTGCCAACAAAAAAACGAAAAACTCTTTACACTACCCCCCGCTACCCGATTATACATTTCGATCTTTGACAATCAAATAAAAAAAGCGCCATAGTAAGCGCTTAAAATTTGCTGAATTTGTAAGATGTTGCATGCACAAAAGATGAGTCGGTTTATGCCGCTTGCTTTTTAGTGGAATTTGAATCTGCACTGGTCAAATATGTAGTACGAATTATCATTACATTATTCATCTGATCTGCCAAGTTACCTTTTACCACTGTCCCCGTATACTGATTACTCTCTACCGCAGTAGTGGGGCGATACAGGTAGCTTGCATCCGTTGACGATTGGAAATAATTCACTGTGTTTTCCTCCAACCTTCGAATATTCGATTATCCTGAATTGCTTGCTGTTCCATAGGCGGTAAATTATGAGCGACTTGAATCTGCATCATTGATTTGGTCAATGTGCCCTTATATCGAACAGAGAGCCACATGTCAATTGAATTAACTTATTACTCCGCCGAAGCTTGACACTTTAAGCGATACAATCTTCGCATAATCAGCATGTTAGCTAAGTCGCTTGGACTGATTATAGATACCTAGGGGACGGGGATACCTAGGGGACGTTGCTGCTTTGGGATACCTAGGGGACGTTGCTGCTTTACTGCTTTAACGTTTTCAGCCACCACTCCCTGCACCCTTATCGTGACGCAAACAGTTCCTCGCCGCGCCTTGTCGCTCGGCTCACCAATATTCGCTCGTCATAATCACCGATGGCGGTTGCCGTATTCTCCGGCAGTTGGCTACGCCGTAAATCGCCGCCAGTCAATGCGGGTCTTTTCCCCATTACGACGCCATCAGCCACAAACTGTGCATAGGATTGGCGGGCAGTCTTGACCCTTTTGCCAAATAGCTCCAGCACTTCATCGATGGTTTGACCGGCCAGAAATTCTAGTGACAGTTTATTTAATTCTATTTACTCCATAGCAAAGGCGCTTCACCTTATCCCGCGATCCCAACAAACACTCTACGCAGCCTTGAGAGTACGAATCAGGTTCAAATCCTTTTGCATAGCTCTCTCCGTCTGCCACAGGTCCACAGCCTGCTGGGCGTTGAGCCAGAATTCGGGACTGTTGCCAAACAGCCGGGAAAGCCTTAGCGCCATGGCGGGGCTGAGTGCGCCGCTCGCGCAGCAGTTCGTTGATTGTCTGGCGTGACACGCCGAGTGCCTCAGCGAGTGTGGTGACGGTCAGCCCGTAATCCGGCATGAAATCTTCGCGGAGCATCAAGCCGGGATGTGTGGGTGGGAGTTCGCGTTTCCCTTTGTTTTTAATGCTCATGGTATGCCTCGATGATCAGTGATAGTCGGTTATGTCACGTGATGCGTGTCAAGAACAATAATTAGCACTGTCACGAGCGAAAAGTTGATACGAAGAGTTGACGATACATGATACTATGGAAAAAATTCTTGAAAATGGCCTGCTTTCTTAGTACAACTTCATTCGATCTTCCTTTGTCAGGGTTCGTGGATCGGATTTTGCGTACAGGGACCTGGACTTCCGTAAACGGCTGCTGAACAACATCAAAAGGATCACTCCCGATACGGGATGATTCGTGTATATCCCTCAAAAAAGGAGAAAAACAATGAGCAAGGTTAGCATTATCGGCGCGTACAATTCAAAATTCGGCTCCCTGGTTCAAAAAAACCGGGATACCGGGGAGATCACGGACCTGAAATCGATCTACGAGCTCGTTGTTGAAGCTGGAAGGGGCGCCCTGGTCGATGCTGGCATTGAGGGCAAAGACGTGGATGGTGTATGGCTGGGGAGCTTCGCCCCCGGGCTTTTTACCAACCAGGAACACCTCGCCGCATATGCAACGGAGATCGATCCCGTTGGCCTTCGTTTCAAGACGATGACACGCTGTGAAGCCGCCTGCGCATCCGGCTCGGTGGCTATTTACGATGCCCTCTACGCTGTGGAATCAGGCCGGGCTAAAGTTGCTCTGGTCATAGGCGTTGAGAAGATGAACCTTCTCGACACCAAGGGGGTGACGAAAGCCCTTGCCGCCGCATCGTACTGGCCTGAAGAAGGTATGAAGGGGGTGACCTTCCCGTCCCTGTTTTCTGAATACACCAAAGGTTACCAGGCGCATTACAAGCTGAGTGACGCTGATCTTCAGCGGATGCTTGCGGCAGTCGCTGCGCTCGGCTATAAAAATGGTCTGGATAACCCGCTTGCGCATTTTGGCAAGGGGGGGCCCAGTGACAAGATGGGTCTTGTCACGGCCGAAGCGATCATAGGGCTGCCGCCTGAAAAAAACCCGATGATTGCCGAACCGTTGCGCCTCCATGACTGTTCACTGGTAACAGACGGTTCTGCGGCGGTAGTCATCATGCGAACCGAAGATGCTAAACGGTCAGGGAAAAAGGCTGTGGAGATCGCGGGCATAGGGCATGTGAATGATCGCATGCCCATATCCGCCAAGCACAATATGTATGATTATCCGGCCGGCAAGGAAGCGGTGCGACGCGCCTTTGGCGAGGCGAATATTACCACTGCCGATGTTGATCTTACGGAAGTGCATGACTGCTTCACGATCAGCCAAATCCTTTCTACAGAGGCGCTAGGCCTTTCCAGGGACGGCAGGGCCGGCTTTGATTACCAGGAAGGGCGCTTCACCCGTGACGATGACCGGTGCGCGGTGAATATTTCGGGAGGCTTGAAAGCAAAGGGACATCCCGTCGGCGCGACCGGTGTTTCCATGCATGCGCTCCTCTATAAACAGCTTGTAGGTGAGCCGATTGGCGCGACAATGACCAAAAAAACCCCGGAAATAGGTGTTTCCTTTAACATCGGCGGTTCAGCGGTAACAAACTGTGTCACTGTGTTGAGGAGGGCCAGATAATCAAATTATTTTTCATGCTTCCTTTCTCTTCTCGCAACAAACGTTTTATCTTAATCGTTGCAGGGGTACTGCTCCTGCTGGCGTTCCTGTCTGCCCTCCGATTCGGCCTGTTCCTGAGCTTTGCCGCCGGTGACGGGAAGAATGTGCAGTTGTACGACTTTGAGCAGGGGTATTCCCTGAAAAGGATAGCCACAGAGCTGGAGAGCCGTCAGACCATTGCCAGCGCCAGGTTATTCGTACTCCTGGCTCGGTTGCAGGGCGCCGAGAACAAGGTCAAGGCCGGAATCTATAAGTTCAGCGACGGCAGTACGCCGCCTGAGATTCTTCGTCGGCTGGTGGCCGGGGACGTCTACTCGCAGCGTTTCGCGGTGCCTGAAGGGTATTCCACCTATCAGGTAGCAGAACTGCTCGATGGGCGTGGCTTGTTCAGTAAAGTGGCGTTTCTGAAGGCATGCCGCAACAAGGCATTACTTGCGGAACTCGGAAGCAGCAGCGAAAGCGTGGAAGGGTACCTCTACCCGAGCACATATGACATTACCCCTAAAATTACGGAGACGGATCTTGTCCGTATGATGGTGAAGCGGTTCGACGAGGTGTACGGGCGGAAATTCGCAGCTAAGGTGGCGGCGAGCGGCATGTCCAGGCATTTTGCTATTACCCTGGCCTCCATCATAGAGAAGGAGACGGCCCTTTCCTATGAGCGTCCGCTGATAGCCTCGGTCTTTCTCAACAGACTGAGAATGGGTATGCCGCTGCAGAGCGATCCGACCGCCGTATACAAGGGCCGGGCCTTCTCGGGGAAGGTGTTGCGCAAGGACATACAGCGTCCGTCACCCTACAACACCTATATGATAAATGGACTTCCTCCCGGCCCTATCGGCAATCCGGGGAGCGAAGCGATCGAGGCGGTCCTGATGCCGGCGGACACCAGGTATCTTTATTTTGTCGCCAAAAAGGACGGCACCCATTTCTTTTCCTCAAGCCTAGAAGAGCATAACCGCGCTGTGCGTAAATACTTGAAATCCGACGGGGGCATTTAACGGTTTCCGTCAGGTAGCTCCGAATAGAAAATCAGTTAGTCATCTGCCGGGTCTGCTGCGGAGTATCGGAATGACCGCACGAATTTTACTGGCCGAAGATAACGAATCCCTCTCCCGGGTTCTGCAAAAGTTTCTCGCAGACAATGGGCATGAGGTGTCCCCGGTGCAAACCGGCGTCGCGGTCCTGCGCCAATTGGCCGAGAACGACTTTGATCTGCTTTTGCTGGATCTCCGTCTGCCCGAACTGAGCGGCGTGGAGGTGCTGCGGAAACTCCGCAAATCGCCCAAATGGGCCGCGCTGCCGGTTGTCATAATGACAGGCGTTTACAAGGGAGGCGCTTACGCCGCCGGTGCCCGCCGCATGGGGGTAAACCAGTACCTGGAGAAGCCCTTTACCCAAAAGGCCTTTATGCAGGCGGTAACGGAAGCGCTGACGGCGCACCCTGTCGTAAAGGAACAGGCCACTCTCCTCGAAAAACTCGCGAATATATATCAAAACGACATGAACGGTGTGCTCTCCATCGGTAGTGGAACGGAAGTGGCTGTTGTCAAGGGTGAACCTCTCTCTTTGCTCTCCAGGGGAAAGGACGACTTCACCACATTTCTGGTGAACCGGGGCAGGATTGCCGCCGAAGACGGCAGACTGTCCGCGGAGAATGGGGAAGGCCGCCTCTTCCTGTGCCAGTCGGGGCTCATTCCCTATGAGGAACTGGTGGAGGAATCCCGCCTGTTCCTTGCCAAATTGCTCACAGAGTCACTGGAATTGAGATCAGGATGGCAATTCAACGCGCGGGCCTGCGATCCCGAGTTTCCACTGACGCCGTTCTTAACGCCGCGTTTTCTCTATGAGGCGTTGAGGGACCCCTCCTACCACTTCAATGCCGACACCTTCATTGCCGGTAATGGCCGATTCTATCCGGCTCGAACCATCCTGTTTTACCGGTACGTCAACCTGATCACCATGCGGCGGGAGGATATCGACCTCCTCGAACTCATGAACGGCCAAAGAAACCTCAAGGAGTTGACAGTTTTGGCTCCAGAGCGCAATGAGGCATCCGCCTTCCTCCATTTCCTCCTTGTCATGGGAATGATTGATTTGCATGACACCCCGGCCGCCGGGTCGATTCCGGATTTCCCGCAGAAGGAGTTGTTCAACCGACCGCTTGAGGAATTTCAGGAAATTACAATGGATGCGATGGGATTCGAGGACCTAGTGGAAGAGGTTTCCGATACCGTCCAGCTTGCTGTTGGGGACGAAGGAATGGCCGCACCCCTCTCCAGCGACGAAATCGGCTTTGAACAGTCGTTACAACGGGACTACGCCTTCATCAAGGACAAGAACTACTACGAAATATTCGGTCTGACTCCGAGTGCTTTCAGCTTCAACGCGCTGAAAGACGCCTATTTTACAAAGACCCGTCAGTATTCGCCGGAAAAGTTTATGGAACTCTCCGGGGCTGCCATGACAATAGCCCAGAATATCCTCTCCCACTACGCCAACGCCTATAACACCCTCTCTAGCGTGGTCGCCAAGGAGCGCTACGACGAAATGCTGAATGCAGGCAAGGTGGTTGGGCTGTCCGGCAAGCAGGACGACAAACTCCAGGCCCGCATACAGTTTCAGTCAGGCAAGGTATTCCTGGAGATGGGTGAATTCGATAATGCCGAAAAATCACTTCAGGAGACATATACCCTCGATCCCAACAACGCGTTGCACTGCGCCTATCTGGCCTGGGCGATCAACCGGAATCCCGCCAACAGGAGCTCCCGCACAGCCATTGACCGGGCCCGCAACCTCCTGGGAAAATCACTGCAAATGGAGAAGAGCGCAGAGGCGTACGCCTTCCGTGGCTGGATGCTGCTCGACGAAGGGAGGGACGGTCTGGCGGAAGGGGAGTTTCAGAAGGCCCTGAAGATAAATCCCAAGGAGCCTTATGCCCGCAAGGGGACGAGGCATATCACCGAGAGGCGGGAGAAGGAAAACAAGGGATTCTTCCATAAGATATTCAGGTAGTTTACTTCCGGAAATAGGTAAAGGTAAAGGTAAAAGTCCGGTTACGTGTGTGTGGCACATTCTGATGCTATTTGCAGCAAATATTGTATGGAGGGTTCAACTGCTCCTCAAGGAAGAATTCCTGCCATACTAAAATATTTTCTGTTACAGTTTTGCCATCAAAGCTGATGTCCATGAAAAGCAACGGAGAAATTTATGCGAGCTAACGACATACCCGAACTGACTAAATTAAACATTCCCGAGAAAATTCTCCTGGTTGAAGATCTGTGGGACAGCATTGCAGCGGAAGAGCCTTCCGTGCCGATTCCCAAGAGGCATATGATGGAATTGGACAGACGGCTTGAAAAATATGCATCCGCGCCCGGAAGTCTCTTGTCCCTTGAAGAGCTTCGATCGAGAATTGAACAGCGAAAATGATGCATAGCTTGCGCTTTCTCCCTGAAGTTGAAGAAGATGCCATTGTCGGCTACGTATGGTATGAAACAAAATCACCGGGACTCGGCGAAGAATTTTTGCGGATGTTTTATGCCCGTGCCGGTGAAATTTAGCGGCATCCTCTTATCTTTCAGAAAGTTCACAACGAGTTTCGTCGCTGCCTTCTCCGAAGATTCCCTTATGCAATTTACTTCACAATAATGGACAGGACGATTATCGTCTTCGGCCTGTTTCATTGCGCCCGTGATCCCCACCTAATTACCGAAGCTCTACATAACCGAAATATTGACTAATCCGACATATTGCGATACATTCTGTATTACACAATGCAATACATGGAGGTCAAATTATGCCCGCGCTAAGCTTGCGACTGCCGGAAGAGCTGGATCACCGCCTGGGAGAAGAGGCCCATCTCGAAGGATTGCCCCGTTCCGAGGTGGTCCGTCAGGCCATTAGCGACTTTCTTGCCCGCCGCGAAAAAGAGCGTTTCATGGCCGAACTGGTGGCCGAGGCGCACACCGCATATGCTGACGAGTCCATCCGCCGGGCGGCGCTTGAAATGGCCGAAGAAGGTATAGCCACCGGCAATGAAGCGCTGAACATTGCCGAAGGCCGCAAACCGGGCGGCTCCTGGTCCGCAAACGCGACGGATAAGTGGTGGAAATGATGCGCCGCGGCGAGATATGGGCCGCCAACCTCAATCCCGGTCGAGGGCGGGAAATCGGCAAGATCCGGCCGGTTCTGGTTATCCAGGGCGACGCCCTCACGTCAAGCGGCACGCCTATGGTCGTTATCCTGCCGCTTACCACACAGGTCTATCCCTCCTTCAAACGATGGCGCATCATGATAGAGCCGCGCGACAGGCTTCTCAAGCCATGCCAAGTGGTCATTGATCAACCACGCGCCCTCGACAAAGACCGCTTCGGGGACAGACCCCTGACCAGCCTCACCACGGAAGAGATGGCGGCGGTGGAGCAGAGCCTCAAAGGAGTGCTTGGGTTGTTGTGAACGGAACGAACAAGGTTCGCCCGCCCTTGTTTCACGCCACCGGTTCATCCCCGCGCATGCGGGAAACATGGGGTCAGGGCCGTGGCTAATTCCGGGTCTTCAATCTCCTGTACCCGCACATAGCCAACTTTTGCAAGCCAGAGTTTGAAGGGTTCGGCCTTGGGGGATGGGATGGACTGGATGATGCGAAAGATGCCCTCGGTGTTGGAGCAGTCTGTGGCCCGCAGTTTCCCGTCAGGGGCAATCAGCTTCAACCCGTGACAAAATGTCACGACTTCACTGCCTTCTTCATTGAGTCTCTGTTTCAATTTCCGCCAGTACGCGCCCGCGTTCGCACTTTCAGTCAGCACACTACATACATCCACAATTGAAAACCACCATTCACCATTGTGCATGGTTCTGCGAATCTGCTTGTCATTGAAAACAACCAGCTTGGATTCCATTACTCGCTCCTGCAGAAGTCCTGATACGGTGAAATATTCGGAATTATCGAATAGATTCATACCCGCATACGCTTGCGCGTCGCAGCGCTACGGCGCACAGGCGTGTGATCGTCCTGTTTTTACAGGGGCGCTGCTCGCCGCGCCTTTAACGCGAATTACTAAAATTGGAGTGGAGAAGATGAGATGAAGAGAGGTCTTCTTAGTCGTCTATCTCGCTGACCAGGCTGCGCCAGCGGAAAATCATTGTCTCGTTCAAATTCCGCTCTCCTTTCACGTCCTCAATTTTCCCGAGTGGCTTGAATCCTGCCATGTCAGGAGCCTGCCCTAACGTGAGGTTTGCTCCGGTGTGCATCCAGTAGCCGTTGAACGGAAATATCCTGAAGCCGATCAGGAGCCCGACAACATCCTGCTGGGGCAAGGTCATATCCATGATGAAGAATTCATCGCCGGTCTGGATATCAACTCCTATGAAACCAGCCCCCTTGATGATTTGCTTCACCATGAAGACCGAGAAACGGGCTTTCCCCATCCCCTCCAGTAATCGCCGCTCATCGCTCCCCTCCGGGTGGCGGTTGTGGTTCAGCAACTGTTGAACGGCGCTGATGTCATGGGGACGGTGCATGTATATCTGGTAATCCTGAAAAACGTCCATCTCGAACTCATGCTCAAAGAGAATGACCTTCTTGCCATCCTGTTTGGACAGCATCCGCAGGCGTTTGGCGCAGGCAAACAGGTCGTCTTTCTTGATAAGCCGGGAGAGTTCGGAATGCAGCTTGGTCATGATCGGTCGCAGGCGTTTGTATTCTTCAACCGTTACGTCAAGATCAGCGGGGATAGTGGCAGTGAGTGTCATGTTCTTGCGATCTCCTTTATCGCTATCTGAATTGCTGCATCTGTTGCTTGCGTGTCCCATTCATCAGTCTTTCGGCTCCCTGACCACAATGACGGGGGGCTTTTCCAGATCGCTGTCCGGCACAAATACGATGCGCATCCCCCACCCTGAAAAGGTGGTCAGCATGGCGCCGAATTCTTCGAGAGTGAAGTCCCTGTCGTCAATCTCGATAACCGGACGCCGCCCCTTTTCATCATGGATCACGCAACGCAGGACATCCCCGCGCGGAACCCACTGGTCGCACTGCTCAGAATAGCGGACCTGCGGTCTCCCGGCGGGGACCTCTACGGCCCTGTGCCGATAGGAAGCGACAGACTGCTGCATGGCCAGGATCGTTTCATTGTGGCAGTAGAGGATTTCCTGGTCGGTCATACGGGCAACTTCCGGGCCAATTTTCAAATTTACTCCGCCCACGGTCGGGTCACGATAGGTGATCTCACCATAGTCTCCATCCCGCGTGATGATCACCTCATCTAGGGTTGCTATATGTGGTTTTTTCATGCGTGGCATGCTGTCACTCCTAAAGTTTCACTGAGAGGGGTCGCCGAGACTTCCAGCAGCTTGGCGGCGAGTTTTTGGGTGCAGTGGATGAGCATCGAGTTTAATACTCTGTCCTGATGAACCTTACACGCATCTTCAAGCAACGCCCGTACAGCAGGATCGGTAGCTGAGTAATCAGAAAGCACGGATGGGACTAGGGGGGGACTAGGGGGGGGGGGACTAGGGGGACGCTGTTAAGTTGTCAACTAACCCATTAATTGTTTTCGAAGCGACGGTTCATTTTGAATAATTACTTCTCCCCGGCGTGCTGCCATACTCACCCCAGCGCGGCTTATACGCAATGCCCTGGCAATTTC
>JBAQKZ010000044.1:0-3766 GCA_049301475.1 Geobacteraceae bacterium | reverse complement strand
TGTCGCCCCTGATTGAGCAAAACCGCAGGCGTAGCAGTGCTACGTCGAGGATTTTGTGATTGAAGGGGCGGCAAAGATGGCTTGAAGATGAGATGTAAAACGGTATATTTGTTTGTTCCAAGTCCCTTAGGCCGCAGAGCAGAAAAACCTTGCAAATGCAATAAAGTCTGCTAGGGTTATTCAATATAAATAATTTAAGTTAAATAACCTGAGTTAAATAATCGAGACGGCTATGAATCCTTTTACGATCAGGATCACTCCCAAGGACAAATTCTGCAACCGGCGGGCAGAGATCGAAACTCTGAAGAAGAACATGTATGCCGGCATCCATACAGTGGTCTATGCGCCGCGCCGCTACGGCAAGTCCAGCCTGGCAAGGATCGTTACAGGGGAACTCGACGGCGCCATGACAGGGATTTACATCGACCTGTTTTCCGTCACTTCATCCACCGATGCAGTGCAGAAAATATACCGGGGAATCATCGCCGCACTGGGAGCGAAGGCTGCCGACCGGAGCAGCTTTGCCCAAAAGGCGTCGGCGATTTTCAAAAAGATTCGCCTCTCCCTGGAATTCAATCCCATGACCACCGCACCGGAGTTTGGCCTGTCCCTGGGGGATCAGTCGGCGGAAATCCACCTGGAGCAGGTCATCGCCAACCTGGACGAGTACTGCGGTTCGCAGGGGATGAAGGTCTGCCTCGTGCTCGACGAGTTCCAGGAGATATGCAATCTGAAGGATGCGAAGATGGTGGAGGGGTTGTTGCGGGAGGGGATGCAGAGCGCGCAACATGTCTCGTTCCTGATGATGGGGAGTAGGCGGACTTTGCTGCGGGACATGTTCGAAGACAAGAGGCGTCCCTTCTACAAGAGCGCTTATGTCCTGAAGCTCTCTCCGCTCCCCTGCGAGGAGTTTGCAGAGTTTCTACAAGAGCGCTTTGCCGGGGCGGACGTGCCGATCAGCCGGGAAGAGGCCGACGCCATCATTGATTTTACCGATGGCTATCCATTCTATACCCAGAAACTGGCCATGCTCTACTATGAGTTGAAGCAGGCGGGAGAGCCGTTGGCGCAGGCGAAACAGCAGCTTCTGGAGATGGAATCCGCCGACTTCGAGAACATCTTCGTTACCCTGACCACTCACCAGAAGCAGCTCCTGAAGGCTGTGGCGGCGGCGAGACCGAAAAACATTCATGCAGTATCCTTTCTTGCCGAACAGAAGCTCGGCTCGCAGGGGGGAATACAGAGCAGCCTGAAGAAGCTCTTGGCACTGGACCTGATCGAGAACACAGAGATCGGGTGGCGGGTGACAGACCCTATCTTTGAACGATGGCTGCGGGTGTAGCGGTTAAGATGAGAAACTGGAATAGGAACTATGCGCCACTTTACCCGACAACCCCATAACGCCGGCCACCCCCTTGCCCGGCTCGATGCGCGAGTGAAGCTCCTCAGCGCCCTGGCGCTGCTGGTGATGGTGCTCAGTTGCAAGGGTCTTGCGTTCCCGCTCCTTATGGCGGCAATCTGCCTGGCGTTCTGCCTGAATATGGGGGTGCGGTTGAAGGTCCTGGCGGTGCGCTTCGCCGAGCCGCTCTTCATCGCGGCAATGGTGCTGTTACTCAAGACTTTCTTTAGCGGCGCTACACCGCTCTTTTCCGTCCACCTCTTTGGACTGGAATTCACCGGCCACACGGACGGCCTCCGGGAGGGACTATTCATCGCATCCCGGATAGCCGGAGCGGTATCGCTTGTGGCGCTCCTCGGCTTTTCCACTTCATTTACCGATCTGATGGCTGCTCTCTCCTGGCTTCGCGTGCCGCACGGTTTCATAGAGGTGGCGCTCTTCGCCTGGCGGTATCTCTTTGTCCTTTTCGACGACGCGCAGGTGGTCTACAACGCCCAGAAAAACCGCCTGGGCTATGTCGGTTTCCGCCGGGGGCTCCGTTCCTTCGGCGCCTTGTCCGGGGTGCTGGTGATCAAGGCGTTCGACAACAGCCAGAGTGTCACCACTGCCATGGTTCAACGGGGCTACGACGGGAACATGCCGCAGTTCAGGCACAAGCCGTTCAGAACTGCTGAGGTGCTTGTTTCCTTGACGGTTGTTGTGGCAATGGGGATGATGTGGCACAACATGTAAAAAGGTATCTATTTTGAACTCCGTGAGACTATCAGTCAATTTAGAGCATTTCAAATACCCCGACGGCACGGTGGCGCTTGCGGACATCCGTCTGGACGTGGCAAAAGGGGAGTTCTGCGGCCTCCTTGGTTCCAACGGATCCGGTAAGACGACGCTCCTTAAGATTATGGATGGACTCATCAAGGAGTATGCGGGGAGTGTGCAACTGGACGGGATGGAGGTGCGCAAGCTCCACCCACGCGACATTTACCGCAAAGTCGGGCTCGTCTTCCAGAACCCGGACGACCAGCTCTTCGCCAACACCGTCTTCGAAGACGTGGCGTTCGGCCCGCGCAACATGGGGTTTGCCGAAGCGGAAGTAGAAAGGCGAGTGACGGCGGCCCTGGCGAGTGTGGAGATGGCCGCGAGCGCCGACAAGAACATCCACAACATCAGCTATGGACAGAAAAAGCGGGTCTGCATTGCCGGGCTCCTTGCCATGGGGCATGAGATACTTCTCCTTGACGAGCCGACCGCCGGGCTCGACCCGATGGGGGAGTACCGGATGATGGAACTCTTAACAAGGTTAAATCGGGATAAGGGGGTTACCATCGTCATGGCTACCCACAGCGTTGACCTTGTTCCAATTTTTCTCCACCGACTCCATATTCTCAGCAAAGGGCGAATCGTCCGGAGCGGCTCGCCGGAAGAGGTGTTCACCGCCCCGGCGGAGTTGGAGAGCGTAAAACTGAGGCTTCCCCACATTGCCGAGCTTATCTACAGGTTGAAGCATGAGGAGAAGCTCCCGTTTTCACGGATACCCCTGACTATCGGTGAAGCGAGGCGGGAGATTGTAGAAGCAATGCAAATATCCGGATCAATCAAAGGAGCGTGAATGAAGACCGCAATTTTACTCATGGCCCACGGCAGCCGTATTGCCGAGGCGAACAACGCCGTGCGGGAAGTCGCAGACATGGTAAAGCGTATGACCAACCATAAGATCGTTGAGGTGGCGTTCAGGGAGCAGCACCAGCCCGACATTCAGAAGGGGATCGATGCGTGCGTTCTACAGGGGGCGGAACGGATTCTTTTGACGCCGTACTTCCTATATATGGGGGCGCATGTGCTGGAAGACCTCCCTGCCGAACTGTTGGAGGCGCGCAGACGCTATCCTGACGTGCTGATGGAGATGGGAAAGCACCTGGGTGTGCATCGTAAACTGGCGGAGATAGTCATCGAGCGGATAGACGAATCGTTTGCCGATAAGGGGTGGCGCTGATGTCCGTACATCTCTCGCCGGAAGAAATCGAGTCGGAATCGTTTCGCATAATCGAGGCGGAAGTGGGCCCGCACCCGTGGTCGCCGACGGAGTGGCAGGTGGTGCGTAGGGCGATCCATACTAGCGCAGATTTCGAGTATGCCCGTAGTATGCTCTTCTCAACTAACGCCGTTGCTGCCGGGATAGCAGCGCTGCGGGCGGGACGGGGGATAGTGACCGACACAAACATGGGCCTTTCCGGGATATCCAGGCCTCGCCTGGAGCGATTCGGCGTCTCTGTCTCCTGCTTCGTGGCGGACCCGGAGGTGGCTCTTGAAGCGCGTGCGCAGGGGATCACCCGCTCCATTCTGGCCATGCGCAAGGGGGTCTCAATGCCC
>JBAQKZ010000043.1:0-2362 GCA_049301475.1 Geobacteraceae bacterium | reverse complement strand
GCTACGGCCTGGGCGCGGCTAAACAGGAATACTCCGCCATGCTTGAGCGCTACCCGATACGTTACGACTGGTCGCTTCTGGAGAGCGATCCGAACCGCTGCATCCTCTGCGAAAAATGCGTCAAGGTCGATCACGAGGTGGTCGGCGCGGACGCGATAACGGTCACAAACCGCGGCGAGGCCGCCATCATCGACACGATGGACGGAGGTCCGCTCAACTGCGAGTTCTGCGGCAACTGCATAGACGCATGCCCTACCGGAACCTTGATAGCCAAGCCGTTCAAGTTCCGCGCCCGCCCCTGGACCTTAACAGTCACCAGAAGCGTATGCCCCTTCTGCGCTGTCGGTTGCGAGATAGACTACAATTCCCTGAACGGTCGGGTGGAGAGGGTTACAGGCGACGACAGCGCCTTCAACAGGGGCAATCTGTGCATCAATGGACGTTTCGGCTACAGCTACCTTAACTCCACTGAGCGCCTCACCACGCCGTTAGTAAAGGACGTCGACGGTCGGCAGGTGGCGGTGAAGTGGGACCTGGCCATGACGGAGGCGACAGACAGGCTTTTGTCGATTGTCAGGAAGTACGGGGCGGACGCTGTCGCAGGCATCGGTTCTCCCAGGGTTACAAATGAAGAGAGCTTCCTGTTCCAGAAGCTCTTGCGTGTCGCTATCGGCACCAACAACATCGATTCCGAGGCGCGGTTCGGCTATGCCCAGGCCCAAAAAGCGCTACAGACGCATCTGGGGCTGACCGGCGCCAGCAACACCATCGACAGGATAGAGCAGGTAGCCGCCATATTGGTGCTGGGGAGCGACCTGAACGCCGAGGCGACCGGGGTGGAATACCGGGTCATAAAGGCGGCCACCAAGCACGACGCCAAGCTGGTCTTGGCCAACATGCGGGGAGTAAAGCTGAAAAAATACGCCAACTGTCATCTACAGTACCGTCCTCACGGAGAACTCCCCCTTTTGCACGGCCTCATGAAGGTGATACTGGAGGAGGGGCTGGAGGACAAGGAATTCATTGACGGGCGTGTGGCTGACCTGGATGGCCTGAAGAAATCTCTTGCCGGGCTTTCCTTGTCCGGGCTTGCAACGGACGCCGGGGTCGAAGAGGCAACGCTCGTCGAGGCGGCCCGTCTCATTGGCGGTAAGCGGAGTTGCGCAATCCTGTTCGGCGAGGATGTCATCAGAAGCGCCCAGGCGACGGAGACCGTCACGGCCATCGTAAACCTGGCACTGTTGACCGGCTTGCTTGACAAGGAAGCGGGGGGGCTGTTCCCTATTGGCGGGAAGAACAACACCAAGGGGCTCCTGGATATGGGTGTCGCCCCCGGCTCTCTTCCCGGTCGCCGGGATTTTGCAGATGCAGCCCCCGGCAAGGACCTCTGGCAAATCATCGAAGGAATCGAGCAGGGGAATATAAAGGCCGTTTATCTGATCGGGAGCGACCCGCTGACCTCATTCCCCGACAACGGCAGGGTCCGGGCCGCCCTTGAAAAACTGGAGTTTTTACTGGTGCAGGACATATTCGCCACCGACACGGCACGGCTTGCCCACGTACTCTTTCCCACGGCAGCCGCGGCAGAAAAAAGCGGCTCCTTCACCACCGCCGACAACCGGGTCCACCAGCTCGGAAAGGCGATAGAGCCCCCCGGCGACGCGCGGAACGACATGGATATCCTAACCGAACTCTACAGCCGCCTGGGAGGGACAACCTCAGGCAGCTCCATCACTGAGACCGTGGCGGATATATATTCATCGGCTACAGGCGGCAGTGGAATCCCCCCCTCCGGTAAACAGGCATATAAATTTCAACCCCTCACTTCTCCCGATAAGCCCACAGAACTCTCCCAGTTCCATCTGCTTGTCGGCCCTACCCTTTTCCACAATGGAACCATGTCCACCCGTTCGGCCAACAACCTGACCGTAGCCGGCGCAGGGCGGATCGAGATCGCAGCGACCGACGCCGCTCATCTGGGAATCAGCGACGGCGCAACCGTCAGACTGACCTCCAAAACCGCCGACGTGACCGGCACGGTGAAAGTGAGCGACCGGCTCCAGCCGGGGATGCTGTTTGCCCCGAATCACTTCCGCGACCTGAACGTAAACGCCCTCCTAACGGGAAATGCCAACCTTGTCGGCGTCAAGGTGGAAAAGGCTTAGCCCATCTTTGACATATGGGTGTGAAAAGGGTCCATTTCAATCGAAGCTGCGAGGATTGAAAATGGGCCTTTTGTCTTATATGTAGGGGCGCTGCTTGCCGCGACCGGTTTATACCAATTTCAAATCAAAGATGCAGTCAAGGCGGCGAGGATTGAGGCGACGAAGGCATACAACCAGTATATTGAGGAGCCGAAGAC
>JBAQKZ010000042.1:0-3589 GCA_049301475.1 Geobacteraceae bacterium | reverse complement strand
GCGGAAGCCGGGGTCGATCCCGAGCACCCGTTTGCCGCCGGCGGGGGGCGCCAGCAGTAGCTCTCGCAGATTGCGGGCAAATATCTGAATGGCCGCCTCATCTGCGCGCTCCTTGCTCTCCAGGCGCAGTTCCACCTCTATGGATGGGGCGATCAGCCGTTTGTAGGCATCCTCCGCCACCCGTTCCAGCAGCGGGCTAAAGATGCTGGCCCGGAGGATCAGGCGCGACTTCAGCCCGGCGAGAATCTGCTCCACCGGCGCGGAGATCGACAAATAAAGCGCCTCTTCTTTTTCACCGCGCCGCATCGCCAGCATCCGGTGGGACGGAATCGCCTTGAGTGGTTCCTGGAAGTCATAGTACATTTCGAACTTGGTGACCTGCTCCTTGTAGTCAGATGAGACCCGCGACGTCATGATCCCCTGCTCACCCGTCAGACGCCGCACCATGGCACGGGCATCGGCGTTGTCAGATAACCGCTCTGCCAGGATGTGCCCCGCCCCTTCCAGCGCGGCAACAGCATCGAGTACTTCCTTGCCCGGAGCAACAAACGGGAGCGCCGCCTCTTCAGGTGTACCGGTCATCAGTTCCTGGGCAGCAATGATGTCGGCAAGCGGCTCCAGCCCCCGCTCACTGGCAATGCTTGCCTTGGTCCGCCGTTTCGGTTTGTACGGCAGGTACAGATCTTCCACTTCGGTTTTCTGACGCGACGCTTCGACCCGCTCACGCAGTTCCGGCGTCAGTTTCCCCTGCTCTTCAATGGATTTGAGCACCGTGATCTTGCGTTCTTCCAGTTCGCAGAAATAAAAGAATTGTTCCTCCACCGTACGGATCTGCACCTCGTCCAGCTCGCCGGTATGCTCCTTGCGGTAGCGGGCGATGAACGGCACCGTCGCCCCCTCCTGCAGCAGTTCAACGGTATGTTCCACCTGAAACGGCTTGAGGCCGGTCGCTTCGATGATATAGAAAATCAGTTTTTTTGTTTGTGCGTCGGTCAACTTCATTACGGCTCCTGTCTATTTATGCATCAGCTTTTAGATGGAACAGGATATTCCTTTGTGGATGATAACCGGAGTTGTTGTCGGCCTGTAGGCCATGACGAGCAGGACAAGACGTTCCTGGAATTGTGATGTACCCTGGTGACAACGGACACCTTCCCAGATAACGGCCCAATATTACGCAAGTTTAATACTTGTTCTATTGACCAAGAAAGCGGCGAAATATGGGCCGTTCAGACGGATTTGCAGCAGATTTATCCTAAGTCCGACAGACCCCTAGGGTGCTAACGGATCACGAACCCGTATCTTACGAGTACGGATTGCGCCTCCGCGGACTGCAAAAATCTGAAAAAATCCGCTGCATCGCGGTTTCCGGCGCCATCGGCAGTGATCCCCATAGGATAAGTCACACGCGGGTACAGCTCCTGGGGAACAATGAAGAGTACCTTAACCTGCTTTGCCTGCAACGCGTCGGTCAGGTAGACGAATGCGCCGTCCACCTCGCCCCGTTCAGCATACAAGAGGGCTTCGCGTACGTCTTTGGCTATAACAAGCCGTTTCGCAAGCTGCCCCGCTATCCCGGCTTTGGTCAAGGCAGACATGGCATACTCCCCGGCAGGCACGCTCCGCGGGCTGCCGATGGCTATTCGCGCCAGAGCCGTAAGCTCCCCGATGTCGGCAATGGGTTTCTCTCCTCTCCCTACAAAGACCAGGGTGTTGCCAGTAAATGTGGCAATCCTGTCCGAGTCGATCAGCTTCCGCTCCCTGAGATAGTCGAGCCACTTACGATTGGCGGAAATGAAGATATCAGCGTCGGCGCCGTTATCTATTTGCTTTGCCAGGGTTCCCGACGCACCAAAATATCTGACAAAGCGTACGTCGGCATGCTGTCGGTTGTAACTGTAGCTGAGCTCGCTGACCACATCCTTAAGGCTTGCCGCCGCCGCCAGCCTGATCTCGGCGGCCTGGGCCGTGGAGGCTGCCGCTAGCCAGCAAACTGTAAGGCACAAGCTCCGGAGTATTTGCACAACCTTCCTCCTAAGTCCGACATGCTCCCAGAACCACCAGAATACAACTCCCATCGGCAATGACATTAATGCCGCGCTCACGACAGAAAGCCACCGACTTTGTGCTTTCCGCGCCAGGCTGCATCCATATGTTACTGATACCCTTTATCGCAGCCAGTTCGACTACCTGGTCGGTGATAGAAGGCGATGTTATGATTGATATGCTGGCCACTTCGTCGGGCAAATCGGAGACCGACGCAACGCATTTTATCCCCTCTATCTCATCTTCACGCGGGTTCACCGGAATTGCCTTGAGCCCGTGCTCCTGATAGCAGCGCAACACACGGTTGCCGTACTTGCTTCGGTCGCTGGATGCCCCTACCACGCCGAATGCCTTGGCCTGTAAAAACTCCATGATCTCCTGTTTCATTTTTACCCCCATGGTTTAGCCTTAACGGATGACGCTTTTCGCGCCATACCTGGCGTACATACAAAGAAAACTACAGTGCAGATTTCAAGTGTTGCACAGTATCACTGTTAACGTCTTCATTTCGCTGCAACTATTCCGGCAAGTTTCGGTCACTCCACAGCCGGATATTGCGGATATCTGCCTGGGCTTCCTTGGCAGCCTCACCGATTATAGAAAGTATAATCAGTTTTATCGGCAGGAGCAATCAAGTAATAAACATCGTGTTTTTGCGACATTTAGCGACTTGGAATAAACTAGTGTTTAGTTGCAATAATTATTATTAGTATTATAATGTCTTCATCCTATGCATGATGGAGGCGCCTATGCCAAGAGTTGCTATGCCGCTGCGCTGTGAACCCGATATTTTCCGTGAACTTGAACGCTTGAGCCGTAGTCGAACTGAAGAAGCCCGTATTGTAGAGAGAGCCCAAATTGTCTTGGCCTGTCTCTCTGGCAAGCGCAACGACGAGGTTGCCGCCGAGCGGGGTACCCTACCAAGGACTGTTGCTGTCTGGCGCATGCTGCGCAAAGAAGGCATTCAACTTCGCCGCCACCGTTCGTGGTGCGTTAATACCGACCCTGAATTTGAAACAAAGTCTGCGGATATCATAGGACTATATTTGGCCCCTCCGCAAAAGGCCTTAGGAACTGTAAACGAATAACATGGTCAAAATTGCGCTCAGATTTAGGTCAGATTTGGCTGAACTGATTGAGCCAAACCGCAGACGTAGCAGAGCTACGTTGAGGATTTGGCGATTGAAGTTCGGCTAAAGATGACCTGAAGATGAGATGCAAGATGCCCATGATATTTGTTTACAGTTCCTTAGGAGTCACAATGAAAATCCTGATCGTAGATGACAATGCGGTAGTAAGAAAAATCCTCAAGCATTACCTGGAGAGCCGTGGTTGTGAAACCATGGAGGCCTGCGATGGCCAGGAGGGGCTGGATATTGCCATACAGCAACTCCCCGGCCTCATAATCTCCGATGCGCTCATGCCGGTCATGGACGGTTTCCAGTTCCTCCGCGAGGTAAGGAAGAATCCGTCCATAGCCGCAATACCGTTTGTATTCTACTCGGCCACATACACTGGGGGCCGTGATATGGAGCTGGCGATG
>JBAQKZ010000041.1:0-8458 GCA_049301475.1 Geobacteraceae bacterium | reverse complement strand
AGCCTGCTGGTGAAAACCGGCACCGACTGCTTTGCCTGGGCGCTTATCCCCAATCATTTTCACTTGTTGCTTCGCTGCAATCACGCTGAACTTTCACGATTCATGCGGAGTTTGCTGACCGGATATGCCGTAACATTCAATCGTCGTCACTTTCGCAGCGGCCATCTTTTCCAAAATCGCTACAAGTCCGTTGTCTGTGAAGAAGAGGCATACTTGCTCGAATTGATCCGCTATATTCATCTGAACCCGTTTCGGGCCAGTCTGGTGAAGGATATTGTCGAACTGGCCGTTCATCCGTGGTGTGGTCATGGAGTACTGATGGGGAACAAGGTTTTGGCCGGTCAAACCATCGATGAAGTGCTGGAGCTGTTTGGCAAAAGGGTCAAGACTGCCCGCCAATCCTATGCACAGTTTGTGGCTGATGGCGTCGTAATGGGGAAAAGACCCGAATTGACTGGCGGCGATTTACGGCGTAGCCAACTGCCGGAGAATACGGCAACCGCCATCGGTGATTATGACGAGCGAATATTGGGTAGTGGGGATTTCGTGGCGTCATTACGGGAGGAACCGAGACTAAGCGGCAAGCTGCCCCGAACTATCGACCTCTCCACTCTGCAGGAAAGGATATGTGACTATTGTTCGGTGCCGATAGGTGCCATGACCAGACGCGGTCGCCGAAATCGAAACTCGGAAACACGTGAGTTGTTTTGTTATCTGGCTGCCAGGGAGCTAGGTTATTCCGGCGCAGAAGTCGGGGCTGTACTTGGCATGGGAAGCTCATCGGTGAGCCGAGCGACAAGGCGCGGCGAGGAACTGTTTGCGTCACGAGAAGGGTGCAAGGAGTGGTGGCTGAAAACGTTAAAGCAGTAAAGCAGCAACGTCCCCTTGGTCTGTTCCCAATTCACGCAAAATCAAACGACCAAAACCAAAACAGCGACATGCAAAAACCTAACGGACAACGCTGACCATTTTTGATATAACTTCTGCCTTGCAAGTGGCCTGTTTTTTGCTGGGTTTACTTATCTGGTCAGCGGAGTAGAGGCAATATCAATGGATTCGTTCATCGACAGAGAGTTCCAGCAGGTTTATCCAATTCAGGAACGTAGATGGGCACGTGATTTTTTCGGCAGAATGCTCGTCATTTCACTGGTGATGCACGCGATTTTGTCGGTCATCCTGCTCTCCACCCGTCATGCCACGTTAAAAGGTCCGCCGGTCAATTATATGGAATTGAAGGATTTGATATTACCGGATAAGAGCGATTACATTGCCAAGCAGAAAGCCAAATCCGCAGAGGTCATTCCTGAAGAACCCGATGAAACCCAACCCCCTGCCGCCGAGACTCACTCCGCAGCCGAACAACTCCAACAGAATGTTAAGCAGTCGTTGGCCGATGCCGAGGAAAACCCGGACCTCCTTCACGAAAAGTCGTTCAGCCTTGGGCTGACAAGCGGATATTTCAGCAGCCTCGCGGAAGGAGAAACCTTACGGGATGACATACGGGACTATTATTTCTCAATGCTGCGGGAAATAAACGAAAAGTGGTGGCTCAATAACAAGGGCAATTTCGGAAACGTGAGGGGAGCAATCGTCGAGATAGTCGTGGGGAGAAACGGTATGATTGTCAATAAAACCCTTGTCAGGAGTTCGGGAAATCCTTCATTTGACCAGGCTATCTTTACGACATTGGAGAAAGCAAACCCTCTCCCTCCTCTGCCTGATAACTACCAACTACCCTATTTCAGCGCTCCACTCCGCTTTGTTGCACCTTTGAACTTTTTCACTTCCTGAGTGTAGCTCCACCCCGGTCTCCTCGCTCCGTTTCCCTTCTGTCGGCTGCTGTCACTTTACGACACGCTGTAAAATAAAACTAACATGTGATATGGTGCGTGACGGTTAGGCAACGTTGTCAGCCCCCGACATGGGAGGAGATTGCGCTGGTGGATGGTAGAGGAACAAATCCAAACAAAAGGAGAATTACATCATGGCAATGACCGTCGAAATCAAGGGAAACAAACTCTGCATCGAAATTGACCTGGAAAAACCGACACCATCATCATCCGGCAAGACACTGGTGGTAGCCAGCACACGGGGAAATGCCGTAACCACTGCCCTGGTTGACGGCAAGCCTGTCACAATAGGGCTGAATGCGTATATAAAACCCTGACAGGAACTACCCGGCAGCTTTTGAGGCCATCAGGCGCGGCATTTATACCGAGTTGCAATCAAAATGAGTGACTCAGCGGCGAGGAATGGGCGACGTAAGTGTGCATGAATAGTACGTTGAGGAGCCCCCGACGAAGCCAATAACGTAATCGTTTGATTGCGACTTGGTATGACAGGAGAAGCATGGCAAGCGACAAGATCATCATAAAAGGGGCCTGCGAGCACAACCTGAAGTGCATCGATGTGGAGATACCCCGCGACCGGCTGGTGGTTATCACCGGCATCTCCGGGTCGGGAAAATCGACACTTGCCTTCGACACCATATATGCCGAAGGGCAGCGCCGCTATGTGGAGTCGCTCTCCGCATACGCCCGCCAGTTTCTGGAGCAGATGGAAAAGCCGGATGTGGAGTCGATCGAGGGGCTTTCACCGGCCATCTCCATCGAACAGAAGAGCACGAGCCGAAACCCCCGTTCAACTGTAGGCACGGTCACGGAAATATACGACTACCTGCGGCTGCTATTTGCCCGGATAGGTCGGCCTAGTTGCTACAACTGCGGTAGGGAGATCACCGCCCAGACCGTCAGCCAGATGGTAGACCAGATCATGACCCTGCCGGAGGGGACGAGGCTCCAACTCCTCTCCCCCATGGTTAGAGGGCGCAAGGGTGAGTACCGCAAAGAGCTCAACCAGTTGCGAAAGGACGGTTTCGTCCGGGTGATCGTGGACGGGACGCAACAAAATCTCGACGACGAGATCACCCTCGACAAGAACAAAAAGCACGACATCGACATCGTGATTGACCGCTTGATCGTCAAGGCCGGGATAGAGAATCGGCTGGCCGGTTCCCTGGAGATCGCCCTGAACCATGCCGAGGGGATCGTCAAGGTCTCCATCATCGACGGTGAAACGATGCTCTTCTCCGAAACCCTGGCCTGCATAGAGTGCGGGATTTCCTATCCGGAGATGACCCCCCGGATGTTTTCCTTCAATAACCCCTACGGCGCCTGTCCTGACTGCACAGGCCTCGGCACCCGTATGTATTTCGACCCGGAGCTGGTCGTCCCGAACTCGGACCTCTCCATACGCGACGGCGCGATAATTCCGTGGGAGAAACGGATGTCCGGCTGGTACCACCAAACATTGGACGCACTCGCGAAGGCCTATTCATTCGATATCCGCACCCCCTTCAGGAAACTGCCGGACAAGGCGCGCGATGTTATCCTCCATGGCTCACGGGGAGAGAAGGTCGAGTTCTGGTGGGAAGAGGACGAAGGTCGGCGGCATATCTACAGGAAGGAATTCGAGGGGGTACTGAACAATCTGGAGCGCCGCTGGCGGGAAAGCGATTCGGACCAGGTGAGGGAAGAACTGGAAAAGTATATGAACGTGATGCCCTGCCCCTCATGCAACGGCGCCAGGCTGAAGAAGGAGGCGCTCTGCGTGCGGGTGGGGGATAGGGACATACGCGAGGTGACCGCACTCTCCATCAAGGACGCGCTGGAATTCTTCGCCCACCTCACTCTCACCGCCAAGGAGGAGGAGATCGCCCGGCGCATATTGAAGGAGGTCCGCGAAAGGCTGTATTTCCTAGTTGACGTGGGTCTGGATTACCTTTCGCTGGACCGCACCGCCGGCACCCTTTCCGGAGGTGAAGGACAGCGGATCAGGCTCGCAACGCAGATCGGTTCGTCACTCGTAGGCGTGCTCTACATCCTGGACGAGCCATCCATAGGTCTCCACCAGAGGGACAACGCCCGGCTCCTCCGGACACTGAAGCATCTGCGCGACATCGGCAACACGGTGCTGGTGGTGGAGCACGACGAGGAGACAATCCTTGAGGCTGACCACGTAATAGACATGGGGCCGGGAGCCGGAATCCACGGCGGGCGGGTGGTGGCCCAGGGGACACCAGCGGAGATCATGCAAAATCCCCATTCCCTGACCGGCAGGTATCTCTCCGGCGAACTCTCCATCGCCGTACCGGTAACGCGGCGGAAACCGGAGCGCTTCCTCAAGATCGTCGGCGCGAGCGAAAACAACCTGAAGGAGCTGACGGTTGACATCCCCCTTGGGGTCATGACCTGCGTCACCGGGGTCTCCGGCTCCGGGAAATCGACCCTCGTCATAGACACCCTCTACAAGGTCCTCTGCCAGCAGCTCTACAAGAGCAAGGAAAAAGCCGGGGCGGTGAGGGAAATCCGGGGGCTGGAACTCCTCGACAAGGTGATAAACATAGACCAGTCCCCTATAGGTCGCACCCCTCGCAGTAATCCCGCCACCTATACAGCCCTCTTCACCGACGTCCGCGACCTGTTCGCCCAACTCCCCGATTCCAAGGCGCGCGGATACAAGCCGGGGCGTTACTCGTTCAACGTAAAGGGGGGGCGCTGCGAGGCATGCAGCGGGGACGGCATCATCAAGATAGAGATGCATTTCCTTCCCGACGTCTACGTGCAGTGCGAGGTCTGCAAAGGGGCTCGTTACAACCGGGAGACCCTGGAGGTGCGCTACAAGGGCAAATCCATCGCCGACGTGCTGGAGATGACGGTATCCCAGGCCGTGCAGTTCATGGAGAATATACCGCGAATAAAAAACAAGCTTAAGACACTCGAAGAGGTAGGATTAGGCTATATCAAGCTCGGCCAGTCGGCAACCACGCTTTCAGGGGGGGAAGCGCAACGGGTCAAATTGTCCAAGGAACTCGCAAAGCGGGCCACCGGCCGGACAATCTATATACTCGATGAACCCACCACCGGCCTTCACTTCGCGGACATCCAGAAGCTGCTTGATGTGCTGCAAAGGCTTGTGGAGACGGGAAACACCATCGTCATCATTGAGCACAACCTGGACGTGATAAAGACCGCCGACTACCTGATTGATCTCGGGCCGGAGGGGGGTGATCGCGGGGGCGAGATACTCGCCGTCGGCACTCCTGAAAAGGTTTCCCTGGTCGCCAGATCGTACACGGGACAGTTTTTGCGGAAGCTGCTCTGACTATTTCATATATTGGAGGGCGTACTGCACGTAGTTTCGGGACGATTCCCTTAACTTGATGATCTCCTCGTTGTTCAGGTCCCGCTTGTACCTGGCGGGGGCTCCAACCCAGAGCGTGCCTGGCAGGATTATGGTGCCTTCAGTTACCAGTGCGCGAGCGCCGACAAGCGCCCCTTCACCAACCACGACATTATCCATGACAATCGCCTGCATGCCTATGAGGACGCCATTTCCTATGGTGCAGCCGTGGAGGGTGACACTGTGGCCGATAGTGACGTCGTCACCGATTGTGAGCGGCGCCCCCGGATCGTCGGCATGGTCCTTGTGGGTGACATGAAGCATTGAGAGATCCTGGATATTGCTGCGGCAGCCTATCCTGATGAAGTTAACGTCGCCACGCACCACAGCGTTGTACCAGACGCTGCTCTCTGCGCCGATGGTCACGTCGCCCACGATCACGGCAGTTTCTGCAATAAAAACGGTAGGGTCGATCTGTGGGTGGATTCCCTGAAATGAACGGATCATGCCATCTCCTTTCAGCGTAAAATGAAGTTCTCTGGAAACGCGATTTTTTCGTCCTGGCAAGGCTGTCGAGGGTGAGCGCGGAGGCGTAGCAGCGCTACGCCGCACAAGCAAACCCGAAGACTTACGCAGCCAGGGCGGAAAAGGCGCGTTTCCTAATCTCTTGGGATGGCCAGCATCCTGTCCAGCGCTTTCTTCGCCGGAATCCGTATCTCCTCCGGCACCTTTACCACCGGCTCCATATCAATTAGGGCGGCCAGTATGTCCTCCAGGGAGGTTAGCTTCATGTTGGGACAGATGAGGGCCGGGGAGGCGAGTATGAATTCCTTCTCCGGGTTTTCCTTCCGGAGCCGGTAGAGTATCCCCGCCTCCGTGCCGATTATGAACCGCCGGGCAGGGCTCGTGCGGCAGTAGCCATACATGCCGGTGGTGGAGCAGACGTGGTCCGCCAGGGCTGTTACCTTTGGATTGCATTCGGGATGGCAGACAAACAGGGCGTCAGGGTGCGTCTCCTTTAGACTGGTCACATCCTCAACCCTCATCCTCTCGTGGGTGGGGCAGTAACCTTCCCAGAAGTGAAAGGTTTTGTCCGAGAAGCGGGCCACATAGCGTCCCAGGTTGCGATCCGGAACAAAGATCACCTCGCGCTCGGGAATGGAGTTGACTACCTGCTGGGCATTTGCCGATGTGCAGCATATGTCGCTCACCGCCTTGACCGCCGCCGAGGAGTTCACATAAGTGACCACCGCCGCCTTTGGAAAGCGCTCCTTCATCTCCAGGAGCCCATCCACGGTGACCATATCCGCCATGGGGCAGCCGGCGTCCATCCTCGGCAACAAGACGGTCTTGTCCGGGGCCAGTATGGAAGCGGACTCCGCCATGAAATGAACCCCGCAAAAGACGATGACGTCGGCATCGGTTCGGACTGCTTCCATGGAGAGGGCCAGGGAATCGCCTGTGATGTCGGCGATCTCCTGCACCTCGTCGCGCATATAGTTATGCGCCAACAGCACGGCGTTTCGCTCCTTCAGAAGTGTACGGATATCTGATTTTATGTCTGCACTATACATACATGTAGGATAGTCCTCGGTTAATTTCTCCTAGGTACACCCCCGGCTCTGACGGGGGATGTGTTATACCAATTCCAAATCAAAGCGCCCTCTTCGTTGGCTCGTCTTCGGCCCCTCAACATACTGTGCCTTCGTCGCCTCAATCCTCGCCACCTTGACTGCATCTTTGATTTGAAATTGGTATTACTCTGCCAAAATTCCAAGGCCTACAGACTCCAAAAAAAATTGTTTGGCAGAATTGGCAATTGCAATTGCGATAATAACACCAAGCATCCATTTAACAAGTGTGATTTTACCCTTAATCCTGGCATCAATATTTGCAATATCAGCACGTATCATTTAGTGGCAAGAGTCGTATCAAGGGCTTCGGCGAAAGCTTCTTTTTGTGCCTCGGCAAATGCTGACGCTTGTTCACGAGATACACCAGCCCACTCCAACTTTTCAACAAACTTCAATGTATCAAAAGTAATCGTTGCCATGATGTACCCCTGAAAAGACACTAACAAACAGCGCATATACAGTCAAACAGAACAAAAGGTAAGTTATAAGGCCCCTGAACAGGCGCCCCCATCCCTCGACTAGAGGAGATGGGGGATACGCGGCAACACGTGAAACCTGCATTGCAGGTTTTTTTTGTAAAATAAATCTGTCCCGCTTTTTCGTGTCCCGCTTTTTCGCTTTTTCTTTTGACTTGAATTCACCATGTTCCCTGTCCCGAGAATCCCCTACGTCAATAAGCTGAATCATGATCTCCCACATTTACCGGGATGATTTCCTGGGCCTGAATCAGAAATTCAAGAGTGATGCGATAGGAAAGGTTGATGGAAACGGAATGCAGGCCAGAAAGCCGCCCGGACAGCCGATGCAGGCGAAGCGAGGGATGAAAGGGGTTGGCCTCCAGCAGTTGCAGTGTTTTCAGATACTGTTTTTCCATATCGGGATGACACTTCAGAAATCGCAGGGCGCGTTTTTCATACTGCTCGGTAAAGACCAGCGCCCAGCTCATAAAGCGCTCTTTAGCCGGGCAAGATGGTCTTCGACACTTTCCTTGACAAAACGGCCTGCGGCGAGGTCAGCGCGGCTCTGGGTCAGTGCGGATTCCAGTTCGCACTCTCTCAAATAGTGGTAATGCTCCAAGTCCATGACCACGAAGCGCTCCTTGCCGCGCACGGAAATTATCGCTTCCGGCTGTTTTGCAAGCACGGCCTCAATGGCTGAGACACCTTTTATCTTCAGATCATTGGCAGATACGTTCTGCATGGCAACCCCACTTAGCGTTCTTTATGACACGTAGAATCACACTGTGGAGAGTATTATAAACAGTTGAATTGCTAATGTAAAGCCCCATCTTGCAAAACAAGTTAACCAACTTGACTATGTCCCCCTGTTCTCTCGCCACCTTCTATAACAAGCTCTAACCTGACTCCGTGACGCCACATACAGACAATTGCTTTATACAGCGCATAACATATTGATGTTATTAGACAAATATGCTATTATTCCAGCCATCAAAATCTCACTTGGCAGGTGAATTCATGAAACGTTTCATTATCGAGCAGTCCAACGAAGAGTTCTATACTTCCCACTCCGGCCTTGCCCTTGTTGGGCTGGGCCTGAACCGTTTCACTTCCCTTTCTTCAGCCCTTGCAGACATTGGCGCTCCAGGTGATCTGATTGCCGACATAGATATCATCAGAAGCTAC
>JBAQKZ010000040.1:0-18627 GCA_049301475.1 Geobacteraceae bacterium | reverse complement strand
GCCGAACGAACGTCCGCCGCCTGCCCGCGCCATCGCCTCCAGTTCCAGCACGCCTCCGATCAGCGCCGATACTGCAAATATAATCATCACGATCCGGCTAAGTCTTTTTCTCATGGTTGGTATCCTTTTAAAGTGCAAAATTGGCCGGAGCTGTCATGCTCCGGGCTGTCGGCGAACCGGCTAGTCGTCGCGCCACGTACTCCCGCACCGTTCGAAGCGCCTGGTCTATCCCAGGATCGGAAGGGAGTGTCGCCGCAACCCGCCCGATGTAGTCCCGGTCTTCAATCATCCTGAACGATTCGTCGAAATTGAGGTCGAATATCCATGAAAGCTGGAGCAGCTTGAAGTCGGTCAGGGTTTTCAGCATAACGAGCCGAACCATCTCGCCGCGCTCCAGACAAGCCAACACCTCGGCGGAACGGTCGGGAAGGTCGGGGAGTCCGAGCCCCACCGCCGACGTCCTCTCAACTTCCGGCTGTGCATAGTATTCAATAAAAAGCCGCCAGATGTCAAGTTTGTCTGCATCGCGAACCAGCCTTGCAAAAAACAGGGTCCTGTCATCCAACTTCTCAGGGAGTTGAAACATGTTGTGGAGCGCCACTGTTTGGGGGATTACGGTGCGCTCGGCGTACGGAAGATGATCGAGCGCCCGCTCGGCTGCCAGTATCTGCGCCCCCATGGCGCCGTGATTAACGGAGTCAGTGTCCCGGAAAGTCCGGTACTGACGGTACTGGGGGAATCTCCCCACGTCATGGCAGAGTGCGACTGCCTCTGCAATAAGCTTGTCGTTTTCGTCCAGAGCCAGGCTTTCGGTCAATCGGGACATGTTGGCGCAGACCCGCTGGGTGTGCGCCTCTTTTATTAGATAGGGTTGCCTGTCATCATCGGTCAAGGTCTGAAACGAACGACAATAGCCGACAAACCAGTGACGCAGCCGGACAAGGTCGTCTTTTTTCACGCACTACCTCTCCAGGTTGGACTGTTACAAGCCTGACTCGGCGCGTCAACCGGAAACCAGAGATCAGTCATCAAAGTTTCCCTCCGGGCCACTGTTGCCGACTATGCTGTTCGCTCGCTCCCTGATCTTCGAATCGGTCCATGCATCGGGGTTCTCCATTCTTCCTACCTTCACCCCGACGTCTCCGGAACCCGCCTTGAGGATTGTCTCGACAGCCAGCGGGGCGGTATCCTTGGCATTGAAGACATCGGCGATCAGTTTGCAGGCGAATTCCTCGACCCTTGACGCCATCCGCTCTCTAACCTCCAGTGGCTGCGCCAGGAACTTGTTCTCGAAAGGAAGGTTGAGATTCTTGTAATCCCCCTTCTTCCACCCCTTGGATTCGGCATAGGCAGCCATCTCGGCCCAGAGTTCCTCGGTCATCCCTTCGCCCTTCCGCTTTATGAAGTTGCCGTCGGCATCCAGTTGGGCGTTGCCGTAGTCGTTCACCTCCAATCCCCACGAGATCATCTGCATGGCGGTTGCGACGTTGGCCTTGGTGGTTCTGGTCTGCCTGGCGATCTGCCGCAGCCTTTCCGAGCTGTTGCCCGAGGTGCCGTGCTGGGCGCCGGAAACCTTGTAAGGCGTCAGGGCGTTGTGGATGTCGGCTGTCAGATCTACCTGAATGCCGGCGTCGCTTGCCTCAAGGCCGTGGGTGGTGCCATTATTCAGGGCGATCCAGTCGGGGAATATATTGCGGGCATTCAGCCCCTGGATCAGGAACAGCGCCTCTTCCACCGTGGAAAGCCCCTGGTTCCCCTTGATCTCGCCAACCTCCGTTTCCAGGCCTGCCCAAGACGGGATAAATGGGTTCAAGGCGATGTTGGCCAGGAGGTTTTCGTCGTCGGGAAGGTGGGAGGCGTCGATGGCGATGGAGGTAATCCCCGCCTCGAACATGGTCGGTATCTCAACCCTGGCGGCGGCCAGATCCTTCTCACCCTTAATCCCGTAGTGGTCGGCATGGATCGCCACCGGCACGGTGATGGAAAGCTCGTTGCAGATTGCGTCCACGATGCGCGCCATGTTCCAGTAATTGACCGCGCAGTAGGCCTTCTGTCCCCCTTCCGACTTGGCGATCTCTATAATCACTGCGGCATTGGTCCTTTGCGCCGCCCGGAGCACGCCGCGTATGACGAAATAGTTGCGGCCGTTTGCGGCCAGCGCCAGGGCGTTCCCCTTGGACAGCATCGCCCGGTCGATAACCTTGCCGCTAACGATCAGCGCCTTGGAATTGGGGAAGAGTCTGGCGATATTGGGGGGACGCCCGATTGCCAATGCCTTGTCAAAGTCTGACATCATCATCTCTCCTTGTAGTATTCCTGAATCCGTGACGCTTTCATGGCTTCTCTCGCTTAAATGCCTATGTCCCGGCGTTTCAGGACATAGCGGCCACATTTGCGAAGTTCACCGACAAAGCTGGTGTGATACCGCGCTGGCGACGATTGACCCCGGCATTACGCTCGCTCCGCCATTCAATCGTCACGGATTCAGGGTATTTATTTCGGCCGCTTGTAGCCGTTTTACCAGCAGTTCCCGCAATTCACCGGCGCAGATATCAACCACCGCCGCAATGGGAATAGCCAGCACGATCCCCCAGAAACCGAGCAGCTCACCCAATGCCATAACCGCGAAGATCACGGCAAGCGGGTTCAGTTTGAGCGTGGTTTTCATGAGTAGCGGCTTTATCACGTTCCCTTCGATGATAACGTTTATAAAGAAATAGGCAAGCATAACCTTGGGGATGATGGTGAGGTCGCCGCTTTTTACATAGCCCAGCAGTGCGGGGGGAATGACCGCAATCAGCGCGCCGATGAACGGCACTATGGAGGCAAATCCGGCCAAAAGGCCGTTCAGGATGGGGAATTCAATGTCAAGCAGGTAGAGCGCCACTGCGCATAGAATGCCTACCAGCAGGCAATCGAGCAGCATGGTCAGCATGAACCTTTGCAGTGTGCGGTTGATCCGTCGCCCCGTTTCCGACAGGTTGCGCCGCTCTGAATGGGGAATCATACGCATGATTACGATCTTGAAATGCTCCTTGTACAGGAGCATGAAGAAGACCAGGATCGGCGCCAGTACCAGATTAAACACGCCGAACAGCACTCCCTTGAGCCCTTCGTACCCCTTGCCGGATATCTCTTGCGCCAGACGGTTGAGGGATTCCTCGGCGCGGTTGATCAGCCAGGCGCCTTCCTCGCCCCTGTAGTAAGGGGCAAGTCTGGTCTTCCACTCTTCCTGGGCGTTCTTCATGTTCTGTAGATAGCGGGGGAGCGAGGCGCCAAAGGAGTCAACCTGATGGTTCAGGTAGGGGAGCAGCAACATGGTCAGCATGGTCAGTATTAAAGCGCTAACGCCGTACATGAGGACGATGGCGGTAATCCGATTGAGGCCGCGCTTTTCGAGTGATTTAAGAAAAGGGGTTAAGAGGTAGGCGAGCAACAGGGAGGTCAGGATAGCGGAGAGGGTGTGCCGGAGGAATAATCCCGCCAGGATCAGCGCGGCCAAGACGCCCGCCATGATGTACAAGGTCTTTATACCTGTCCTGCTGGCTCGCATGGCTACTCCACGGTGGCGAAATCGCCCCGCCGCAGGTGTTTAAAAAATATCTTGATCGCTGCGGCAATAGGAATGGCCAGAAGTATCCCCCAAAAACCGAGCAGTTCGCCGAACGCCATGACCACTATGATGGTAACGAGAGGGTTCAGGTCCATCGCCTCTTTGAATACGAGCGGCTTGATAACGTACCCTTCAAGGAAGTAGATCGCGGAAAAGACTGCGATAACCTTTAGCATCGCAAGTCCGCTCTGGAACTTGACATATGCGAAAAAGAGCGCCGGGATGGTTGCCAGTATAACCCCTACGAACGGAAGAATGGAGGCAAGTCCGGCAAAGATGCCGTTGAACACCGCATAGTCCACGTCGAGGAAGAATAGCGCCGCAGTTGAGAGGATAGCAACAATAAATGAGACGATGAGTTGCCCCCATATATAGCCGCCGATGCAGGCGTTGATCTCCCGCCCCATCTCCAGGATAGTCTCGCGCCGTGAGGGAGGGAGCCATCCGGTGATGCCGGTAACGATATCCCGCTTGTAGTGGAGCATGAAGAAAACCAGGATAGGCGAAAGGATCAGGTTGAACAGGTTGAAGACCACAGCGGCGACTGCCTCGTAAGCACCTCCCCCGATTCTGACAAGAAGTTTGTCCATGTTGGCGATGATGGTATCGAATATCCAGCGCCATTCACCTTCAGCGGAGGAGGGGACCATACTCATCCTCCATCCCAGCGCGATATCCTTCCCCTTCTGCAGATAAACCGGGAGATCGCGGATAAACGCTGCCCAACGAAGGCTTAGGAAGGGGACTATGAATGCAAAAAAGAAGAAGAGAAAAATGCTGAGAAGAATGTATAACACGAGTATGCCGTGGAATCGCCGCAGCCCACGCCGTTCCATTAGCGTGACGCAGGGATCGAGCAGGTAGGCGATCACAAAGGAGAGAAGAAAGCAGGAGAAGGTGTGCCTCATGGCATATCCGGACGCAAGGAGTACGGCTGCAACCATCAGGAACAGGACCAGCCTGTTGGCGGCCTCATGCTTGGACGACATAGTTTTTTTGCTCCTTTATCAAATACTACTCCGACAGTTGCGCTTTTCATCGGTTATTCCCCCCTTTGCAAAGGGGGGTTAGGGGGATTTGGTTTGTAAAGTCAACGGCAAATCCCCCTGAATCCCCCTTTTTTAAGGGGGACTTTATAGTACAATCTACTATGTGTCTGAGTAGTATTAACCCACTTGAGGGGTGTCTGGTGGGAATATATCGTTTTCTTCCAACCAGCGCCGGATACGGTCGGCGGTCAAAGTTTCCCTGAGCGCTTCCAACTGTTCCATTTCATCGGGATAAAACGAAAGTATCTCGTCGAGGCGGCCATATGGTAGTTTACCTGTGAATGACCGCTCCAGGACTTGGCGGAGGTTGACGCTCTTCACTCCCTTGATGAATTCGTGGAGTATGAGACGTTCCTGTTCGTAGTCGAACCCGGGAATAGACAGATAGTGGGAGCTATCGCTCTGCATCTCCTCCCAAAATGGGGCGCCCCCGTGATCGAGCGATAATAAAAAGACCTCGCCGGTATGCCGATCAAGGAAATAGACCAGTTCGGGATCGGTATTTTCGAAGGCGTCGATAAGATCGTCCCATACGATCTCCATATCCCGCATGATTTCCATCAGCATAAACCCTTCTTAATCATGTGGATAGCTTTACCTTTATCTGATTTTCTTATATAGTGCGCTCATGCGCAAAATCTTTATCGCCGATGCCCATCTAAAGCAGACGGATGACGAGAATTACCGGAAACTGCTTAAGTTCCTGGCCGGGCTAAGGGGCGCCACGGATACCCTGTTTATAGTAGGCGACCTGTTCGAGTTCTGGATCGGTCACCCCTTCAACCACTATACGCCGGTGCTGGAAGAGCTTCGGGCGCTCCGTGCATCTGGCGTAAACATCGTCTATTTCGAAGGGAACCACGACTTCCACATGGGGCCATTTTTCGAGGATACCCTTGCTGCTAGGGTCTATCCCGGTCCGGCCATCTTAGAGCTTGACGGCAAGCGGGTGTACATCTGTCATGGCGACCAGATTAACCGTAGGGAGTACAGCTACCGGCTGCTCCGCCTCATTTTCCATAACCCGCTGACCAGGCTGTTGAGCCAACTCGCGCCGCCTGCTGTTTCATCGTTTATTGCGGCGCGGTTGTCCGCCAAAAGCAGGCGTAATCATCGCCAGCACAGGGCCATGTGGGACTATGCAGGCATCATACGGGAGTTTGCCGCCGAGCGCTTCCGGGAAGGGTGCGATGTGGTCATAACTGCCCATTTCCATACGCCGTTCATGGAGCGGTCCGCCGACAAGAGCGGACGAGTGCTTCTCTCCCTGGGCGACTGGATTACCCATTTTTCGTACGGCGAATGGCAGGACGGCGTTCTGTCGCTCAAGACCTATGATCTTGCGGATACGGAAGAATAGGTCTTTTCTTGAATCTTAGGGCCTGTCAAGAAATAAGTGGAACAATATGGCGCTCAGATTTAGGTCAGATTTGGCCGGGCTGATTGAGCCAAACCGCAGACGTAGCAGAGCTACGTTGAGGATTTGGCGATTGAAGCACGGTCAAAGATGGCCTGAAGATGAGATGCCAGATGTAATACTTATTTCTTGTCAGGCCCTTACTTGAAATAGGATTCCAACGCCTGTTCTCCCACGTACGACGCTTTGATCTTCCATTTGGGCTGGTTGATCACAAGGGCGATGAGCGCTATCTGCGGGTCGCCTGCTGGAGCATAGGCGGCAAACCAACTGTATTGGCCGACCGGGTCACTGCCGTTGATGGAACCGGTCTTCGCTGCAATGGCAATATCCGCCAACCGCGGTCGGCCCCGACGATCATGGAAAGCCTTGCGGGAAGTGCCGCTGTTGACGGTGGTCGACATCATTTTCGCCAACTGGCCGGCTGTCTGTGGGGTAATTATCTGTCGCACCGATTTAGGCATCGGGGTGAACACAAGTTTGCCGTTGCCGTTTTTGATTTCCAGTACCGGATCGGGAAGCATCATCATTCCATTGTTGGCGATAGCGGCCATTATGGCTGCCGCATGAAAAGGGGAAACCAACACTCCCTTATTCAGCCCGGCCCCCATCAGGTTAAGGTCTGCATTGCTTTGAGGGGGCAGTGCACGGCTTGGAGTAATGGGAGTGCCGGGGAAAAGGCACTGATTGAAGCCAAACCGGTCCGCGTAAGAAATAATACTCTCCCTGCCGACGAATTCAGCGGCCAGCCTGCCGAATACGGGATTGACCGATTTGCCCATGGCTGCCGTAAGATCCATCTTCTGGCATTGCTTGCCTGTTTTAATCTGCCAGTAGCGTGGATTTTCCGAAGTGTGCTTGCCACTGAAGACAAACACGGTGTCGGGGGTGACCTTTTTCTCCTCAAGGGCCGCGGCTGCGGTCACGATCTTGAACAGCGAGGCCATGGGATAGAGGTTGTAGAAAGAGCGACGCCCCCATTCCGGCTCCAGGGAAGAGTGGCCGACCATTGCCAGCACCCTGCCGGTCTTGGGTTCCAAGGCGACAAACACACCGTAAGGCACCTTAAAGTCGGCCATCAGCTTGGTTATCCGCTCCTGCAGTTCCTGGTCGAAACTGTAGGCCACGCTCCCCCCGTCAGGCAAAGGCGCCAACAACCGGTCGCCGCTGAAGCGGGCAGATGGGAAAGCGTCGGCGGCCAGTTGAAACGACTGCCATTCATTGAGTTCGCGAGATAGCCTGATACTAGTCTTGGGGGGGGAGTCGGCCAGGTTAACGCTAGAATCGGCATTGCGGGCATATATGACAAGGTGGAGTACCGGATAGGCGGCCAACAGCACGGCCAGTAACGGCAGAATCAGCCGAAGCCGTTTAAGGGTGGCCCTCGACTCGATCAGATTCTTGTAGGAATTATGTGGCGACTTCTTCTTCCACCCAAGAAATGGGAGCCTGATAAAGCGCCGTTTTGTCGTGATATTTTTGAGATCCCGCATGGCCCGGTCTTTTACAGGTAATTTTCCGCCAACTATATGCTGATTACCGGCCTTTGTCAACGACTGGGTTGACACGACTGGGTCGACACTGGGCGAAGGCAACCAGCCGCAGGAACACGCATCCCCAGGCGATGACTTCCTTGTCGTGGGTAAAGAGGCCTATGAGTTGCTGAGGAATGAAGAGAAACAATAGCCCCATGACGGCCATGACGATGACGGCCATCCGCAACGCCTCCCGATAGCTGATCCGGGCCCGCCGTATATTCCCTGCTCCTATCGCCTGCCCCATCAATGTGGAGGCGGCGAGGATTGAGGCGACGAAGGCATACAGCCAGTATGTTGAGGAGCCGAAGACGAGCCAACGAGGAGGGCGCTTTGATTTGGAATTGGTATCAAGCACTTTTTTCAAAGAACGAAAATAAATTATGCTGAATAGTTACCTGTTTATAAGATAAATGTGCTGATCGGCTACTTGTACTCCTTCCATACCACACCGGTCTCGGAGTTGAATTTCGTTACGCTGCCCGAATCTTCCATATTGCCGCTGAAGTATGCGTCATCGTCCCAGAGAATGCATTCGGGCATGAGGATCTTTGCAACGGAGCCGTTATCCAGCACCTTCCGGTCAGCAATCTTCCTGGCACTGGCTTTGGCGCTGTTTTCGAAAAACTTCACCGCAAGCCCGGCCTCCACGGGGTGTTTCCCATCCGCCAGTTCGGCCCTGAAGTCATAGATGCCTTCACCGGCAATCTCTATGACAGCCTGGAGGATGTTTTTGCCAGGTCTGGCAAGCTTGGGGATCAGGAGTTCTGCTTGGCCAAATTCGGTCCTTGTTTGCGGCCTGTTGTGACGGTTCTTGGGGTACTCGCGAAACAGAACGATAACTTTCACCCCTTTGAGCCCCTCCGGGGTAGCCGATATCTCCAGTTTCAAATCGCCTGCAATCGGTGGCGCCGCCAGAACGGCCTTTACCGGAGGCGGGTTGGTGATGGGCCGGTTTTTTGTTTCTTCCTTCGGTGCGATGACGGGTGCGGGCGGTGATACTTTGGCTATTGTCTGCCGGTCCGTTTTGTCGGCAAGAGGCGCTGCGGCTTTAGTAGGAGTGGTGGTGGTGGTGGTGGTTGCAGCTCGTTGCTCGCTCACTGAGCCTGTCGGTACGGGGGGGAGCGGCTTAGTAAGGGGCGCTGCCTCTGCCATGGTTTTCCGTCTGTCCGGTGCAACGCTCACCTGCGGCTGTGTCGGCGGGGTGAGCGGCTGGTCAATCTTGTCGGCGTTCTGCCGGATATCTGCAACGGGAGATGGCGGCACAATCTTGCTGAACGTTTTTACTGATTTCTTCTCCACGACTGGTGGTTCCGTCGGCTGTGCGTCCGCAGAGCGTGGTAATGGCTGTTCTTTGGCGGTTTTTGCCGCTTTTTGTTCTGTTTCTGTCGGCGGCGGCGGGGATTTCACCGCAGTAAGGACGGCTTTTTCATCCGGACGTTCCCCGGTTCCCTTAACTGTCCCAGGGCCGACAGGGTATTTCATCTCCTGATCTCCCAATGTATCGACAGCCTCCGGGGCTTCGCTGTGCCGGGGCTCCGGGGTGATTTCCCGCGCCTTCGGTGGAGAAAGTTGAGGGATAGTGGCGGTCGGGGCGGGTGGCGCAACAGGAGGAATCTCCTTTTTTTTCTCAGAGTGAGCGGCTATGGCGGCAGGCAATTCGACAGGCGCGGCTGCCTGTGCCTGTTCCTGTAGAGTTTGCGGGACGGTCTGAACGACCGGCTCGCTTCGGCTCCCGAAAAGCAGGGCGGGGTAGAACCAGTGAACTTCGAGTTTTTCAGCCTCTCCGGTGGGTGGAAAGAATATGGATGTGCTGGCAAGAACGGCATATAAAAGGAGATGGAGGACAAAGGAGAAGATGCCTGCCAGTACCACATCGCGGATATTGTCATTGTGTGCCGGACGGATGGCATGTTCCATGTCTCTGCCTCTTGCGTAGTCGTATTCTACAACACATTCGTTGTATAAGCAGGTTTCTGGTTTCCAGTACCTTGTAACGCTTAAATCAACTCTCAAACTAATCCCCTCCCCCCTGGCGGGGGAGGGTTAGGGTGGGGGGGAAGTTGCCATTATCTCAGCCAGTTGCGCCTTCACCCACCCCCCAACCCCCTCCCGTCAAGGTAGGGGGACTTGTTGAGTAATGAGAACTTGTGCTGAATTAGTCACGCTTTTCCTTGTCATCTCCTGCGTCCTGGGGGACCGGCGTAACGTTCCGGTATTTGCTGATCAGCGCCTGGTTGGCCGGGATGTTCCGGACGAAAATATTTGTCAGTTTGTCGCCGTAGATAAGGCGCCAGCCGTTGTTTACCAGTAGAAACCGCGACAGCACCGATTTTGCATCGAACATGATCCAGTTGATCTGGTACTTGGCGAGAACCTTTTCCCAATCAGGTTCGACATTAGCGACCTTGAAATACTCCTTCATGATGTCGACGCCGTACATGTCAGACCTGCCGTCGAAAAAGACCCGGTAATCCGGCCAGGCCGCGTAGATGATGTAGTCGCCGAACTCATCGTTATTAAACATGTTCCCCTTGATCGGTTCGCGCTTGATGAACTCTACTGCGGCCACCGGCTTGATCTTGGGATCGAACTTATGTTCAATTCTACCCCAGGCCGCGCAAAACACCACTATCAACACCCCCGCGACCGGCCAGATATATCCTCCCGCTTTTGCATCAACAGCGGCGATCCTTTCGCCCCTTTTCCTCAGGAACCTTGAGAACCGCCCGTTTCCGCCATTGAGCAGCGCCTCGCACTGACAGACGAGAATCGGCGCCGTTATCATGGCGAACAGGGGAATGTGCCGGACAGAGTATAGCGCCATACTGGTAAAAATGAGGATCAGGATGAGCCCGCTTGGCCGCAGCCGCTTGCGGGACAACGCCAGCAGTGCGATCAGCAGCAGCAGCAGGTATTTGAAGTGGAGCGGTTCGTGAAAGTTAGGCGAAATGAATTCGTTGACGTGATCCATGAGATACTTGTTGGAGACGAGATTAAAGGGAAACAGCAGGATATGATAGCCGAAGGGGTTTACCAGGCACGCGGCCAGGCATAAAACGGTTATGGAGACGAGTTGCCGGTACCGCCGCCTGGCTTCCTCCCGAGCCTCTCCTGTGGCGGTGACGGCCTGGATCAGATTGCCGGTGAAATAGGCCCCCAGGAGGATGAAGCCGACTACGAACCCGCCGTGCAGGTTGACCCAGAGGAGCATGATAAGCGGCAGCGTCCAGAGACGCTTGCTTGTGCCGCGCTCATGGGCATCGAGGATGAAATACCAGAAAAGTATGAGAAGGTAGGAGAATATATGGGGCCTGGCCAGCCAGTGAATCATTGAAGAGGCCATGACCATCAGAGCGATGAAGAGTGCTGCGAGTATGTTGCTGCTGTAGGAGCGGAGATATTTGAACAGCAGGCAGTAGACCAGGGCGATCAGAAAGGCGAAGAATATCACCAGTCCGGTCATGCCGAAAGCGCCATGTACGAGGGCCATGATGACCTCGGAGAGCCATTCGTGGGCGGTCCAGGGAATGGGCGGGGAGTGGAACGAAAAGATATCGTGCCGGGGGATGGCATGGTGTGCCAGGATGTACTCCCCGGCCCGGATATGGTAGCCCGTATCCGCATCACCCAGAAGCCCTTTTCCGTTGAATGCAATATAGATGAACAGGACGATGAAAAGTATGCTGGCGATGGAGGGGATAAGTCGAGAGATGCTTTTTTGTGTCGAGACCATTTAATACTGCCTTTCAAAGCGTCATGTGCTTCACAAAATCAATAAAAGAGCGCCTATTACACCTACGGATACGAGAGAAATGACCTTGCCATACCAGCGAACCGGCGTATCTTCAAACATAAACCGCAGTAGATTTGACCCTCTTGGTACATCCACCAGTATCGCTCCGGTTTCTTTTTCTGTCCGGATATCTGTCTGTCTTCCATTCAAGTACGCTTTCCATCCGGGGAAATTGAACGTTGCCAGCCGGATGGTGACCGGTTCTTGCGCCGTCACCTGTAGAGTTCTTTCGGCGGACTTCCACGCGACAATCCTTGCCTCCCCTTTTCCTTTGAATATAACGGCTTTTTCGGAGGATAGCGCATATTTATTGAGATTGTCCAAATTGGCTCCCTTGGGGAGGTGTTCAAAGGTCCAGTTGACCGGCTTGCCTGGAATCAGTTCACGTTTGCTGAACCGGGGCGCGTTGGTAACGTAGTGGCAATCCATTGCCAGGCATAGGCCGAACAGAACCGATCCGATTAATAATGGGCCTTTTGCCTTGCCGGTTGCCGACCAGGCTTCACAGCAGGAGGCAAACAGCAGCGCGATGGCAAAGGTGGCAATATTGAGCCACCTGACGGGGAACTGAATGAATTTGAAAAAAGGGATGATTTCCCAGAGCGGTGTTGATATGCCAAACAGCAGGAAGATACTGGATATGGCGAGGATAAGGGCAAACGATGAAATGTTGACAGGCGCCTCTGTATGGGCAGGGCGCGGCAACTTTCGCAATATGATGAAGAACAGCAACACGAGCGCAACATAGAAAGCCGTGTTGAGCAAAAAGGTTTTGTAGTAGACAGCCCAAACGTGACCAGGGGAAAGTTTGCCGGACAAGTCCGGCAGGATGAAGAAGTCGGAATAGATTAACCCTATAAAAGCTTCCAGGTTGACAAACCTCTTTTCCCAGGCAAGCGGGAGGAGATAACCGGCTGCTACCAGAAAACCGGTTGTCATGATAAATGGAATGGCCGGCAGGTTTCTGGCACTGTTGCCGCCTCTGCAACCTTGCAGGATAAACAGCACCATCACAAACGTGAACATGTAGGCGTTGATCAGGTGCGTAAGGATAAGCCCACCGTAGCAGAGACCAGCATATACCAGGTGCCGGTATTTTCCGTTATTAAGGTATCTGATGATGAAGAGCAGGATCAGGGGGAACCAGGCAAACGAAATGACGGAGGCGAATCCGCCGAATAAGTAGTACTGGAGGATATTGACCGGGAGCATCATATAAAAGGCCGCCGTCAGCAGTGCGGTTTTCTCTGAATAGAACTCCTTCACCAGGAAAAACATACCGGCCGCTGAAATGAACAGGGCTGTGAATTTAGCGAGGTTCATGGCCAAAAGCAATGAACCCGTAAAAAGGTTGAGCAGGGCGGCCAGGTAAAAGGCCAGGGGGGAATAGAGAATGAATGTCGGGCTGCCGTAACCCCAGAAGTTGAGGGAGGTCCAGCGGGGATAAAGGATCCCTTCCTTTAGCGCCTCGTTGAACTGCCAGGCCCAGCTCGTATAGGAAACGGTGTCGCCGGAAATAACCGAAAAGTAGCCGTCCGTGATCAGTTGCCTGAGCATCAACGCCGTTGCGAGGGCCAGCAGTAACAAGAGACGGTATAACGTGGGTGTTCGCTTTTTCATTTCACAAACCGGCACCGGGGCTCCCTGTAGAGATTAACGGAATGAGTTTTGTTGTCATCCGCCGATTTTGGGCATTACCAGTTTAATGTCCGGGTATACGCGCTCAACCTGGGCAATGGGTCCCGCTACAATGGAAAATTCAGGGGCGAGGTGGACAACCTTCAGGCCGATAAAAGGGAAACCACCGCTGCCCGGCTTGGTAAATTTCAGGGTGGCAAACTGCTTTATCCCCGCCGGCAGGTTTATCTGCCTGGATATATACGTTTTTCCGTTTATCCCATAGAATATCTGCCGCAGTTCCCCGGTCGGGGCAACTCTGATATCCATCATATATGTTGCGTAATCCGGGAGATAGTACATCAAGTGGCGTGGCCCGTAAAAGATAAAGGTGTCGATAAACAGGGCAGTGGATGAGGAATCGAAGCTGCTGAAACCGGACAGGATAACGGCAAGATCCTTGTCATGTTTGCGGAGAGCGGGATAAGAGACCGGAGAATGGGCGAAGAAAAAAATTGCCAGATTTATACAAATGAGGAGTGCAAAAAGCGGCCGGGAAAGATTCCCGGCCATGAATCTGGCTGTGCCGGTGCTTGTATGGCAGATGGATGCCGCCACAAGTATCAGGAGAGGCGGCAGGTAAATCAGCGCATAACCGGGATTTGCAGGCTGAATGAAGATGAGCAGGTGAAAAAGAATCGGCGGGAGAAGCCATGCCAGATAGAAGAGAACTTTTTCTCTGGGCAACTCCATAAGCCCCCTGGTTCTGATCCCATGATAGAGCCGGAGGATCAGAATTCCGATGCCGCCTCCGATGCCGTAGACAGTGAATATGAAAACCGTGGACGCATAATACTTGAAGGTCGGCCAGCCACCTTGGAAGACTGACGCCTGGCCACCCGTGAATAGCCAGAGTTCCCGGAACGCCCCGAGATACCTCTCCAGCCCCCCGGTCATCCAGACCATCGGGACAAACCAGCAGAGGGATGCAATGACAAAGAGGCCGACGGCGGTTATGATGGTGCGTAAGGGGAGTCTCCGGATAGCAAGCAGCCAGAGCGGGAAGAGAAAGACCGCCGTGCTCTGGCGTACGCCGCCGGTCATTGCCAGGATGATGGCCGAAAGCCAGACGAGGCGCACCTTTCCGCGATGGATATGCCAGCAGAGGAGCGCAATAACGGTGCTGAAGAACGCCTCGATTACATAGTTCAGGGCCACTTCGCCATGGAACCAGAGATTGGGACTGGTGATGGCCAATAGCGCAGCCATGAGCGCGCAGGTATCGTCATGCAGCTCCCTGGCCAGGTAATAGATAGCCACCACGGTCAGGGCGCTGAATAGTATGCTTAAAGAGAGGAGGGCAGTGTGGGGATCGCCGGTAATTGCGTATGCAGCCCTGCCGAGCATGACGTAAAGAAAATACCCCGGAGGGTGGGGCTGATGAACCGTAATGTCATAGTGACCGATCGCCAGGGCATACTGGACCGAATCCATGTGATACAGCAGTTTCTCGGTAAAGGGGATTCTGGTTGCGATGGTAATGAGGAACAGCAGGAACGGCAGGAGGCACTTATGTCCCTTAGGCAAGTTCAAGCTGGTGGCCGGTTTCCGTTGAGGTGGCATCAATAATCCCTGCGGAGAGTTCAAGAACAGTCGCCGCCCTCGGGTAGACAGGGGTCAAGCGGTTTGGAGCCATGTTTTTTTTACAGGCAATAACAAAATTCTGTTTATCAAGGAAAACAACGTCAATCGGAAACCTCATGCCGAACGTATGCACCCCCTTGCAGGGCTTTATAAGCAGGCCTTCTCCGGCGGTGAGCGCCTTACGTCCCAAAAGCCCCTTGAGACGGAGAAACAACGTGTCGGCCACTACCACGTGGCTTGCCACTTCTTTATTGGTGGTTATATTTCTCACGCGCATTTAGTGATACTCCGGCAGTTGCGCTTTTCATCGGTTATTCCCCCCTTTGCAAAGGGGGGTTGGGGGGATTTGGTTTGTAAAGTCAACGGCAAATCCCCCTAAATCCCCCTTTTTTAAGGGGGACTTTATAGTACAACCTCTAAACCTTAGCCATTCGCCTGGACGAAAACGAATGGCTAAGGTTCCCCGCCAAAACTCATTTTTTCCCTATTTTTACATAAATCAGGGCCAGTTCAACAGCAATAACCAAAAGCACAATTGAATCGAAAGTCAAACTCATAAATTCACCCCCCCCCCTGCGACATGAGATATGAAACAACCGGCGATTGACCACCATTATTTGAACAGCGCCTGCATCTTTAAGAAGGCCGGCCCCAGGATGACGACCAGCAGTGCGGGGAATACGAAGAAGGCCAGCGGAAAAAGCATCTTTATCGCGGTTTTCGCCGCGGCCTCTTCGGCTATCTGGCTCCTCCTGGTGCGCAGGTCATCGGAATAGACCCGCAGAGCCAGGCTGAGACTGGTGCCAAAGCGCTCGGTCTGGCTCAGCATGGCGACAAATGATCGCACATCGCTGTCCATTGTCCTTTCCGCCATGTCTTTGAGGGCTTCGTGCCTCGGCTTGCCGATCCTGGTTTCAATGCCGGCTTTGTGCAGCTCTTCAACCAGTGGATTTCCTTTGAATTGCGGGTTTTCACTGGCTTTCATCAGGGCTGCATCGAGGCCAAGGCCTGCTTCCACACAGACCGTCAGCAGATCCAGAATGTCAGGCAGGATATGGAATATTTCGATTTTGCGCTTTTCCACCCTGCGGGACAACCAGAAGCTCGGCAGAAGGAAACCTGTAATGGCCAGTGCGGCGGCGAACAGTATGGAATTGATCTGTAGCAACGCCCCTTTGGGCAAGGCATACAAAACCAGATAGATGACCGGCAGGATCACTGCCAGGAGCACCTTGACGCCGATAAAAACGGCAAAGCTTTCTTTCCTGAATCCGGCGGCAACGAGCATCCTGGTATATTTCGACTGTTCCCTCGGCGCAAAACGGAACCGCTCGCCAAAGCCGGCGAGAAATGTCTGCCAGGGGGTTCTTTTCACAATCAGTGAAAACTGCTCCTTTTTGAGGGGAGTCAGTTTCTCCAGCCTCTCCTGGACAATGCTCCTCTTTGTAAGGGCAGGATACAGGAGCGCTGAGGTCAGCAGGGTTACGGCAATAAAGATTGCGGTGATTATGAGCGGAAGCATGGCGTCACCCTAAATCCTTATGTTGATAATTTTTCTTATGAAAAGGAACCCTATGATTTGGGCGGCAAAAGCCGCAGCCAGAATGATCTGGCCTTGCTTTGACTTGATGAGCGCATCCTCGTATCCGGGCATTATGAAACTGAAAACAATGAACGTGATAATGGGGAGGGCGGCAAGGAGGTATCCGGAGAGGCGCCCCTGAGCGGTATAAACCCGCACCTGCCGCCGGATTTTCAGCCTGTCCCGGATCGTTGCGGCCAGTTTGTCGAGGACCTCAGCCAGGTTCCCGCCGACTTCGTTGTTTATTGTGACCACCGTTATAAAAAAACGAAAGTCAAGGCTTTCAACACGTTCTGCTATGTTTGTCAGGGAGTCCGTTACCGGCAGGCCGAGTTTCTGCTGTTCGTACGCGGTCTTGAAAAATTCCGAGGTCGGATCAGGCATTTCCTGGCCGATCAGTTCCACTGCGCTGTTCAATGAATGCCCCGCCCGAAGCGAACGGGCGATCGTTGTGAGGGTGTCGGGAAGCTGCTCGGTGAATTTGTCAGCCCTCTGGGACTTCCGGTAATAAAGGTAAATATAGGGGGCAATCAGGGCTGCTACGGCAACCACAAGGGCAAGGATATAGTTTCCCCTGAGAATGAAGATAGCTATAAAGCATGCCAGCGATATGGCGGCAACCATAAAGAGGAACCTGCTTGGTGAGATTTTCAGCCCGGCCTGGTCGAGCAGCTTCTCCGTATTGCGCAGGAATGGAATGTGGCTGATGAAACGCTCGAACGGGGGGATCTCCCTGATGATATCCAGCCGCAGATCCTCCGGGAGGGCTGATTTCCCACGCGTTTCCCGCGCCATGCTACGCAGCCTGAGCCTCAACTGGGCGGCAGGGGACTCCTTAACCGTTGTGGCAATGAAGACGCAGGCGATGATCAGCAGGAAAGACGCTATGAAAGTGAGAATGGCTACGGAAAGCACAGTAACCTCCTATTGCTCGAACATCCCGGCAGGAAGCTCAAACCCGAACATTTTAAAGCGCTCGACAAACCGTGGTCTGACACCGGTGGCCTTGAATTCGCCGACAACATTGCCGTCCTTGTCAATGCCTTTCTGGTCGTAGACAAAGATATCCTGCATGACTATGGTGTTCCCTTCCATCCCGGTAATTTCGGATAGCCTCGTGATCTTACGGGTGCCGTCGGGGAATCTCACCAGTTGGATGATGATGTTGATGGCCGACGCAATCTGTTCCCTGATGGCCTTTTCGGGGAGATCCATGCCGGCCATCAGCACCATCGTCTCGAGTCGCGCCATCGCATCCCTGGTGGAATTGGAGTGGATGGTCGAAAGCGAGCCGTCATGACCAGTATTCATGGCCTGGAGCATGTCAAGCGCCTCTCCGCCCCTCACCTCGCCAAGAAGTATTCTGTCAGGCCTCATCCGCAGGGCGTTGCGCACCAGATCCCGTTGGGTGACCTCGCCTTTCCCCTCAATGTTGGAAGGCCTGGTTTCCAGTCTCACCACGTGATCCTGTTTCAGGTGGAGCTCGGCCGAGTCTTCTATGGTGACGATCCTCTCGGTGTGGGGGATGAATTCGGAGAGCACGTTGAGAAGGGTGGTCTTTCCTGTCCCTGTGCCGCCTGAGATCAGGATGTTATGGCGGGTCTTGACGGCGCCTTCGAGGACTAAATGCATCCGCCTGTCGAGGGTATCGAAGCGCAGCAGGTCGCTGATATTCAGCGGTTCGAGACCGAAACGCCGGATGGAAAGGACCGGTCCGTCAATAGCCAGGGGAGGGATGATGGCGTTGACCCTGGAACCGTCGGGTAGACGTGCATCCACATATGGCGAAGATTCGTCTATTCTGCGGCCTACCTTGGATACGATCCGCTCGATGATCTGCAACAGGTGATTGTTGTCGCGGAAGATCACGTCCGTCTTTGACAGCTTGCCGAACCGCTCGACATAGACGTTGGAGCTGTTGTTGACCAGGATGTCCGAGATGTCCGGGTCGGCCAGCAGCGGTTCCAGCGGTCCCAGGCCGAAGGTCTCATGCTGGACATCGACAATGAGCCGTTCCTTTTCCTGCTGATTGAGGGGGACACCCTCTTCGGCGATCAGGCTCTCGATGATGTACCCGATTTCCCTGGCCAGTTCGCCGCTCATCAGCATGTCCAGTTTGCCTGTGTCGATGCGTTCAATGAGCTGTCTGTGGATGCGTTGTTTCAGTTCCTGAAAATAGGAGATTTTGTTTTCGGTCCCTAACCGGCCGGTTGTTTTAGCGGAATTGTTGAATACCATGGTCATTCTCCCGTTTTAGCGGCGGTCTTTTTCTTCCCCCTTTCGTAAAGGGGGATCGAGGGGGATTTAGGTTCAGGCGGCTGCTAAATCCCCCCTGGCCCCCCTTTACAAAAGGGGGGTAGACAAACGTTGTGTT